>DASRSE010000220.1:0-28555 GCA_035656655.1 Pirellulales bacterium
GGCGATCGGCTCTATCTCGAAGAAGACCACTGGATTGCCGCGGACAGCACGCTGGGCAAAATCATCGCTCCGTTTGAACGGGTCCTGGGCGTCACCTTGCTCGGCGCTCAAACCATCCAAAACCTCCAGACTTTCCCTGGCGGACCGACCGCCACCAATCGATAAACATAGGGTCGTGACCGATGCGGTGAACCGCGAGGGGGGACCATCGAGAGCAACGTGCAGCGGGGAGTTCTCCGCCTTGTTTGCCTGAAAGCTTGAAAGCCCTATAATTAAACTAGAGACTTTGTCATGGAACGGCCTGCATTCGTTCCGTCGCCGGCCTCGTATCAGGAGCCAAACAATGAAAGCGACTTTTTGGAGTATGGCGTTCGTGGCCGGGCTGTTGTGCTGTGCAGGCATTGCTCAAGCTCGTGACGACGGCCCGACGCCGGATGACTACCGCGCCTATTTGAACGTTTACAATCGGCCTTCGGTCAGTCCTTATTTGGCACTGGTGCCGCAAGCGAGTTCCACCGGCGGCTACGTCAGCGCTGCGCCTGGAACCTATCAAAACATCGTACGCCCGCAAGTCGATCTCCAAGACTATCGCTTCCGTCAGTCGATCTCGGCACAAAATCAACCGTATGTGCCGAATCAAGCCGGGCCGGGTTTTTCCGCCCGCAATCTGCAAACGACGGGCATTGCGCAAAGCGTTCGGCCGACCGGCGCCGCAGCGACGTACATGAACTACTCGCACTATTACAAGTCGGCCGCGCCGCGTTCGATCGGACATTGACCGCGAGCACCGACAACTGCGAGCACCGACATGCTCGTCGGCAAGGCAGCGCGGCGCCCTCCGCAATTCTAAAGGGAGCGTGCTGACGACCGGCCGGAGAACCGTCCACTGAAAACACCACGAGCCGCTCTGAAATCAGAGCGGCTCGTGGTGTTTTGCGAGGCAGCGACTTTTTGGATCGCGCACCTGAATTACATTATCGACCGCGACCACGTTTCGGCCGCTTACTTGATCAAGTCGGTTTCGCTGAAGCCGGTTGCGCCGCTGGCAGGCTTGATGTTCTGGCCGACAATCGCGGTCGAACTTACATTCTTGACCCCTCTGCCATTGGGGGTCATCGCCAGCTCGATCACGATCGGGTCGACCTGATCGCTCAAGAAAATCGTGTGGCTGTCGCAGAACGCGATGTTCGCGCCCCCCGGATGCTTGCTCGAAATGATCGCTTGCGCAGGTTGACTCGTACTTCGCAGGACCGTCGGATCGTTGACGCGCGCGTTATCCGGCGTCGCCCCCACCGAGATGCTGTGCGGCCAAACCATTCCCGTGAACATTTCGTTGTTCACATTGTCCCAGGTGCCGGAATACAAGCTCTCCATCAGCATGAACGTGGTGGCCAAGCCGTCGTTCCGATTGATAAAGTCCTTCGTCACGTTGTCGACGGCATAGCCCTTTCGATAATCCATGAAGACGCCATTGTCTTTCCAATCGGACGGAATCGTTTGGCTGGGCGAGCCGTTCTTCTTGCCTGCGTTGCAAGAATAGGACAAGGCGGGATTGGCGTCTGAAATCGTGTCCGGCGGGTTCGACGGACAAACATAGATCGGCATGTAGGCCACCCCGCCGGCGATATCGCCGCGCCCGAGATAGGGGACCAAAACGCCAGCCCAGGTCAACGTCACATTGCCCGGTGTGCTCGAGTTGATGATCGTCCCTGAGTCGGTCCGTTCCGGCGGAAAATGCGTTTTGTTCGTCTCGTAGATGAGCGACGCCTCGGCGATTTGATGAATATTATTCAAGCAACTCGTCCGTTTGCCGGATTCAATAAACATGTTCGCGGCCGGAATCAACAACGCCATCAGCATCGCGATGATGGTGATCACGACCAGCAATTCGACCAAGGTAAACGCGGCACGCGACGGGCGGAGCATGATCGGATTCTCCCGAGAAAAAACGCGACAAGCAGAAATGGATGAGAAGAGCGCCAAACCACCCCGACGGCGGAGCCGTGTTGCCAAGCTCGGCTGTGCTCATTCTAGCCCCTCGCCTCCATTTGTTCCAGCAAAATTATTTTGGGTCGCGAACCCGTTCCGCGGCAGGAAAATCCCTGACTCTCGCTCTGTGGCCGTTTGCCGCAAATCGCTCGGCGGTCAGGTCGCAGCCGCGGCGCGTCCGCGAAAGAATCTCGGCACGGCCCGACCCATCCGCTTGATCGCCGCGCTGGCCCGATACCGCCGCGGAATCTGTGAACAGAGGGTTGGCAGCCGGTCAAAATCAGCCAGCGCGGCCAACTCGCCGCGCTGGCCGGACATGTGTTGGAGAATCAGCGGATAGAGGTAAAACGGCGCCCAGCTCATATTAAAGGAAATCATCCGCACCGCCGCGCCGGTCGCCAAGTCGCGGCAATAGAACCGCCCGTCCGAACTCAGCCCGACCCGCTTGACTGGTTTGCCATTAGGCAGCCGTTCCATCTCCAGACCATGCTCGACGACGATGTAATCGTCGAAGCTGACCCCATCGACAATCCGATTGAGCCGTACGGTCGGCGGCCGCTCCTCGTCGCGAAATGCCATAAACGCGCGCATTTCGGTGAAGGCATACCCCGGACTCTGTTCGTCGAACTCGCGTTGTTGGGCCGCGAGATAAGGCTCGCGGTGGAACAGTTCGTTGATCTTGCGCAAGTAATTTCCGACGACCGCCGGACCGGAAACCCAGCCCATCAAACAAATGCCATTGCATTGTTCGGTGCAGGCGTACGGCTGAAACTTCCCTTCCTGCGGCGCCAAGGGCTCGACGATCATCGTATCGGAGTCGAAGTGCCAAAAGCTTTGGATTTGCTGCGCGCGGAGGTAGTTGTAAATATAGAACCAGCGCAGAAAGACGAACTTGACCCAATCGACGCCCGACTTGAACGCTCGGTGATCTTTCCCTTGAATCAAGCGGTAGCACGCGTGAAACGCGTCGATTTCTTCGCCATTGGCATAATCCCGAAAAAAAGCGTGCGTGACCGCGCACTCGCGGGCCAGTTGCACATTGCGCTCGTCTCCCAACAGCACCACTTCTTTGTCCGGATTCGCACGCCGCGCCGCCTGCAAGACGAACGGCAAATAGTTGCTATAGCCAAAGTGGCAAAACAGGATTGGCGCGCTCATGGGTTGTCCTGCAACGGGGGCCTGGGCGACAGGGATGCGCCCGCGCGGCCGAATGCCGCGGGCGGGCGATGAAAACCGGTGCTTGGCCCGACAAGCTAACACAGCCCGCTCGCGCGCGTCTACATGAGTTTCGGCTGCGCTTGAGAGCGCGGCGCCAAGGCGCCCGCGCCTCGCCGGATTCTTCACTCTCGCAGCGCGGCTGCTTGACCATTCGCCGCTTCTTTGGGACGATGCGCAGCAGACCAAAAACGTCGGAAAAACAGGTCGCGCGGAGAAACATCGCCATGCAGTGGGAAGATCGCGAAGAAAGCCAAAACGTCGAGGATGATCGCGGCGAGCAAGGGGGCGGCGGGATGCGCTACGCGCTGGGCGGCGCCGGTTCGCTCGTTTTTGTCATTGTCGCGCTGGTGCTGGGGGTCAACCCGGCCCAGCTCGCCAACATGATCGGCAACGGCCCGGCACCCCCTGGACCGCCCCAAAACGCGCGTCAGGCCGGCCCCCCTCCCCACGCTGATCCTGCCGAAGAAAGACTGGCCCATTTCACGAAAGTCATCTTCGGAGACACCGAACGGATTTGGACCGAAGTCTTTCAAAGGCGAAATTCCAACTATCCCAAGCCGACGCTCCATCTCTATACGGGCCAAGTCCAGACCGCCTGTGGCGGCGCCGAGGCCGCGGTCGGACCCTTTTACTGCCCCGGCGACGCGAAAGTTTACATTGATCTGTCGTTTTATCGTGACCTCGAGGTCAAGCTTCACGCCAACGGCGATTTCGCCAAGGCCTACGTGATCGCGCATGAGGTCGGCCATCATGTCCAGCGCTTGCTGGGATACGACAAGGCGGTCGATCTCGCGCGGCGCCGCGGCGATCCGGTCGAGGCGAACCACATGTCGGTCCGGCTCGAACTGCAAGCCGACTACTTTGCGGGCGTGTGGGCCTATTGGGGACAGAAAAAATACAACTTTCTGCAAGCTGGCGATATCGAATCGGCTCTGAATGCCGCGAACCAAATCGGCGACGATACGCTCCAGCGCAAAGCGCGTGGAACGGTTATGCCGGACTCGTTCACCCACGGCACGTCGGCCCAGCGGATGAAGTGGTTCAAGAAAGGGTTTGACACCGGCGACGTGGACGGCGCGGCCGCGATTTTCAGTCTCCCATACAACCAGTTGTAATTTTCAAGGCCGGCCCGATCAAGATTGGGGCCGACGGCTCCTGCCATCGACAAGGGAGACGCGATGCAACTCGCTCAGATGATCACCGGCTATTGGCTTTCGCAAGCGGTCTATGTCGCCGCCAAGCTAGGCCTCGCCGATCGGTTGGCCGCCGGGCCGCAACCGGCCGCCGATTTGGCGCAAGCCGTCGGCGCGCATCCCGAAGCCCTCTACCGGTTGCTCCGCGCGCTTGCCAGCGTCGGCGTCTTCGTCGAAGAGGAGCGTCAGTGCTTCGCCCTGACCGAACTCGGCGCCGCGCTGCGCCAAGATGCGCCGAATTCGCTCCGCCCCATGGCAATCATGATGGGCGAAGAACACTTCCTGGCCTGGAGCCAATTGCTGCACAGCGTGCGCACCGGTCAGCGCGGCTGGGATCAGGTGTTCGATTTGCCGCCATTTGAATTTCTCGCCTGCCATCCGGAGCAAGCCGCCATCTTCGACGAGGCAATGGTCTCCGTCCATGGCCGCGAGACCGCCGCCATCGCCGACGCTGGCGATTTTTCTGCGATCGGCACGATCATGGACATCGGCGGCGGCAATGGCAGCATGCTTGCCATGTTGCTCCATCGCAATCCAAACTTGCGAGGAATCCTCTTCGATTTGCCGAACGTCATCGAGCGCGCCCGCGCCCCGATCGCCGCGGCCGGCCTGACGGAGCGCTGCCAACTCATGTCAGGCAATTTTTTCGACTCGGTTCCGGCTGGCGCGAAGGTCTATTTCATGCGGCACATTATTCACGATTGGACCGACGAAGAATGCACGGTCCTCTTGAAAAACGTCCGTCGCGCGGTGCCGCCCGACGGTCGTCTGCTCGTCGTCGAAAGTGTCATCCCGCCAGGAAATGAGCCCTTTTTCGGCAAGCTGCTCGATTTGAACATGCTCGTAATCCCAGGCGGCCGCGAGCGAACCGCCGCAGAATATCGCGCGCTCTATGCGACCGCCGGATTCCGCCTCAGCCGAATCATTCCAACGGCCTCGGAAGTCAGTCTGATTGAGGGCCTGCCGGCGGAATAGCGGCGACCCCAGCAAGGAGTCACGTTTCGGTCGGCAGGTTGGCCTTCTGCCACGCCGCGTATCCTCCGGAGACGGAGAAGACGTTTGTGTATCCCATTTTTTGCAGACTCTCCGCAGCCAGAACCGAGCGGCTGCCGCCGCCACAGTAGCAAAGGATCGTGGCGTTCGGGTCGCTGATGTGCTCTTCAATTTTCCATTCGATCACTCCCTTGGAGAGATGCAGCGCCTTGGCCGCGTGCCCCTTCTGGAATTCTTCGCTCTCGCGCACATCGATCAGCGTGCCGCCGCTCCGTTGCTGTTCGGCCGCCTCAGCCGGCGTCAACTCGCGGACGTGAGCTTTGGCGTCCGCAACCCGTTTCTGGAACCGTGGGCCATGCGGCATGACAGGCCTCCTTTCGCGTTCGAGTTCTCGCTGGCACTCTAAAAAACAATCGGCGCTGCGTGCCTCTTATGGGAGAACACATCGCAGACTGCTCTTTTCTATCGCAAATATTTTCTTTCGCAAATGACGTGCCGCGGCTCAACGGTTCGGCCCGAGATTTGCTTCGCTATCAGCTTGTTGAAAATGTCCTCGTCGCATTTTCAACCTCGCCCAGTGCAGAGTTCTGCGCCGCACGGCTCGCAAAATAACCAATGGTGTCGTCATTTTGGCATCGCATCGGTGCGCTGACGCAGCCTGTTGAATCCTTCAATAGTCTCATCCTGATAAGGCCAACCGGAAAACGGCGGGCCTATTTCTTCTTTTGCGCGTGGAGCCGGCTCAAATAGGCGCTGGCGATTTCAAAGCGGCGCACCATTCCTAGCACGCGCCGCTCTTGCAGATTATTGACGATTGGCAACGCCATCAGATCGTTTTCGACGAACAGCTCCTGCGCCAATTCGAGCGGGTCTTCCGGTTGGAGCGGGATCACGTCGGTCCGCATCAAGTCTTCCGTCAGAATGATCGGCAGCAAGTACTCGGCGCGCGAGGCGGCATGAATCTCCTCTAAGTTCACCACGCCCAGCAGCCGCTGATTGGCATCGACGACCGGCAGCACGGTGAACCGAGTCGAGCCCAGCCGGCCCAACACGGTCTCGAGCGTGTCGCTTGCGCGGAGGGTCGAAATCGCCATGCCCGCCTGCAAAAATTGTCGCACGAAAATGCCGGTCAACACGTCGCGGACGTAGGTTCCCTTATGGGCAGGCGAGCGCGAACGGCTTTCAACTTGCTTCGAGTAGATCGATTGCTGATCGGACAAGGTGAACGCCAAGAGGCAAACCCACAAGGTGGGAAGCAGGAGTTGATAGCCGCCGGTCATTTCGCTGACGATCACAATCGTCGAGAAAGGCGTTTTCGCGGCGGCCGCAAAAAAGCCCGCCATGCCCACGACGACGAAGCTCGCCGGATTGATGCCGAGGCCAGGCCAGAGCCGCGCCAACAGGATGCCCAGCGCTCCGGCGCCGCAGCCGCCGATCACCATGGATGGCCCGAACACGCCTCCCGAGCCGCCGCTGCCGATGGTCAAGCTCGTGGTCAGAATTTTGCCCAGCGCGATCGCCAACAAGACAATCGCGCTGGCCTGGGTCGGGTGCGTGAACGCTTCTTCCAAACTGCCGTAGCCGAACGAGATGACGGCCAGCACCGACGCTTGCTGGCGAAAGATGTAATACAACGCCAGCGCGATCGCGCCGGTCAGAAATGCTCCGCAAGCCGGCTTGAAATGAGGCGGAATCTTCCAGTTGTGAAACGAGTGCGTCAAGCCATAAAACGTCCGCGTATAGAGCATCGCCAAAACCACCATCCACAGTGCCAAGAGCGCATAGGGCCCAAGTTGCAGCGGGTTGGTGAACGTCAGTTCGGGAATGCTGAATAGCGGCTGCCAACCGGAATACAACCCAAACGTGCAGTACGACACGACGCTCGCCAAGCCGGCGGGAATAATCACTTCGGACTCGAATTCGGGCGACCAGTAAAGAACCTCGGAGGCGAACAGCGCACCGGCGAGCGGCGCGCGAAAGATCGCGGCGATGCCGGCGCCCATCCCGGCGGCCAGCAGCACGCGCCGATCGGCTGGCCGCATGTGGAGCAGATTGGCCAGGACCGAGCCGAAGCCGGCGCTGATTTGGGCGATGGGCCCTTCGCGCCCGCCAGATCCTCCGGTGCCGATCGTTAGTGCGCTGGCAACGATTTTGACCAGCGGCACGCGCGGGCGGATGAGTCCTTGCTGCTGATGATAGGCCTCAATAACGGCGTCGGTGCCGTGCCCTTCGGCCTCCGGCGCAAGGGTGAAGACGAGAACTCCGCTCAGCAAACCGCCGATCGTCGGCACGAGCAACAACAACCACGGGCGAAATTGAGGGCTCACTTCAGGCAGCCAGCCGATCTGCTGCTCGCCCGTCGGTCGCACGGCCGGTTCGTAGCCGACGAGGCGGCCCAGCGCGTACTGCTCGATCGCGCGAGTCGCCACATAGAAGCCGATCGCCCCAATCCCGGCGACAATTCCCACCAAAATCGAAGCCCCCATCAGCCGCAATTGCGAACGCAAGTGCATCGGCCGGAGGTGCCAAAATTCCGGAAACCAATGGAGCGGACCGGACGGGCTGGCCGATTTTTCGGTCGGATTATCCATCGCGGAGCCGCGTTTCAGTAGAGAGGCCTCGTTGCTGAGTAGACTCTAAACTGGTCGCTCCCGACTGTCCAGTAGAAAGCGGCCGTGCCGGCGGTTGGCCGTTCGCGGCGATCGCCACCGCGATCGCGCGCCGACGGATTGCACGCCGCGAGCATGGCAAGTAGGTTAGCGGGACCTTGCCGCCGATGGCTTCTGCTATTCCCGCTCCGCCTGAGAAAGGACTGGGTCACGCTTGCCCGCTCCCCCGACAGTTTCACTCCGCATGGAACCGAGCAGCGCGCAGTTCACGGGGCTCGTCGAGTCGCTTTGCATAAAGGTCCGGGCCTGATGGCAACCGTTTTTATTACGGCGTTTGAACCGTACGATCGCTGGAGCGCGAACTCCAGTTGGTTGGCGCTGGTGGAATTATTGAGGGATCGGCCCAACCCGCCTGTCATTACAACGCGCCGCTATCCGGTCGACTTTCAAGCGGTGCAGCGCAAGCTGCGCGAAGATTTGCAGGCGGACTACGATGTCGTGCTCCATTTGGGCCAAGCGCCTGGTTCGGCGCGGATTCAACTCGAACAAATCGCCATCAACGTCGGCGGTTCGAGCAGCCAGTTGCCGGACGAATTTCAACCGCTGCTGGATGGACCGGTCGGCTATCGCAGCGCGCTGCCGTTGGCCGATTGGTCGCGACGGCTGCGCGCCGCCGGCTTGCCGGTACAAGTCTCTTATCACGCCGGCAGCTACCTCTGCAATGCAACGATGTATTACACGCACCATCTGATCGAACAGCTGGGCTTGAAAACGCAGGCTGCCTTTGTGCATTTTCCCCTGGAGCCGTCGCAAGTGCTGAATCTCCGCGAAATGATGCCGACCTTGTCCGCCGCAACGGCAGCCCAGGCGCTGCGTCTCATCTTGCAAACGCTCGCGTAGCCACGGAATGGGAAGGTCCGCGACCCGCAGCATTCGCGGCGGGAGCCGCCGGCAGAGACTTGCCGACGCGGGGCAAGGAAAGGAAAAACGCGAGCCGGAGATTTTCCGCAGGCTGCCAGAGTTGTTTCTCGACCGCCGCGCCGGCACAATAGGCACTGTCGTTCGAGCCCACCGGTTTGTTCTTCGGGAGTTCTTGCCATGAAACGCGCCTTTCTTGTCGCCTCAGTCTGCAGTGCTTGGTTCGCCCTCTTGGCCGTGACCGCGCTCGCGGCCGATGTCGGCAAACCAGAGGACGCCAAATCGACCGGGACGCAACTAAAGCCGATCCGCTTGTGGCCCGGCATCGCGCCCGGAGACAAGCCCGACATGCCGGAGGAGCGCGATACGACCCAACACGATCCCAAGGTCAATCCGAAGAAAGAAGTCATTCGGCTGGGCAATGTCAGCCAGCCGATGATCACGGTTTTTCAACCGCCGAAGGCGAAGAACACGGGCGCGGCGGTCGTGGTTTGTCCCGGCGGCGGTTACAGCATCTTGGCCTACGATCTCGAGGGCACCGAGGTTTGCGACTGGCTGAATTCGATCGGCGTGACGGGCGTGCTGCTGAAATATCGCGTGCCGGGGCGCGGCGGCGAGCGCTATACCGCCCCGCTCCAAGACGCTCAACGCGCGCTCGGACTCGTCCGCGAGCATGCCACGGAGTGGGGAATCGATCCGAAGCGCGTCGGCATTCTAGGCTTTTCGGCCGGCGGCCATCTCGCGGCCGCAGCCAGCACGAACTATCAAACCCGCACCTATCCGCCAATCGATGGCGCGGACAAGCTCAGTTGCCGGCCAGACTTTACGATCCTGATCTATCCGGCCTATTTGGTGAAGAACAACGATGTCACTCAACTCGCGCCGGAACTCAAGGTAACGGCGAACACGCCGCCGGCGTTTATCGTGATGACCGAAGACGATCCGGTGAAAGTTGAAAACGCCTATGGCTACGCCCTGGCCTTGAAGAGCGAGAAGGTCGGCGCGGAAGTGCACACGTATCCGACAGGCGGCCACGGCTACGGCCTGCGACCCTCGGCGAACGAAGTTTCCACCTGGCCGCTCCGCGCCGCCGAATGGCTCGACAAGCAAGGTTGGCTGAAAGCGAAGTAGCGCTGAGGTCTGAAAAGGTTACCGGCGGGTTCGGCGCCTAGCGCAACTGGTTTGCCGCCGGAATCTCCGGCAGCGGGCGCATCGCGCTGAGAATCGGGTCTTCGGGCTTGGCGCTCGGAAGCGGCTCGACCGCGGGGGCCGGCGCCGGAAGCGGCTCGCCGGTCAAGGTCATCGGCTGACAACCTTCAATCCGAATCTCCCAACCGCCGCCAACCGCGCGATAGAGCGTGATCAAGCCGTTGATGATTTCTCCCTGCGCTTGGGCCAGGGTGTCTTGCTGCAAAACAAGCGTTTGTTCGACCTGCGTGACGCGGGTAAAGTCGATGGTGCCGGCCCGATATTGGGCGAGCGCGATTTTCACCGCCTCTTCGGCCTCGTTCACGCTGGTCGCTTGAAACGCGGTTCGTTCCTCGGACTTCAAGAAGCCGACCAGCCCATTTTCCGCGTCGCGATTTGCTTCAAGAACGGTTTCTTGATACGCGGCGATCAGCTCTTGGAACCGCGCTTCTTGCAACCGCACATTGTTGAGCAAGCGGCCATAATTGAGGATATTCCACTGAAACGACGGCCCAATGGAGCCGGTCATTGCATCCGGCCGGCCCAAATTTTTGAACTGCTCGGCCGCTCCGCCAATCGTGCCGTTGATCGCGATATGCGGATAGAACTCCGATTCAGCGATGCCAATCACGGCCGATTGCGCGGCGGCTTGTCGCTCCGCGCGGCGCACGTTGGGGCAGCGCCGCAGGAGATCGGCCGGGATGCCCACCGCGACTTCTTTGGGAGCAGTCGGAATCGGGCCGGGGCCGAGTCGGCGGCGCAGCTCTTCCGGCGGCATGCCGAGCAGAATGCAGATTTGATTGGTGGCTTGTCGCAGGGCGATTTCAAACTGCGGAATCTGCGCTTGGGTCGAGGCGAGCGTGCTCTTGGCCTGGCTGACGTCGAGTTCGCTGGTGGTCCCGGCGTTAAAGCGGGCCTGCACGATGGCGAGCGTTTCGCGTTGCAACGTCACATTGTCCTGCGCGGTTTTAATCCGCTGCTCCGTGGTTCGGAGCGCCGTGTAATTGGTCGCCACGTCGGCGAGCAGCGTCACGAGGACATCGTCATAGCCCTCAATCGAGGCGTCGAGCGTGGCTGAATCGGCTTCGATCGCGCGGCGAAAGCGGCCCCAGAAATCCAGCTCCCAAGTCAGATTAAAACCGTAGTTGTATTGGCTAAAAAACCGCTGTGAAATGTTCTGGCCCGTCGCCGTTTCACGGCTGATCGCCGTTCGCGTGTAGCTGCCGGTGGCCGCCTGCTCTTGCGGAAAGAGATTGCCGGTGTCGATCGCCAATTGGGCACGAGCTTGCAAAATTCGGAAGCCCGCCTCGCGCAAGGTCAGATTCTGTTGCGACGCATTGCAGATCAGCCCGTTCAACGCCGGATCCTTGAATAACGTCCACCAGTGCGACAAGTTTTCCGAGCCTTTGCCCACGCGCGCATCGCTGGCGTCAATCCATTGGTCGGCGACCGGGGCGGCCGGTTTGCAGTAGTTCGGGCCGACCTTGAAACCGTTCTGGATGTACTCGCGGCAAGGGGTGCAGCCCGACAAAAAGCCGGCCAGCAGCGCCGCCAGCACAACACGCGGAATCCAGCCCCGCCAGTGCCCCACGGCGATTCGCTCGACAGTGATTCGCTCGACAGTGATTCGCTCGGCAGTGATTCGCTCGGCAGTGATTCGCTCGGCGGCGCGAGGAACAAGCGGCCCAGAGGAGGCGGCGGCATGGTGCATATCAAGTCTCATATCGCTTTCGTCCAGCGGCCATTTCATTCGGTTCGATACGAATGCCACACCCGATCGTAGAACCCTCCGGCCGCAGTTCACGCGGAAACAGCGGCAGGAAAATAACTTCGCTTGCAAACCGGCTCGTGTGGAACCCGCTCGTTCGCCCTGCGCGGTCCGGCGGACCATTAGGGACGGCTCGGTTGGCAATCCTCTGCCGCGGCAACGCGCCGCCACTCAGGCGAACCGGAACGCCGCTAACATCCGACAGACTGTTAGGATTCGTACGCAGAGAGTTATCGACTTTTTCCGAACAACCGGTCTTGTCGAAGGGGCGCGCGCCTGCACAGCTTGCCTAACCGGAGGGCCGCCAGAAAGTTGGGCAAATTATTCGGGTTATCAGCCCGCTTATGCTTCCGGCACGAGCAGCTCGCCCCCGGCTGGGTCGTCCGGCGGCAATTCGAGGAGCCCCTGCTCGGCGCCGTGCGCCAGCGTGCCCGTCTCGTGTCGATGGCGATCTTTGAACCATTGAATCACGTAGAAAAAGACCGGCGTAAGAAAAATGCCGAAGGCGGTGACGCCGAGCATCCCGCTGAAGACGGCGACGCCGAGCGTCTGCCGCATTTCCGCGCCGGCGCCGGTGGCCAACATCAATGGCACGACGCCGAGGATAAACGCGAAGGAGGTCATCAGAATCGGCCGCAAGCGGAGCCGGCAAGCTTCCAAGGTGGCGTCCCAGCGCGACTTGCCCGCCTCATGCTGCTGTTTGGCGAACTCGACGATCAAGATCGCGTTTTTGCTCGCCAAGCCGACCAGCACGATAAAGCCGATCTGCGTGAAGATATTCACATCCAAGTTGGCGATGGTGACGCCGATGACCGAACAGAACAAACACATGGGGACGACGAGAATCACGGCCAGCGGCAGCGACCAACTCTCATATTGGGCCGCCAGGACTAAGAACACGAACATCACCGCCAAGATAAACGAATACATGGCGGTGTTGCCTGCTTGCAACTGCAACAAGGCCAGATCGGTCCATTCGGCCACCATGGAGTGCGGAAGTTCTTGCTGCGCGATTTCTTGCATCAGCGCGACCGCTTCGCCGGAACTGGTGCCGGGCGAGGCATCGCCGTTGATGGCCGCGGTCGAATATAGATTGTAGCGCATCACCATGGCCGGCCCGCTCACGTAGCGGACGTCCAGCATCGTCCCTAGCCGCACCATTTGCCCTTGGCTATTGCGAACTTGCAATTGGCGGATGTCCGGTTCCTGGTCGCGAAATCGGGCGTCGGCTTGCACGTTCACCTGCCAAGTGCGGCCGAACTCATTGAAGTTGTTTACATAGAACGAACCGAGGTAGACCTGGAGCGTGCTGAAGATGTCGCTGATTTGCAGTCCCAGCGCCATGCATTTGGTGCGGTCAATATCGAGATAGAGCCACGGCGTGTTGGCGGACGAGCTGTTGAAGAGGCCTTGGAGCCCGGCTGTTTTGGCCGCGCGCGCGATAATCTTCTCGCTGTTTTGCTGCAAGGCGTCCGCGCCCAGATTGCCGCGATCCTCGATCACCATTTTGAAGCCGCCGGTGGTGCCGAGCCCGTCGATGGGGGGCGCGCCAAAGACGGAGATAATGGCCCCGCGGACCTCGCGCCGACAGTTCGCTTGAATCTGCGCGGCAATCGCCGGACCTGACAGGTCCGAGCCGCGCCGCTTGTCGAAGTCATCGAGCAGCACGTACATCGATCCCAAGTTAGACGCGTTCGCGCCCAAGATCAACGATTGGCCGGAGATGCCGACGGTATGCTTCACGCCCGGCGTCTTGCGCGCCACATTTTCGATCCGCGCCATGAGGCGCTCCGTGCGCGCCACCGAAGCCGAGTCCTGCAACTGCACATTGACGATCAAGTAGCCTTTGTCTTGCTGCGGCACGAAGCCGGTCGGCGCCCGGCTGAACTGCCAATAGGTGAGGGCCAACAAGCCGCCATAGACCAACAGGACCATGAAGCTCATCCGGAGAAACTTGCTGACCCCTCGGCCGTACAACTCCGTCAGCCAGTCAAATTGGCGATTGAACCAGCGAAAAAAACGGCCGAGCACGCCGTTGACGACGCCGATGACAAACCAGCCGAACACGGCGCCGGCGACCATCCCCGGCAGAAAGTAGGCCGCGTCATAGGCCCACGGCATCCAGCGCGGCACGTCGAGATGGTCTTCCGTGCCGAACGCCGGCAGCCCATAGTGGCCGGCCAGCAGATGGTGGCCAATCCAAACGGTCATCAGGCCGCCGAGAATGCCAAAAATCCACCACGGCAAGGCTTCGCGCTGGTGCGCATGACCGGCCCCCTCTTCGGTCTTGAAAATGACGACGGCCCGCGAGGGGGTCATCGTAATCGCATTGATCGCCGAGATGATCGTCGAGACCGAGATCGTCACCGCAAACTGCCGGAAAAACTGGCCGCTGATGCCGCCCAAGAAACAGCATGGCAAAAACACCGAGCTGAGCACCAGCGTGATCGCCAAAATCGGACCGGTGATCTCCTCCATGGCCTTGATCGTGGCCGTCCGCGCGTCTAACCCGGTGGCGATCAGCCGCTCGATGTTCTCGAGCACCACAATCGCATCGTCCACGACAATGCCAATCGCCAACACCAGCCCAAACAGCGTTAGGTTGTTGAGCGTGAAGCCCATTGCCGCCATCACGGCAAAGGTGCCGATCAATGAGACCGGGACATCGATCATGGGCAAGATCATCGCGCGCCAATCTTGCAAGAAAATGAGCACCACAATCGCAACCAAAATCACCGCGTCGCGCAGCGTGTAAAACACCTCGTTGACCGATTCGCGAATGAACGGCGTCGTGTCGTAGACGATCTGATAATCGACCCCATCCGGAAACCGCGCCTTGAGCTCCTTCATCTTCTCATAGACGTGGTCCGATGTTTCCAGGGCGTTCGAGCCAGGGAGTTGATAAATCGACAAGGCCACCGACGGGCTGCCGTCCAGCGTGCACGACTGATCGTATTGCTGCGAACCCAACTCGACTCGGCCGACGTCGCGGAGCCGCACAATGCCGACGGAGTTTTGGCCGGGGCCGATCGTGCCAGGGTTGCTGGGCGCGGCCCCGCTTGAACTCGTCGTCGCCGCCGTGCCGCCGGTCACCGCGGTATTGGCGATCGTCCCAACCAGCGAGCTCTGTCCCGCCTTGATGATGATGTCGCCAAATTGCTCGGGGTCGGTGAGCCGGCCGAGCGTGTTGATGGGCAATTGAAATTGTTGCCCTAGCGGAACTGGCTGCTGGCCGATTTGGCCGGCCGCCACTTGGATATTCTGCTGGCCAATGGCGTTGACCACGTCCATTGCGCTGATTTGCATGGCCGCCAGCTTGTCGGGATTGAGCCACGCCCGCAAGCTGTAGTCGCGTTGGCCCAGATAGGTGATTCCGGCGACGCCCGGCAGCCGGCCCAGTTCGTCGCGCACGTAGATGGTGGCATAATTGCTCAGATAAATCGCATCGTGGCTTTTGTCGGGCGAGATCAGGTTGACGATCATCAGCGTGTTCGGCGACGTCTTCCGCACGTTGATTCCTTCGTTCTGCACGAGCGGCGGAATTACCGGCAGCGCCAACGAGACGCGATTTTGCACGAGCACCTGAGCCATGTCCGAATCGGTGCCAAGCTTGAACGTGACCGTCAGATGATACGCCCCATCATTCGTCGACTGCGAAGACATGTACATCATGCCTTCGACGCCGCTGATCTGCTCCTCGATCGGCGCGGCCACCGTCTTGCGGACCGTCTCGGAATTCGCGCCAGGATACAGCGCCGTCACCGAAACGGTCGGCGGGGCGACGTCCGGGTATTGCGCCACCGGCAGCGTGAAGACGGCGACGCCTCCCGCCAACACAAAGACCACCGAGATCACCGTGGCAAAGATCGGCCGATCGACAAAGAACTGCGCAATCATCGGCGTTCCTCTCCCTCCGCCGGCGGCGGCAAGTGCGGTGGACTCGTGGGCTCAGAAGGCGGCTCGCCGGCGTCCTGATTCGCAGGCCTCGCGGCGCCGGCTGTTCCGGCCAGTTGCAACTTTAGTTTTTGAGTGATGCTCAGCAATCCCAGCATCAGGAGGACGCCGGCCGCCGCGCCGATGGCCGGCGCCCAGCCAGTGCGGATGAGTCCGCTCCCATTGAGCAAATAGCCGATCGCCAGCCCGATCGCGCCGCCAAAGAGCGACGAGCCGACCCACTTGGTCCGTTCGGCGGTGAAGAACTTCGATTCGCCGAGTCCTTCGATCACGTAGAAGAAGACCGGGGTCAAGAAGATTCCGAACAGCGTGACGCCGAGCATCCCGCTGAAGACCGCCGTGCCGAGCGAGCGCCGCATTTCCGCCCCCGGACCCGAGGCGAGCATCAAGGGAATGACCCCAAAAATAAAGGCGAACGATGTCATCAGAATCGGGCGCAAGCGCATCCGGGCGGCCTCTTTGGTCGCCTCGAATCGCGGTTTGTGCTCGTCTTCATGCAGTTGCCGCGCAAATTCCACGATCAGAATCGCGTTTTTGCACGCCAAGCCCACCAGCACGAAAAAGCCGATTTGCACAAAGATGTTCATGTCGCGATGCGTCCCCAGCACGCCGGCCAAGGAGCAGAGCAAGCACAGCGGGACGACCAAGATCACCGCCAAGGGAAGCGACCAACTCTCATACAGCGCGGACAAGGAGAGAAACACGCAGACCACGGCCAGGGCAAAAAAGTACATCGACGTGTTCCCCGCCCGAAGCTGCATGAACATCAACTCGGTCCAATCGGTCTTCATGCTCAAGGGGAGAGTCTTGCGGGCGACTTCCTCGATCCGCTCGATCGCCTCGCCATTGCTCGTGCCGTTTTGCACGCTGCCGGTGATCGCCGCGCCGGTGTAGCGATTGAAGCGGCTCACGTTGATCGGGCCGCCGATATCGCGCAAGTTAAGGAGCGTGCCGAGCGGGACCATCTGTCCCATCTTGTTGCGAACCTGAAAAAGATTCACGTCTTCCACGCGGTTGCGATATTGGCCTTCGGCTTGAATCGTAACCTGCCAATGGCGGCCAAAGTCGTTGAAGCTATTGACGTACAGCGACCCGAGATACATGTCGAGCGTCTGGTTCACGTCCTCGAGGGCGC
The DNA here is from genome assembly GCA_035656655.1 of Pirellulales bacterium. Classification (GTDB taxonomy): domain Bacteria; phylum Planctomycetota; class Planctomycetia; order Pirellulales; family DASRSE01; genus DASRSE01. The sequence continues at coordinate 16,966 of DASRSE010000220.1, forward strand.
AGCCCAGCGCCGCCGCCTTGGTGCGATCGATCTCTAAATACAACTGCGGCGCATTCGACCGAAACAAGGTGTTGGGCTTGACCAAGCCAGGCGTATTCTGCAAGGCGCGCGTCAGCTCATCCGTTTCTTGTTGAAGCGTTTTTAACCCGAGTCCGCCGCTATCTTCGACATAAAACTTGAAGCCGCCCGCCGCGCCGAGGCCAGGGACGGGAGACGTGCCGTAGATCGTCACTTGCGCGTCTTTGACATGCTTGGCCCACTCGCTGCGAATCTTCGCCATGATCGCCGTATCGCGTAAACTGGGCTTTTGCCGCTCCTCGAACGGCTTCAGGACCACAAACATGGACGCGAAATTCGGACTCGTCGAACCTTGGACGAACGACAATCCGGCAATGGCGATCGTATGCGCAACCCCGGGCGTCTCACGCACAATTTTGTCGATCTGCGCCACCGCCGCTTGGGTCCGCTGCAACGACGACGAGTCGGGCAGCTGGATGTTCACGATCGCGCGGCCCTGGTCTTGCGCGGGGACAAAGCCAGTCGGCGCCATGTGAAACGTGTAATAGGTCAATCCGACCAGTCCCAGATAAAGGAGCAGCACGATGGCGCTGACCCGCATCAGAATCCCAACGAGCCAAGCATAAATCGCGTTGCTCGCCCCGAACCCTTTGTTAAACAGCCAGAAGAACCAGCCCAGCAGGATGTCCAGCACCCAGGTTGCCGGATCGCGCCGCGCCCCGCGCGGACGGAGCAGAATGGCGGCCAAGGCGGGACTCAAGGTCAACGAGTTGATGGCCGAAAACACGGTTGAGACCGCAATCGTGACGGCAAACTGCCGAAAAAACTGCCCCGTGATGCCGACGATGAACGCGCACGGCACAAACACCGCGCACAACACCAGGGCCACCGCAATGATCGGGCCGGTGACCTCGTCCATCGCGCGCCGCGCGGCTTCCTTCGGCGTCAGGCCGTGATCGAGCCAGCGCTCCACATTTTCGACCACCACGATCGCGTCATCCACCACGATCCCAATCGCCAAGACCAATCCAAACAACGAGATATTGTTCAGGCTGAACCCGATCGCCGCCATCACCGAGAAGGTTCCAATGATCGCGACGGGAACGGCTACCAGCGGAATCACGACGGAGCGCCAGTTCTGTAAAAAGATCAACACCACGATCGCCACCAGCGAAATCGCCTCCAGCAACGTGAAGATCACGTCAATGATCGAATCGCGGATGTAGGGGGTGATGTCGTAGGCGATGTCATAAGCGACGCCCTCGGGAAAGCGCGTCTTCAACTCTTCCATTTTCGCGCGGACCCGATTCGCGACCTCCAAGGCGTTGGCTTCCGGGACTTGATAGACGCCGAGCCCAACCGCCGGATTGCCGTCGAAAGTGCATGACTGGTTGTAGTTTTGCGCGCCGAGTTCCAAGCGGGCGACATCTTTCAAGCGCACGATCGCCGCGGATGGCTGCGGCGGCATGCGGCCGCTGCCCAGGCTGGCGAACAGATTCTCGATCGAGCCGCTCGCCATCCCGGTGGGTGCGCTGCCGGTCGCGCTGTTTCCGGTAGTGCCGCCGCCGGCGGCCGTGCTGCCGCCGCCGGTCGTTCCGCCGCCGGCCGCGGAGCCGCCGCCAGTGCTGGTGCCGCCGCCGGCGAGGCCGCCAGTCGGGCTGGTTGCGGCCGCGCCCGCCGGGGCCGTGGTGCTGATGCCATTGGTTGTTCCGCTGGAACTGGCGGTGGTCGTGCTGGGCGCGGCGACGGGAGAACTGCTCGGTCCGACATTCACCATCGTGAATTGCGTCGGCCGCGCGCTGCGCGCAATCGCTTGGCCGGCCGTGGCAGGGACCGCTTTCACAATAATCTCGCCGAACTGCTCCGGGTCGGAAATCTGGCCGAGCGTATCGATGGGAAGTTGGAGCGATTGGCCCGGCGGCGATGGCGCCTGGCCGATCTGGCCGGCCGGCGCGTCGATATTCTGCTGGCGGATCGCATTGGCCACGTCGATCGGCGTCATGTTGAGCGACGCCAGCTTTTGCGGATTGAGCCAGGCGCGAATGCTGTAGTCGCGCTGTCCTTGGTAGGTGATGTCGGAGACTCCCGCCACGCGCAACAACTCGTCTTTGATGTTGATCGTTGCGTAATTGCTCAGATAGACATCGTCGTAGCGGCGATCGGGCGAGTAAAAATTCACGATCATCAAGATGTCGGGCGTCCGCTTGCGGATCGTGATTCCTTGATTCTGCACTTGCGAAGGCAATTGCGGCAGCGCCAGCGCCACCCGGTTCTGGACCATCACGACAGCCGTGTTGATGTCGGTGCCGATTTCAAAGGTGACGGTCAAGGTATACAAGCCGTCATTGCTCATCTGCGAGGTCATGTAGAGCATGCCTTGCACGCCGTTCACTTGTTGCTCGATCGGTGAAGCAACCGTGTCGGCGACCACCTGCGCGCTAGCGCCCGGATAGTTAATCGAGATTGAAACGCCCGGCGGCGTAATCCGCGGATATTGAGCCACCGGCAAGTGGGTCAGCGAAATTCCGCCGATCAGCGTGATGACGATGGACAGCACCGACGCGAAAATCGGCCGATCGATAAAGAAGCGAGAAATCATGCCGGAAGTCCGCCTTTACCGATTCGCGTTCGCGGGCGGAGAAACCGAGCCCGCTTTTGAATTCGGCGTGCTGCCTTGTTCGTCCGGCGCGCGATTTTTTTTCGGACCCGGCGAAAGGCCAGATTCGGGCGCGCCGGTCTGCGCTGCATCTTTCGTCGCGCCCGGCGCCGGATTCTCATTGTTGGGCAATGGACCCAGCGTCGGCATCGTCACCGGATCGGGAGTGATCTTCAGTTTCGGATGGACTTGCTGGATCCCGCCGACGACCACCCGATCAGTCGCCTTAAGTCCGGCGGCAATCACGCGCAAGCCATCTTCTTGCAGCGGGCCGGTCGTGACGCGGCGATATTGGACGGTGTTTTGGCTGTCTACGACGTACAAGTATTTGAGCCCTTGATCGCTTCCCAGCGCGCGATCGATGACGAGCAAGGCAGGATACGGCTCGCCGATGAGAAAGCGGACGCGGACGAACATGCCGGGCGACAGGAGCCGTGCGCCCCCTGCCGGTTTGGGATTCTCGACCGAGCCGCGGAGCTTGATGCTGCCGGTGCCGGACGTGATCTGATTGTTGACGAAGTTGATCCGTCCTTGGTAAGGGTAGCCGTTTTCGCCCTGCAACCCGATCAGAATCGGCAACGCGCCATCCTGCGGCAGCTTGACCTTGCCTTCGTTGATGGCGCGGCGAATCCGCAGCAAGGTCAATTCGTCCATGTCAAAATAGACGTACATCGGATCGAGCGAGACGACCGTGGTGAGGAGAGTCTGATCTTGATTCACCAGGTTGCCCACCGTCAGGTATTTGCGGCTCACCTGCCCCTTGATCGGCGAAGTCACGCGGCAATAGCTGAGGTTGAGCTTGTAGACTTCCAGGCTAGCCTGGGCTGCTTTGACCGACGCCTCGGCCTCTTCTTCCGCCGCCTGATAACGGTCGACATCTTGGGGGCTGATCGCGCCGGGGGTCCGCGCCAGATCTTTCGCTCGTGCGTTGTCCGCTTTCGCTTGCTTGACCCGCGCTTGATTCAAAAAGACTTGGCTTTCGGCCTGGTCGTACTGAGCCTGATACGGGCGCGGATCAATCTCAAAGAGCAGTTCGTCCTCTTGGACTTCGGCGCCTTCCTTGAAAGGAGCTTTGATGAGATAGCCATTCACCCGCGGAATGACGTTGACCGATTCAACCGCGTCCGTTTGGCCGGTGAAGTCGACAAAGTCGGTCACCATGCGCTGGACCGGCGCACTGACGGGGATCGCGGTTTGCTGCTGGGGAGCAGCCTGCGGAGCGGACCGCGTGCATCCTCCCAGACCGATCAAGAACAATCCACCCAGCCCCCAGCAGATCCATCCTGTTTGCAGCGGCATGCTTCTTCTCGATTTGGCTCATCGCAGATCCTCGACTTCGAGTTGCGACGCAGAGGGTGCGTGCTCAGCGAGCAGCGCGTTGCCGCCAATTATTGAGTTCGGCGGACGTTCTTGCAACATGCCGGCGGGGGAAATCTGGTTTCGCGCCGCGGCTTCCTCAAGCATCGAAGCGGAGTGATTGATCCAGCCGCCCTCTATTCCCACGCCGACAGTACGGCAATCCGCGTTTTCTCGAGCGCCGTCCGAGCGACCAGCAACGCGTCTTGCTCCCAATAGGTGCGGTTGAACAACTCGAGCGACAAATAGCCGGTGTAGCCGTTCATGCGGAGATTGCGAAACAACATCTTTAGCGGCGCCACCCCGTCGCCCGGATAGACGCGCTCCGCATCGGTCACCTTGTCGCGGCCCGGCTGGTCCGGATAGTCGTTCATGTGCAGCACGTGGAGGGCTTGCCCGCTCAGGAATCGCATTCCATTGAAATCGGAACCTCCCTTATACAGATGGAACACGTCAGGCAAGATGCACGCCTGAGGATGTCCGCATTCGATGACAACCGCCGCGGCTTCGCTCAAACGGCCCAGCGTTTTCGAGAATCCCCAGACTTCGAGTTCCGGCACGACATTCATTTTTTCGCCGAGCTCGAGCAAGGCGCGATACCGCGCGGTGATCTTGTGCAGGCTCATGTTCTCGACGTTCGTCGCGCCGGCAGGGGGGCATGCGAGCCGTTTCCCCCCGACCTGCTGGAGCGTCCCCATCTGCTTTTTGGCTAGCTCAATTGCTGCGGTCCGCTTGGCCTCGTCGTCCACAAGCCATTCTGGAAAGGCGATTGCGCTTTCCATCGTGAGATTCAAATCGGCCAAGCGTTTTTTCAAGTCAGGCAGGGTGCCCCCCTTTTTCTGATAATCCTCGATCTCCGAAAACCACGGCTCGACCGCGTGGTAGCCTGCCTTCGCGGCGATATCCAGCTCGGCGACCAGCGGCAGCTTTTGACCGCGAATCGTGGCCGTATTCAAGCAATAGCCGAACGGCTCCTTGGCTGAACGGCGCGGATCAGCCGCCGTGGCAGCAACGGTCGGTGAGCCCGGGGCGCCCGGCGAAACCGGAGCACTCGGCGCGGCGGCCGGCTCCGCCCCAGACGCCCGATCGAGCGGCCTCGCGGCGGCGCCGAGCACGATTCCAGTTCCCACAAATTTAAGTGCGGCGCGGCGCGTCAGCGAAGCCATGGCATCAGTTCCCAAGAAGGTGCAAATCGGAGGGGCGCGAGCCGATCGAGCCAGTTGGAACGAACGAATCAAACTAGGCGCGAATCGACGCACGACGAAGGCTGGACCGGACTGCGCGAGCAAGGTCATTCTTGCGCCGAACGGCCGGCTCCCTTGGCGAGGTTCTCATTATGGAGCCGCTCGCCACGCGGTTCAACTACTCCTTCTCGATCTCGGCGCGTCGTCATCGGCGGCGCGTATCGGAACCGCCGCCGCGCCGTACCGTGAGTCTTCCTCAAAGCAGGGCTCTTTCACTGGATCAAGGAAACCGGGCGCAAGTCCCGGCTGCCGCTCATCGTAAGGCGGCATGTTGTGAAAAAGCCCCCGCAAATTGGTGAATTTCGGCGACATGGGACACTTTGGCCAATCTGTCGGCGCAGTGCGCAAAGCCCGCTCCGGCAAGCACTTCGTTCACGGGACGCAATTTTACCATCCGCGGCACGCTGCTTGCCTTGAAAACAGAAGTCCAAATCCCTGCGCGAATTTGCTCATGGGTCCGCTCCGTCTCGGAAACTGCCCGCCGTTTTGGCGGAAGTAGCCGAGACACGGCGGCCAGAGGCAATTGCACCCAGGGAGTTGGGCAGCGCTCACGACGGGCGAAGGCATGGTGTTAGCGCGATAGAAGAGCCATCTTTTTTCGTGCGAGATTCGCGGAGCAATGCCGCTCGCGAGTTTTCATCGCAGGTGCGATGCGTGCGCCGCCAGCCGAGTCGTGCGCTCGGCTGTTGACAAATCTCCTTGTTTTTTCGGCGACTCCATCGATGCCGCACTCTTTCGATTCCGAACCGCATACCGCCGTTGTTTCTCCGCCCGCTCCGCTCACGTGCCGGCAACTGGATCATTTGCCCAGCGATCCGGCTCGAGCTGCCGTCGGCCATTATCAATGTTTGGTCGTGTCCGTGCAGACCGCACGGCGCGAGATGCTATTGCGGGCGGCAGCCGAAGGGGGCTGGCAAACGCTCTATGCGGCGGACGCCGCCACGGCGCGCCGCCAGTTGGCGCGGATGTTCGTGCAATTGGCAATTGTGGACCTGGATCATGCACCGGAGGAGGACGCCGGCGAATTTCGCCGCGTGCTCGAAGACCTGTCCGAAATGACCGGATTATTGCTTGTCGTTTGCGGCAATGAGGAGACGCCGCTGGAAGAAATCTGGGCGCGCCAACTCGGCGTTTGGCTCTATCTGCCCGGCGTGACCGAGGCGGACGAGGTGGCCCTCCTGTGTGGGGAAGCGCGTCAGATCACCGAACAGATTCAGGCCGCGCAAGGAGCGCGGCCCATGCACGATTTGCCTGGAAACTTGTAAACCGGCAGGTTTGCCCCACCGCCATGCCAATCGGCCGTTGTTATTCGTGTTAGTTGTTTTCTTGTTTTCCCACCCGTTCGTAAAGGAAGTCGCGTCATGAGCACATTCGAGACATGGACCGATGGAGAAGAAATCGAGTCAGGTCGTAGCCGTAATGAGCCCGCCAAGGCGCCTCAACGTTTGCGCCACAACACATTTGCGAAGCGCAAAAAGCCGACGGGCTTCAATGGCATTCATCGCCGCCGGAACAAGCGAACGGCGCGATAACCAGCGAGACCGGGCGACAGCGAGACCGGGCGACAGCGAGACGCGGCCGCGGTCCGAGTTCAGGCCGCGGTGGATTGAACTGCGCGATCTGAACCGAGCGGCGGACTCTTCCGCCGCCGGGTCGACTTTTGACACTCGAGGAATTTATGGGAACCGCCATCGACTATCGAACTAATACGGCCCGCAAGAACGGCGACGTGCGCGGCGGCGACGAAGAGCATTCGCCGCGGCGCTTAAGCTACGTGCGCACTTGGCGCCGCACGACCGTCTCGCAAAAGCCGCGCCACCGCCGCTCGAATCGCTGGTCCTAATTGGGATCGCAGTCCGAAGTCTGTCTTGGACCGCGCCGTCGCTCCAGCCGCGCGATCGGCCGTTGAAACAATCAACAGCCAGTGTCAGCGCATCCCAGTGGCGCAGGCGAAACGACGGCCGCGCCATCCCACGCGACGCAGCGCGGCGATCATGAGCGCAAGGTGAGCGCGGCCGCGATCCGCAGGCGAGCAAATCTATTGCGGTTCAACTTGCACATCGCAACTACCGAGCGCGAAGTCCTGCTCGTCGTTCACAAAGAACCGCAGATGGCACGGGCCCGCGGCAGCCGTGGGGATCGTCAACTCGGTTTGCCAGTCGCCCCGCGTCACGGCGACTTTCTTCTCGATCCAGACCGGATCATTGGCCGAGGCGTACGTCTGGGCAAAAACGGCCGGCTGCGATGCCGCGGTCAAGGCGAGAACATCGCGCTCGGCGGGCTGAAACCGGAGCGATTCGCGATGCGCAACGAGCGCGAGCCGAGCCTCGCCCTGTATGGGCGAACGACCCTGAATGACAATCGTCGCTCCGGCTTTGGCGCGCCGCGCCGCCTGGACCGCAGCCGGGCGTGGATAACGGATTCGCAACAGTGGATCGCCGAACAAATTGAATAATTGCAAATGCTCCATCCGCTCGTCCTCGAGCCCGACGTTGGGACTGCTAAACCAGCCGGAAACGCCATGCCGCGAGAAGCGCGCAATGGCCGACGTGGTCAGCGCCGCCGCCACGGCATCGGTCATCAGCCGCTGCGGCGTAAATTGCTTGGTAAAGCTGACCGAATCTTGTTTCGCGCGCAGAAAAACCTCGCCGAGCGTGTCGCGCTGCTGCCGAAATGTCTCGTCCATGAGCCCGCTGCCGAGGACGGCCATCGCATACGGCATCGTCACCCGCGAACCGGCCATGATTGCCACCGGTCCTTGTTCGGCATGCAGCAATTCTTCGGCCAGACACGGGTCCGGAAAATCGTAGGCGCCGGCATAGCACGCAAAAAAGATCGCCACGGGCGGACTATGCGCGCATTTCAATTTGGCGCAGTCGCGGCACGTCAGAATCGGGAAATTACCGATCGGCGAATGCAGATAATCGACCGAGGTCGGCGCGCCGTGGCCAATGTAGCACCAAAACATGCAGCCTTCGCCCAAGCGGTTTAAGATCGTCTCGTGGAAATCGGCCGGAGGAGGACAAAACGGACTGCGCCAACTCGCGTTGGTGAGCGTCGTCCGATAGGCGGCCGGAATTCCGCTGGAAATAAACTTTTTCGTGCCTGTCTCGAGAACCGCATCCGTCAGCGCGCCAAAATTTCCGACGCCCGCCACAAAATTCACCTGGGCGCGCCACGGGCCAAAATCGGTGCTCTGTTCATACGCGAGAATCTTCCGCACGACCGTCGTTAACTGCTCCGCGCTGGCAACCGCCAGCCGGCCGATGGCCAATCCGGGCACTCCATTGCCATTCAGGTCCGCATAAAAATTGTCGGTCGCCAAAATCGATTCGCTATTCCATTCGACATCGACGCAGGCCGCCTGATGATGGGCCGGGACGCAGCGACGCCGCACGGCCGCTTGGCGATCCATCGCGGGATTCGCGTCGCCGACGAGCACCACCCACTTCAGCTTTCCGCCGCGCGCCAGCGTGCGGATCTGATCGCGGATCGCTTCCTCCGTGTCGAGATTCGAGACAAACGCCAAAACGTGGCCTTGCGACTGGCGAAATTCCACCCACGGACGCAGCGCCTCACGAAACTCGGCGGGACAGACCACCGCCACGTCCGGGGCGGCCTGAGCGCCGGCGGCAACGCTCGCCGGGCCCCTTGCCGCGGCGATCGGCTTTGGCCCTGGCGCCGGAACCGCACCCGCCGCGGCGCTCGGATCGCCCGACAACAACAGCAGACTAAGCCACAGCGCGTTCATGAGGGCTTCCTTGAGTTGGGTGGGCGACGCACCGCGATGGTTCGGCTCGGGACGCCTATTTTGGGGCCCACGACCGTCCGCACGCCCGAAATTCGCGATAATCGCTCTGCTCGCCGCCAGCCGCGGCGGCGAGTGCGTCATTGGCCCGATGTTACGAGTTTACCCGAACCATTTATTGCGCGACAAGTTCGACTCGCGCGGTGCGGGGAGCGGAGAAGGGCGTTTCCGAGTAGCCTCCAGCCATAGACAGGCCTCCGGCAGCAAGGCAAAATGGGGCTTTTGCATCTGGAGAGATTTGCATCATGGCGAAAAAATACGCGCACCCGGAAGTCCTCGTCACGACGGATTGGCTGGAAAAGCACCTCCACGATTCGAATCTCCGCATTGTCGAGTCGGACGAAGACGTGCTCCTTTATCATCAAGGCCATATCCCTGGCGCCGTCAAGCTGGATTGGCAGACTGACCTTCAAGATCACCTGATCCGCGACTACATCGATCAAGCTCATTTTGAACAACTGGTCGCCAAAAAGGGAATTTCCAACGACACGACGGTCGTGTTCTATGGCGACAAAAACAACTGGTGGGCCTGCTACGCCTTCTGGGTCTTCAAGCTGTTCGGGCACAAGAACTGCCTCTTGCTCGATGGCGGACGCAAAAAGTGGGAAGCCGAAAAACGGCCGCTCGTCCGCGAGGCCGAGCCGGACTATCCCATCGGCAAATATAAAGCCAAAAAACAATCGAAGGCGATCCGCGCCTTCCGCGCGGAGGTCATGAAACATCAACAGGCGGACAAGCCGCTGATTGATGTCCGCTCGCCCGACGAATTCAGCGGCGCCAAACTGCACATGCCCGAGTATCCGCAAGAAGGCGCGCTCCGCGGCGGCCATATCCCCGGTGCGACGAATATCCCCTGGGCGAAAGCGGCCAACGACAATGGCACGTTCAAATCGCGCGAGGAGCTCGAACAGCTTTATCTCAAAGAGGCCAAGCTAAAAAAGAATAGCCCCGTCATCGCCTATTGCCGGATTGGCGAACGGTCGAGCCACACTTGGTTCGTGTTGCAATATCTGCTCGGTTTTCCTGACGTGAAGAACTACGATGGCTCTTGGACGGAGTGGGGCAATCTGGTCGGCGCGCCGATTGAAAAAGGGGCCTAATCGCCTGTGGTAGAATTCACCAGGCCGCGCCATCGCACGGAGGCGATGCCACAACGACCATGCCGCGCCGTTATATTGCGAGCCCTGCGGAGCGATGCTCGGCACTTGACGAGGTTGAACAAGGCGCCGCGGCGTGAACCGCCAAACGCGGGCCAGCGGCCGCAGCGCGGCGGAACGCGACGAACTGCATCGTCAAGTCCGGCGCCGAAAGCGCCGGCGCGACCAATTTTACTTTCTGCTTATTCACCTAGGTTGACCGTGGCCGCGAATTCTATCTCTGCGAAAGTCGATCAGATTGGAGCCGAGTTTGCTGATTTGGAGCCGCGCGAACGGCTCGAGTTGCTGCTGGAATTCGCCGAGGGCTTGCCACCGTTGCCTCCGCGGTTGCAAGCGGAAAAGGACGCCGGCGAACATCGCGTCCCCGAATGCATGACCCCGGTCTTTCTGTGGGTGGAACTTGACCGCGGAAAAGTTCGCATTTTTGGCGATGTCGCTCCCGAAGCGCCGACCGTGAAGGGCTTTGTCGGGATCATGGCCGAGGTGTTTTCCGGCGCGGCGCCTGCCGAGGTTCTCTCCACGCCGAGCGATTTGGTCGAAAAACTCGGCTTGGTGCAAGCCTTGGGAATGCAGCGAATGCATGGACTCCACGCGATTTTGCATCGAGTTCGTGTCGAGACGCAAAAGCTTGTATCATAGACAAGATTGTTTCATGGACTGGGCCGCGCGGAGGAGGGACGAGCCGCTCGTCCGTCGCCAGGTCGCGCTTGATCCCCTTGTGCCTTGGAGGTGGTTGCTATGGCTTCGCGGAAAGCGATTGGTTCGCAAGAGACTCTTCCCCCTGGCTGCTCGCGTCGCACGCTGCTTTCGGGCGCGGTCGGCGCCGCGGCGGCCATCGCCGGTTGGCATGCCGCTTCGCCGTCCGCCGCGGCGGCCGATGACGCCCCTGCTTGGAAAGTCGAAAAGGACCAGATTCACTCTTCGATCTGCCGTTGGTGCTTCAACCCGCACACCATCGAGGAGATGTGCCAGGCGGCCCAACAGATTGGCCTGCGATCGGTTGAACTTCTCTCGCCCGAGGAATTGCCCAAGCTGAAGCCATTTGGCCTGACCTGCGCCATGGTGGGCAGCCACGGCTTCGTCAAAGGGCTCAATCACACGGAAAACCACGAGGAATGCATTGCCAAGATCACGCATTCGCTCGACGCGGCGGCCGAGCACGGTTGCCCCAACGTGATCACGTTCTCCGGCATGCGAAAAGGCCTCAGCAACGAGGAGGGAATCAAGAACACAGTCGCCGGAATCAAGAAGGTGATCGGCCATGCCGAAAAAAAGGGAGTCAATCTCGCGTTCGAGGTCTTGAACTCGCGCGTGAACGTCGAAATGAAAGGCCATCCTGACTATCAAGGCG
>DASRSE010000221.1:0-33234 GCA_035656655.1 Pirellulales bacterium
TTCTGTTCGGCCAACACTTGCTGCTGCGCATTGGCCAATTTGACTTGGGTGGCGAGCAATTCGTTTGAAATGGCGACCCCTTGGCCGACCCGGTTGCGGACGTCCTTCAAATGGCCTGTCAGGCTGGTCACGGTCGCTTTGGCCACGTCGACGTTGTGCCGAAAGTGCAAGACATCGGCATAGGCGCTGGCCACATTCAACTTGATTTCTTGCACGATCTGGTCGACCTCGGCCTGGGCGACGCACGTCTTGTCGCGGGCCGCCTCGATCGTCGAACGAATCCGCCCAAACGTATAGAGCGGCTGGTTGACGAAAGCGACGCTGTTGACGCTGTCGCGCTGACTGGTCGGCACAATGGTCGAGCCGGGAATATTGGAATCGTAAGCTTGGATTTTATCGCGGGCAGTATAGCCCACGCTGACCCCGGCATTGGGGCAGCGTTCGGCTTTGGCCGATGCCACGCCGCTTTGCGCCGCGGAGACCAGCGCATTGGCCGACTTCAACCGCTGGTCGTTGGCCAGCGCCACCAGCCAAGCGCTATCCAAGCTTTCGCCGGGCGCGGGTCGACAAAACAGCGGCCAGATCAGCAGCGCCACCCAAACAAAACCACGTCGATGCACGCACATGGGCAAAGCTCTCGGAACCGAAACGGGAAAGTTTGCAACGCAGAAAATGGGGCGTCTCGCGCCGCTTCAATCTCGGGATATGACCGTTTTGCGGCTCTCGCCGCTTATGACGTTCTTGTTCTTAAATTCGGCGGTTCTAATTGCAAAGGCGAAAATTATGGCTTTTCGTCGTACAACCCATAAGCCCGCTAGGACGCTGTCATTCGGCACGATTGGAATAAGAGGCGCTTTTGCGCATTCCCGCCGCTGCGAATTCCGGTGTAATCGCTATTATTGAAACGGTCCGCAGGGCCCGAGCAATCGGGCGGCCGCCAGGGCGACGGCGCGAGTTTAGAATCGCGAAGTTTTAGGGCAGCGTGGCACGCCTACCGCGCCGCCTCTTCGACCAAGCGCTGTTCCGCGACGATCAACAGGTCGCTCGCCTCGACCAATTGTGCGTCAATCTCGAGCGCCCCCTTGAGAATCACGACGGCTTCTGCCGCGCGGCGCTGTTGGAGCAGCAACTCAGCCAATTGCAAATGCGATTGGATGTGGTTTGAGGCGGCGCCGATCGCCCCCTGATAGGCCGCGATCGCCTCGTCGTCACGGCCAAGTTGCGTATACAGCCTCCCTAGTTGATAGAGGGGCTGCGGCTTGCCGTGGAAAGCGCGGCACGCCGCGTGGCACTCGTCCAGCGCCTCATCGAAGCGGCCTAACCCTGCGAGCAACTCAATCAAAGAGAGCCGCGCATTGACGTCCAGCAAGTTGATCTCGAGCGCCGCCAAAGCGGTCTCCGTGGCCTCTTCGACTCGACCGGCGCGCTGCAACAGACTCCCCAGCCGCAGATGGGCCAGTTCAAAGCCAGGGTCCAACTCGGCCGCGCGCTGCGCCGCCGCCAGAGCCGCGGCGGGGTTGTCCGCGGTGGTCGATTTCAGGAACCACGCTTTGGCGTTGGTCGGATCGAGCGCGAGCGCGCGCGACACGGCTGCTTGCGCTTCGCTCACTTGCCCCAAATCGAACTTCAAATTAGCCAAGGAAAGCCACGCGTCCGGGCGCCGGTCGTCGAGCCGCACCGCGGCCTCGAGCAGCTCGAGCGCCTCGGCCGTTTGAGTCGACTGTTGGACGACCAGCCCTTTGATGAAATGGCCGATCGACAACTGCGGAGCGTGCGCGAGAATCTTGTCGACTTCCTCGATGGCTTCGGGAAATCGGCCGGCGATAAACAAACTCCGCGCCAGCAGAAAATGCCCCGTCTCGATCGGACCGAGAATCTCAGCGGAATCGGCGGAGGAACTCACGTCGTTGCCTTGGGCTGGGCAACGGCGCCGCCGCGATTGCGATATAAGTTCACATCGACAATTTGACACATCCGAGCGGCATTCAACCCACCCCCCAAAAACTCGACGATTTGGGCGACAGGTTCGGCGGGGGCGCTCACGACTTTTCGATAGTCCACGTCCAACGATCGCATGTTGACTTGCCGCGCGAGCCACTTTTCAAACCGCGCGACGTCGGCTCGAAAGAGCGCCGCCATCTCGTCGTCCGGCGCGTGGTCAACGCGCCCGTCGCGATCCAGCATTTTTCGCTGCGAGATCAGCACTTCGTGGATGTCACGGCGCATGAAGAGCAAGCAATATTCATAGTTTGGCGGCAGATCGTAAACCAAGCGGTAGACCATTTTGACGGCTTTGCCGACCGCTTGCGCCAGCCAAGAAGAATCTTGTTTCGTCTGCTTCGCCGGCTCGAATTCATAATATCCGCCGGGATTGTCCTCGTTCGACTGGCGAATGTGGTCGGTCAGGACCGGCAGGCCCCCGGCCTCCAGCATCCGCATCATCATCGAGGTGCCGGACCGCGGCAGGCCACAAACAATCGTCACGCGCGGTAGAGATTTCTGCATCGGCTGAAAAAAACTTCGAGTAAAAATCCTGGCCAGATCGCGCGAGTTCTGCCTTCGCCCCAGTTATGTATTCTGCTTGGAGGCACCCTGCTCGTCAATTGAGTCGCGCGGCTCAACGAGCAAATGCGCGGCCACAAAACGTGGTGAAATCGCGATGCGGTTTTGATTTGTGTTTCATTTTTGAAACATCCAATACCAGAGGATTTAGCTGCGTTTTTGCGGGTAATTCGAGACCAAACCACCCAATGGAACTATATCATTCTTGCCGCTCATAACGAATAGTTGAGTCTGCCGAGAAGCACCCCTTCTCGGTTCCCACCAGTTGCCCAAACGGGACCTTGGACGACTCCGCCTCCGCGAGTGGATTGCCTCCATTTCATTTTCCCATTGGATTCTTCCGTAACAGTTCGATGCGGAAAAATTGTCGAGAATCGCGCGCTGACGTGTTTGGCCGCGGCAGCGCATGTTGGTTCAGTTGCCCAGCAAAGCAGCAGACAACGCGAGTTCTTTTGGCAACGAAATCAAGAGAGATGTAGCGAACTTGCGGCTTTCCGCTCTGTAACTATAGTAGTTAGGAATCTCGCGCCAAATTGAAAATATTCGCGGAGAAAGACGGCGTTTTGAGTAGATGGCACGCAATCTGCTTAAACGGGTCGGCACCGCGCATCGGAGCACGGTTCCAGAGGTTGGGAGAGCCTATTCGTGAGTGAAAATATCGAACCATCATCCAACATCGCCCCGCGTCTCGAGGTCTTTGTCGCCTCGTTGCCAGGGCATTTCGAGCTCGGCTTGCCGTTGGCCGCCAGTCGCGCCGGCGCGGTGGGTCTGCTCGACTTGCGTTATCTTGAGGATGCCGATTGCGCGCGGCAAATCGTCGCGGAGTTTCAACAATCGACCCAGGGACGCGGAGGCTTGATCCTCTCTGCCCCGCTGAATGCCGCAGCGCAAGCGGCGCTCGCGGCCGCGGATGAATTTGGGACGATCGTTCTCACCAGCGCGTCGGAGTTGGAATTGCGCGCGGCGATCGACGCTTGTCGCGGCGCGGCGCGGCGCCTCGGCCTGATCGTGTATGCCAAAGCCGAAGCGGCCTGGGGCGAAGCGGCCAGCGTCGATTTTCTCATCGCCAAAGGACACGAATCCGCCGGCGAGGTTGGCGAAGAAACCACCTTCGTCTTGGTCCAAGGAATTCGCGCCTGCTGCGCGTTGCCGCTCGTCGCCTGGGGCGGCATCAGTTGGAACACGGCCGCCGCGGTCGCCGTCGCGGGCTGCGCGGGGGTGGTCCTTGATTGGCAATTGGCCTTGCTGCGCGAGTCGCCGATCAAAGAGAGTTTTCGCCGCCGTCTGAAAGTCATGGACGGCAGCGAGGTCGTCACGCTGGCTGCGAAAAAAGGGCGCTACTTGCGGTGCTATCACCAGCCGGGACTAACCGCCAAAGCCCAACTCGAAGCGGACGCGGAGAACACGCCCACGGAATGCGCCCGGAGCGGTGAATCGCGGATTGCGGAACTGCTGCGCGAAGCGCGCGACACCGATCGGCTCTGGTTGGTGGGTCAGGACGCTGTCTTTGCCGCCGATTGGGCGCAGGCTGCCCCGAGCGTCGGGCGCGCGTTGCCGTTGCTGCAAGCCCGCATTGAAACACAAATTGCCGCCGCGCGCGCCGCGCGGGCCTTGGCCGAGGAGGGTCCGCTCGCGCAGTCGCATCGAACTCGCTTTCCGATCGTGCAAGGACCGATGACGCGAGTCAGCGACGTCCCGGAGTTTTGTCAGGCGGTGCGCAAAAACGGCGCGCTTCCCTTTTTGGCGCTGGCCCTGATGGAAGAAGCGCCGGTCCGCAAGCTGCTCCAGCGCACGCAAGAACTGGTCGGCGAGGGCTCGTGGGGAGTCGGGATTTTGGGCTTTGTGCCGCAAGAAATTCGCGCTCAGCAGTGGGCCGCAATTCGCGAGACGCGGCCTCCCTTTGCCATCATCGCCGGCGGCCGCCCCGATCAGGCCGCGACCTTTGAAGCCGCCGGCATCGCGACCTATCTGCATGTCCCCTCGCCCGGCATGCTACAAATGTTCTTAAGCGAAGGCGCCCGCCGGTTCGTGTTTGAAGGCCGCGAATGCGGCGGACACGTCGGCCCGCGCACGAGCTTCGTGCTGTGGGAAACCATGATTCGCGTCTTGTGCGGCGCCGGCCTCAGCGCGGAAGAAGCTGCCCGCGTGCACGTCCTCTTCGCCGGAGGAATTCACGACGGGCTCAGCGCGGCGATGGTTTCCGTGCTGGCCCAGCCGCTGGTCGAGCGCGGGATGAAGATCGGCGCCTTGCTCGGCACCGCCTATCTCTTCACCGAAGAAGCCGTCGCGACCGGGGCGATTGTTCCCGGCTTTCAAGAAGTCGCCGTCGAAGCGGCCGGCACCGTCGTCGTGGAAATGGGGCCAGGCCATGCGATTCGCTGCGCCGGGACGGAGTTCGTCGAGCTTTTTGACAGCGAAAAGCGGCGTCTCTTCGCGGAACAGCGGCCGCACGAAGAGCTGCGAAATGAGCTTGAGCATTTCAATCTTGGTCGCTTGCGCGTGGCGGCAAAAGGGGTCAACCGCAGCGGTCCAGCCGGCGCCTTGAGCGAAGTCGACCAGGCCGAACAGCGCGCCCAAGGGATGTTCATGCTGGGCCAAGTCACGGCACTCCGCGCGGCGACCTGCACCTTGCTCGAATTGCACGAAGAAGTCTCGCACGGCGCCGTCCGCGAACTTGAGGCGTGGGGCTCGATCGAGGAGCTTGTCGCGCCGCAGATTCCGCCGCGGCCGCTGGATATTGCGATTGTCGGCATGTCGTGCTTATTGCCTGGCGCGACCGATGTCGCGACGTTTTGGGAGAACGTGCTCAGCAAGCACGACCCGATCGGAGAGATTCCACCGGACCGCTTTGAAATTGATCGCTGGTTCGATGCCAATCGCCGCGCCCGCGATAAAATTTACAGCCGATGGGGAGGGTTCGTCCCTGAAGTTCCCTTTGATCCCTTAAAGTACGGAATCCCGCCCGCTTCGCTTAAAAGCATCGAGCCGATGCAACTGCTGGCGCTGGAATTGGTCGATCAAGCGCTGCGCGATGCCGGCTATGACAAAACCAACCCGCACCGCGAGCGGACCAGCGTCATTCTCGGCATTGGCGGCGGCGCGGGCGAACTCGGCACGCAGTACGCGTTTCGGGCGATGGTGCCCGGAATCATCGACAATCCGGACGAATCGGTGTGGGGTCAACTGCCGGAATGGACCGAGGACAGCTTCGCGGGAATTCTGTTCAACGTCGTGGCGGGAAGGGCTTGCAATCGCTTTGATTTTGGCGGCACGAACTGCACCATCGACGCCGCGTGCGCGTCGTCGCTCTCGGCGATTTATTGGGCCTGTCATGAATTAGCTTCGGGAGCCTGCGATCTGGCGATTAGCGGCGGTTGCGACACCATGCAAAGCGCCTTTGGATACTTGTGCTTTGGCACGGCCGGCGCCTTGTCGCCACGCGGCCGCGCGCGCGTGTTCGACGCCGGCGCCGACGGAATCGTCATTAGCGAAGGACACGCCGCCTTGGTCTTGAAACGGCGGGCCGACGCCGAGCGCGACGGCGACAAGATCTATGCAGTCATTCGCGCCGTCGCCGCCGGTTCCGACGGCCGCAGCAAAGGGCTAGCCACGCCCCGCGTCGAAGGCCAATTGCGAACGCTCCGACGCGCCTATCACGATGCGGGCGTCAGTCCCGCCTCCGTCCAGCTCTTCGAGGCGCACGGCACCGGCACGGCGGTCGGCGATCAGACCGAGGGTCAGGCGCTCAGCGAACTGCTGCGCGCGGCCGAGGCCGCGCCGCAAAGCACCGCCCTCGGCAGCATCAAGTCGATGATCGGCCATACGAAATGCGCGGCGGGCGCCGTCGGCATGATCAAGGCGGCCCTCGCCTTGCACCACCGGCTCCTGCCGCCCACGCTACACGTCGAGCGGCCTAATCCGAAGGCCGGACTCCTCGGCGGCCCACTGTTTGTCAACAACGAGACGCGGCCTTGGTTGGCCGGGGTAGAACCGCGGCGGGCGGGCGTTTCCTCCTTCGGGTTTGGCGGCACGAATTTCCACGTTGTGCTGGAAGAATACCGCGCGGCGCCGCAAACGCGGCCCCTCGTGGCGCGCGACGCGCGATCCTGCGAGCTGTTCGAAATCCGCGCGGAAAATCGCGCCGCCATCGCGGCCGCCGTGAATAGCTTCTCGCAAGAAGTCGCCGCGGTCAGCGCCGCCGTCTTGCCGCGCGGCTTGAGCCGGCTGGCGCTCACGCGGCATCTGCGCAATCAAAAGTCGAGCCCGCGGACCCGCGCCGCCTTCGTAGCTGGCGACCTGACCGAGTTGCAAACCCAGATCGCCGGATTTCTCGCCGCCGTCGATTCTGCGGGAAACGTGCACGGCAAGTTGCCGGCCGGCGTGTATTACACCGCGGCGCCGCTGGCCGCACCAGATTCCGTGGCGTTTCTTTTTCCGGGCCAAGGTTCGCAGTTCCCCGGAATGCTGCGCGAGTTGGCGGTGGAATTTCCGGAGGTCGCGGCCAGTTTCGAGCGGGCCGACGCCGCGCTGCTGCCGCGGCTCGGCGAACGACTGAGCAAATTCATTATCACTCCGCCGGCTTATCTCGATGCGGATCAGAAGCCGCTCGTCGAGCGGCTCAAAGCGACGCGGATTGCCCAGCCGGCGCTGGGGGCGGCCGGGATCGGCGTCCTCCGTTTGCTGCAAGCTTTTGCCCTTGAGCCGGCCCTGACCGGCGGCCACAGCTTCGGTGAATTGGTAGCTTTGTGCGCCGCGGGAAGCTTGTCCGAAACCGATTTGTTTCAATTAGCGGCCGCGCGCGGCCAGGCCATGCACCGCGAAACGAACCGGGGCGAGGCGGGACAAATGCTCGCGGTCAGCGCCGACGCGCAAACCGTTCGCGACGAACTGCAGCCGGTCGCGGAAGTCTGGGTCGCGAATCTCAACGGCCCGCGCCAGACCGTGATCAGCGGTTCGGCTGCCGGAATTGCCGCGGCCCAAGCCCGCTTTGAAGCGGCCCATATTGCCACGCGTCAACTGCCGGTCGCGGCGGCCTTTCATAGCCCGTTCATGACCGAGCCTCGCGAAAGATTTGAGCGTGTCTTAGCCGAGACGCCGTTTGCGCCTCCGCGGCTGCCGGTATTTGGCAATGTGTCGGCGGCCGCGTATGGCGCCGATCCGCGGCAGATTCGCGAGGCGCTCGCGCAGCAGTTGATCTCCGAAGTTCGTTTCGTGGAAGAGATCGAAGCGATGTATCAGCGCGGCGCCAGAATTTTTGTCGAAGTCGGTCCGAAGGGAGTGTTGACGGCGCTGGTGCGAGAAATCCTGGGCGACCGGCCCCACGCGGCGATTGCCACCCAACCCAGCAGCGAAGCTGGGCGGCGCGAGTTTTTGCAAGCCTTGGCTCAACTCGCCGCCCACGGGGTCGATGTTCAATTCGACCGCCTCTACGAAGATCGAACGCTCGAGCCGATCCAGCGCAATGGCTCAGCGCTAGCAGCGCCCGCCGCCTATCCGGCCCATGCATGGCTCTTGAATGGCGCCTATTGCCGGCCCGCGACCGAACCGAAACGAACCTTGGTTCCGCGGGCGACGCTTGGATCGCCGGCGGCGGCTCCTCTTCCTTTTCGCCTCGACGAGAGAGACTCAAATCGCATGCGATCTCCGCTCGAACCTTCGCACGGCGCGCCTCCGACATCGCCACCGCCACCGTCGTCCAGCCAATCAGTGCCAAGTCAACCGCTGCCAAGTCAACCGCTGCCAAACCCTTCGTCGTCCCATCCGCTCTCCTCCGGTCCGCCGCCGGAAAGCGCGCCGCGGCTGCCCGTCGAGCGTTTTGCCTCGGGCCAAGTTCCGCCAGAGGCGAGCGGTTCGGCCCTTGATGCGCAAGCGTACGCCGCCTTTCAGGAAACGATGCGCCAGTTCTTATTGACCCAAGAGACGGTGCTCGAGCAGTTGTTCCGCGGCCCGGACCATTCTGCGCCGCCGGAGCGGAGTGACGTTTGGCCGTCTTCGCTGGGGTTGTCGCACCGCCCGTCCTTTGCTCCGCCTGCACCGGTCGTCCCGCATCCGCAGCACACCACGAACGGCGCCGAGTACGCGTTCGTGAGCCGGGTTGCGTCTGAACCATCGGCGGCCGCAACGCCCCTCGCTTCGGCAGGGGCGGAATTCGCGATTTCTGCAATCACGACGGACGGCGCTGCGGCGGCGGACCTCCAACCGGCTGCGTCGGCCGAGCCACCCCACGCAACGGCCGCGCCGTCGCAAGCCGAAACGCGCGACACGCATCCGCGCGCCGTCAATTCTCGCGCCGCTGCGGCGCCGGTCGATCCGCCCGCGCTCGCCAACCGCTTGATCGAGGTCGTGGCGGACCGGACCGGTTATCCGGTCGAAATGCTCAACCTCGACACCAATTTGGAGGGCGAGCTCGGCATCGATTCGATCAAGCGCGTGGAGATCATCGCCGCGTTTCGCCGCGACGTTCTGCCACAGTCGCAAGAGCCGCCGGCGGAATTTATGGAGCGGCTCACGGCGGCCAAAACGCTCCGCGCCATTGTCGACATCGTGACGGAGATGCTAGGCGGGTCCGCAGCGCCCGCTGCGCACACCTCCGCGGCGCCCCTCTCGGAACCGGGCGAGCCGGCGGCAGGCGCCAATTCGCTCGATCTCGACGATCTGCTGGCGACGCTGGTGCGAATCGTCGCCGAGCGGACAGGCTACCCAGTCGAAATGCTCGACCTTGATACGAATTTGGAAGGCGAACTCGGCATCGACTCGATCAAGCGCGTGGAGATCATCGCCGCGTTTCGCCGCGAAATTCTGCCGCAATTGCATGAACCGCCGGCCGAATTCATGGAACGGCTGACGGCGGCAAAATCGATGCGGGTCATCGTGGTCGCGGTCGCGGAATTGCTCGGTCTAGCGGCCGATGGGGCGGCGACCCCGGCCAGCGCCGCGGCGGTCAGCAGTGCTTCCACCCCAAGTTGGGATGCCGAAGACTTGACGGCGACGCTCGTTCGCATTGTGGCCGATCGAACCGGTTATCCCTTGGAAATGCTCGAACTGGAAACGAATTTGGAGGGAGAACTCGGCATTGATTCGATCAAGCGGGTGGAGATTATCGCGGCCTTCCGCCGCGAGGTTTTGCCTCAGCTTCAAGAACCACCCGCCGATTTCATGGAGCGGTTGACGGCCTCGAAAACGATGCGGGCGATTCTCGATTGCTTTACCACGATGCTGGTCGGCGTGACGCCGGGGCCCCGGCCGGCGCACGCGTCCGCGGTCACTCACGCCGCGTCGTCGGCCCAGGCGGCAGTCGTTTCCGACGCGTCGCCCGCAGCCAAGCAGAACGGGGCCCGCTGCCCGCGCTGTCTCGCGGCAATGGTCGAGACGCCGCTCGGTCCGCGCGACGCAATTAGCGCGGGGGTCTACTTATTGACGGCCGACGAAGCCGGCGTGTCGGCCGGTGTTGAACGGTTGTTGACCGCCGCGGGCGCCACTGTCGCGCGCTTGTCGGACGCAGATTTAAGAAGTCGCGACACGGCCGCGGCGCGGGTGCAGGCCATTCGTAACGAGCAAGGGCCGATCGCCGGAGTGCTCCATCTTGCGCCGCTGAGCGCGGCGCCGGCCTTCCCCAATGTCGAGCGCTCGGTTTGGGAAAATGCGCTCGAGCGCGAAGTGCTGGGACTGCTGTTCGTGTTGCAGGCCATCGAGCCGGAATTGGCGAAAGGAGAATCCGCGGCCGTCCGGGTGTTGTGCGGAACCTTGGGCGGCGGAGACTTCGACGCGGCCGCCGAACTGGAAGCGGCTCATCCGTGGCGCGGCGCGCTGGCCGGCCTGCTAAAAGTCGCCGCCAAAGAATGGCCGCAAGCGCGATTTCGCTTGGCGGATTTCGTCGAAGCGCCCAATCCACAATCGTTGCTCGAGGAACTCGCCGCGGCAGGACCGGTGGAAATTGGATATCGCGGCGGGCGGCGGCTGGCCATCGAAATGCGGCCGGTCGAGTTGCCTGACGCGGCAGCGGGACCCGGCGCAAGCCGGCTCACGGCGGACAGCGTCGTGCTGGTGACCGGCGGAGCAAAAGGGATCACTGCCGAGTTGGTTCGCGAAATGGCCGTCCACACTCAAGCCACGTTCGTGCTGCTGGGACGCTCGGCCGCCCCGGTCCACGAGGAGGCTGCCGCGACCGCCGCCATTGCAGGCGATGCGGCCTTGCGGTCGGCCATCATCGCTCACTTGCGGGCCGGAGCGAATGCATGCACTCCCGCGCTGGTCGAAGCGAAGCTGTCGGAAATCAAGAGCGGACGAGAAATTCGCCGCACGTTGCGGGCCATCGAGCAAGTTGGCGGCAAAGTCCACTATCGCTCGTGCGATCTGCGCGACGCGGATGCCTTGCCGCGCTGCATCGCCCAAATCGTGGCCGAATTCGGGCCGATTGAAGCGCTCGTGCACGGGGCAGGCATCATCGAAGACCGCGCGATCATGGACAAAACGGCCGAGTCTTTCCATCGCGTCGTGGCCACCAAGGTTCAGCCCGTGGTGACGCTGCTCAGCCTGCTCGACCAACTGAAAGTGGTCGCCCTGTTTGCCTCAAGCTCGGGCGTGTTTGGCAACGCCGGCCAATGCGACTATGCGGCCGCCAACGAAATCCTGAACCGCATCGCGCGGCGCTGGGCCCGTTCGAGCGGCGCTAAGGTGGTGTCTTATAACTGGGGCCCTTGGGCCGGCGTCGGCATGGTGACGCCGGAGGTGGCGCGCAAAATGGCAGCGCAAGGCATCGCGCTCATCGAGCCAGCCGCGGGTCGCGAGGCGGCTTGGCGCGAAATCGCCACGAGCCACGCTGGCAGTCCCCGCGTGATTCTAGGCGCCGGACCTTGGCTCAACGCCGCCGTCTCGCCGAATAATGATTCGCTGCGCGCGGCAGGACCAAGGGCCGCCGCCGTGCCGCTGCGCCGAGAAACTCCATTGCTAGCCGGACAGGCGGTCGAGCGCCGCGCCGATGGCTCGATCGTCGCGCGGGTTTTGTTGGATCGGCGGCAACCGGCGCTCGCCGATCATTGTATCGACGGCAAGGCGGTGATGCCCGTGATGCTCGGCTTGGCCCTAATGGCGGAAGTGGCCCAGGCCGGACAACCCGAGTGGCAGGTGACGACCGTCGAAGACTTGCGGATGCAAGCGGGAATCTCGCTGACCAATGCGCGGCGCGAACTGATTCTCCATGCCGAACGAACGTCGAGCGCCGCGGCCGAAAGCGCCTGGCGCGTGCGCATCACCACCGCGGAGACGGGGGTTCGCGTTCTCTATCAGGCGACGGTTCAGCTCGCGCCCGGCTATCCGCCCGCTCCGGACCGGCTGCCGGTCGAGCGGATTGCGACTGCCTGGGAGACGCCGGCCGAAAAACTGTACGACGAATGGCTCTTTCACGGCCCGCTCTATCAAGCGATTCAATCGTTTGTCGGGGCCAACGCGCAAGGAATCGACGCGATCGTGCAGCCCAGCGACGCCGGACAATTTATGAACCGGCCGCAAGATCAAGCTGCATCCGCGGCGCGCTGGTTGGTTGACCCGGTCGTCTTGGATGTCGCCCCGCAATTGGGAATCGTCTGGGCGCGCCGGACGCACGACGTGGCGATGCTGCCGAACCGCGTCGCACGCTTCCACATTTATGAACCCTTCGGCGCTGAGCCGCTGGAGACGCTGTTTCGCATCCAGCCAGGGTCGGACGCGGAAGTCTTTCGGGCCGACGTGTATTTTGTTCGCGCGGGCCGTTTATTGGCCCAATTACAAGGACTGGAAGGGGCCGGTAGCCAGCAACTCAACCGAAAACTGGTGAGCTCCGAAGTATGATCACGCTTGAAACTTCCACTGCCCACGCGCGCTCGGCCGCCGACGGCGCCGGCGAGGATATCGCCATTGTCGGCTTGTCGTGCATTTTTCCCGGCGCGGATTCTCCGGCGCAATTCTGGCAGAACATCGTCGGCAAGGTCGATGCGATTTCTTCGGCGCCGCCCGACTGGCAGCCGGAGTTGTTCTATAACGCGGACGGTCCGGAAGTCGATCGCACGTACACGAAGCGCGGCGGCTTCTTGGGCGATTTGTGCCGCTTCAACCCGCTCAAGTACGGCGTGCCCCCTTCGGCCATCGACGGGGCCGAGCCGGATCATTTCATCGCCTTGCGATGCGCTTTCGAAGCTTTCAAGGACGCTGGCATTCCGCGGCTGCCCATCGATCGCGCCAAGACCGGCATCATCTTGGGCCGCGGCATTTTCGTCAATCGCGGCTGGGTCACCGTCTTGCAGCGGACGCTTGCCGTGAATCAACTCATCGAGGTCTTGCGGCAGCTCGAGCCGCACCGCGATGAAAGCGAATTTGAACTGATTCGCCAAGAGCTGAAAAAACATTTGCCGCCATGCAACGCCGACACCTTTCCCGGCATTGTGCATAGCGCGCTGGTCGGGCGAATTGCGAATCGGCTCGACCTGAACGGGCCGGCCTACACGATCGATGCCGCTTGTTCCTCGACCTTGCTGGCGGTCGAACATGGCGTTCGCGAGTTGCGCGCCGGGCGCTGCTCGGCGGTGCTGGCCGGCGGATCGCAAGTGTCCACGCCGGGCATGGTGCATGTCATGTTCTGCCAATTGCAGGCGCTCAGCCGGTCCGGGATGATCGCTCCTTTTTCAGACAAATCGGCAGGGACGTTGCTGGGCCAAGGCTGCGGCATGCTCTTGCTAAAACGCCGCAGCGACGCCGAAAACGATGGCAATCGCATTTACGCGCTCATCAAAGCGGTCGGCTCTTCCTCCGACGGCAATGGCGCCGGACTGCTCGCGCCGCGCACCGAGGGGCAGCAACTCTCGATCCGCCGTGCTTACGAAGAAGCGCACATCTCGCCCAGCACGGTCGGGCTGCTCGAAGCGCACGGGACCGGCATTCCCTTGGGCGACGCCGTCGAAATCAATTCGCTCAACGCGTGTTTCGGCAAGCCGCAGCGCGGCCGGCCCGATGTGGCGCTGGGGAGCGTCAAGTCGATGGTCGGTCACCTCCTGCCCGCCTCGGCCGCGGCCTCGTTGATCAAAACGACGCTCGCCCTTTATCATCGGACATTGCCGCCCACGCTCCATGCCGAGGTGGAAAATCCGCAACTCGAATTGAGCAAAACGCGGTTCTATCTCGCGACTGAGCCGAAGCCGTGGATCCACGGCAATGCCCTGGCGCCGCGCCGCGCCGGCGTAAACGCCTTTGGATTCGGCGGGATCAATAGCCATGCCATCCTCGAAGAGTATCCGCACGACGAGAACGCGCTGGCCGATCTCGATCGCCGGTGGCCTTGCGAATTGGTGGTCGTGTCCGCCGAAAACCGTGAGCAACTGCTCGCCCGCGTCGAGCATCTCGCGCGGTGGCTGCCGCCGGACGCGAGCTTTGACTTGCTCGACTTGGCGGCGTCTTGCGCGGCGGAAGGGGGCGCGTCGCGGCTGGCGATTGTCGCGAAGTCGCCTGCAGATTTGCTCACCAAGCTCGCGCATGCCGCCAAGCTGCTCGCGGAGCCGGAGCGCAACCGCATTCAAGATCGCGCGGGGCTCTTCTGGTACGAGCAGCCGCTTGCGCAACAAGGCCGCGTGGCGGTCGTGTTTCCTGGCGAAGGCTCGCAGTACCCCAACATGCTGGCGGAGTTGTGCCGGCATTTTCCGGAGGTGCGGCATCAATTCGACCTGACCAGCCAAGCGTTTGAACAGCGCGGCTGGCCGTTTGCCGAGGTCTTGTTTCCGCAGCCGTCGAGCGCGAAGCAAGTTGAGCCGCAATTATTTCAGACCGAGATCGCGATCGCCAGCGTGACGGCCGCCGGCCGCGGCTTGTGGCGCCTGCTACAGCGTTTCGGCGTGACGCCGGACGCCGTGGTCGGCCATAGCAGCGGCGAGTATGCGGCGCTGCTCGCCTCGGGCGCCTGTGCTCGCCAGGACGACGCCCGGCTGGTGGATATCATCGCGGCCGGAACCGACTCGGCGAGCGAACTGCGCCGCTCGCAGCTCATGCCTAGCGCGTCGCTCCTCTCGGTGGGAGGCGTTCCGGAAAATCTGTTGAATGCGATTCTGGCCGATCAACATGGCGCGGTCGTGCTGGCCATGGACAACTGCCCGCACCAGCGGATTCTCGCCGGATCGGAAGCCGGAATTGCCAGCGTGCTGGCGGCTCTGCAAGGAAAGGGGGGCCTCTGTCAGCGCTTGACTTGGGACCGCCCGTATCACACCGCGGCCTTTCAACCGGCTTTGCCGATCGTGGAACGGTATGTCGATTTTCTCGATCTGCGTGCGCCGCAAATCGAAATCTGGTCGTGCGCCTCGGCCAGCGCCGTGCCCGCGGAGGCTTCCGCGCTCCGCGCTTTGGCCGTGGACCAGTGGCGCCGTCCGGTCCGCTTCCGCGAGACGGTTCAAGCGATGCATGCGGCGGGCGTCCGCGTCTTCATCGAAGTCGGCCCGCGCGGAAACTTGTCCGCGTTCATCGGCGACACGCTGTCCGGCCAACCGCACGCCGCGGTGGCCCTGGACGTTCCCAACAAGAACGGGATCGAGCAACTCTGCCGGGCCCTGGGCGCGCTGGCGGCGCACGGGGTGCCCGTCCAGTTGAACGAACTGTTTAGCCGCCGCGGACCGCGGCCCATCGATTTTGAAGGAGAGGCGCCGGTGCCGAAGCGCCGCGAACCGATTTTGCCGCTCGAGCTGCCGCTGTTGCGGCTGGATGAAGCGGCGGTCGAGGCTTGGCAAGCGAATGCTCGCGCCGCGGATCTTCCGCCAAATTCCGCGCGCGGGTTGCCGCGCGACTTAGCCGCGCCGCCAGCGCATCCTGCGGCGCCCGCGATCGCGGGCGAGCCGGCAAGCGAGTCGATTCGCGCCGCAGTCGATGGGCGTCACAGCGAAGCAAACCATGAAATCGGCGCGGCGGCAAGCTCCGCCAAGGGAATCCACCCGAGCAATGGCTCCTCCCACGGCAATGGCCATTTGACCGTCCCTCGGCATCGCGCTACCAGCCATTCCACCGCAGCCAATGGCAACGGCGGCCACCACGCCGAGCGCGAGCCGATCACTGTGAATCACGGGGCGCTGGCGAGCGTGCCGGGTCAGGCGGAACCGCGCCCGGAAAACCGATCGTCTGCCGGCTTGGCAATCGACCCGCTGGCTGTGGGCCGCTCGGCGGCCAGTTCGCCGGCGATCGCGCCGGTGCCGTTAGCCGGTCCGGCGATCGAGGTCCGGCGCGCGGCCCATCTCGATTTTCAGCGGACGATGCAAAGTTTTTTGAAGACACAAGCGGCGATTGCTCACTTGTACGGCAGCCGCCACGCGGGTCGCGCGGCGGGTGCGATTGTGGAAGCGCCGGACTTTAAGAATCCGCCGCGCCCCGAAGATCTGGCTTGCGCAAACGCCGCAGAGCGGGCGATGCCTCGCGTGGACGCATTCGAACCTGCTCGCCTGACCTCCGGGTTTCCACCGTCTGCGCCACTGCCGTCTGCATCTCAGCCGTCTGCATCTCAGCCGTCTGCATCTCAACGCCCTGCGTTTCAGCCGCCTGCGCCACCGATCGCACGGTCCCAGCCGAACAAGCACCAAACGGCCGCGGCGGGAGCCGATGCGCTGCAGGCGATTCGCAGGGCTGCCGCGCAATATCCCTTTATGGAGACCGTGCTGGAATCAACGCCGGGAGTGCGGTTGGTGGTCGAATGCGAACTAAGTTTGGCCAAGCATCCGTTTCTGCGCGATCACACGTTTTTTGGCCGGCGCGTTTCCGACCACGATCCGGAACTCACGGCCTTGCCGATCATGCCATTGGCGATGACGCTCGAGTTCATGGCCGAAGCGGCCAGTTTGCTCTGTCCGGGCCAGACCGTCACCGCTCTGTGCCGCGTGCGCGCCTCGCGGTGGCTGGCGATGTACGGAGCGTCGCGCCGCGTCCGGATCATTGCCACCTGCGAAGCAGACTCGGCGGTTCAAGTGCGCGTGGTCGAAGCCGACGGCGATGGCGAACATGAAATCGCGGCCGGGGTCGTCGAACTTTCGCCCGCAGCGGTCTCGCTTGGCGCTCCGCGCCTGCCGCAGTTGGCCCAACAAGCGCCGCCGTGGCGGCCCGAGGACGTGTACGGCAAGTACATCTATCATGGGCCGGCGTTCCAAGGAATCGACCTGGTCGAAGACTGGGGGCCGCAGGGGGTGCGGGCGGCCATCCATCAACCTGAGCCGGCCACGATGTGGCCCGGCCGCCAAGTGCCCAACTTGGTCTTGCCGGTCGCGCTGATCGATATTGCGTCGCAATTGCCGGGCATCGTGAATGTCAACTGGAATCTCGTCGGGAGCACCTTTTTGATGGCTTTCCCCAACGAGATCGGCCGGATTGAATTCGCTCCCGCCGCCTCGCCTGAAGGGCCATTGGTGGGCACGGCGACGATCGCTCAGTCGTCGGAGAAACTTTACTCGGACACGGAGATTGTGAATGCCGATGGCGAGGTCGTTCTCCGCTATTTGGATAAGATCGAAGAACTCGTGAGTTTTTCGCTCGCGCTCTATCAATACGCGTTTGAACCGCATCGCCCGCTGTGCAGTTCGGCGCTCCAGTCGCTATTCGCCGGAGTGCCGGGCGCGAACCATTGCCAGCTCACGCACGCGGAGATGGCCGCGGCGAAGTTGCTCGTCAAATCGTTTTGGGCGAACGTCGTCGCGCGACTGGTTTTGAATCATGCCGAGCGGGCCGAGTTCCAACGACTGAAGCTGCCGCCGGTCCCGCTCGCCAGTTGGCTGCTGGCGCGACTAGCGGCCAAAGAAGCCGTGCGGACCCAAGCGCTGGGCGGGCTTGCCTGTTTGGCCGACGTCGGCTTGCAAAAAGATTCGCATGGCCAGCCGCAGGCGATCCTGCCGGACGGCGCGATCGTCCCGGTGAGTCTCGCGCATAAGCCGTTTTATGCGGTGGCCGTCGCCGCCGAGCCGGGGGTCTTTCGCGGCATTGGCATTGATTGCGAGCCGCTGCAACCGCTGCCCGAAGAACTGCTCGCCGAGGCGTTCGATGCCGACGAGCGCGCGCTGTTGGCGGCAACCGCGGGCACGGCCGAAGCCGCCACCGCGTGGCGCCGCGCCGGCTGGTGCGCGAAAGAAGCGGTAGGCAAGGCGCTGGGGCGCGGAGTGCTCGGCGGTCCGCGGTGCGTGCAAATCGTCGCTTGCGATGCCGGCCGGCAAAGCGTGTCAGTCGTGCTGGCCGGCGCCATGGCGGCCGCCTTTCCGGAATATGGGCGCGCGGACGCGCGACCGATCGAGGTTTCGTGGCGCCAGCACGAGCAATTTATCGTGGGGCTGTGTTTGCTTCCTAAAACCTAACTTTTTCGTTTTTTGCTGGAGAATATCGATGCCGAATGCGCCTGTGGAACGCCAGTTTGAAAAGGATGTCGTGGAGATCCTGTCGGATTTGACCGCCGATTGGGACCAAGGGTTGAGCGGCCCGCTCGGGCCGAACACCTCGGTGGTCGGAGATCTCGGCTTCGAGTCACTGGACGTGGTCTATCTCGTCACGGCGATCGAAGATCGATATGGCCGGCAAGATTTGCCCTTTGAAGAATTATTGATGACCGATGGCCGCTTGGTGGATGACCTCACGGTCAATCAAATCGCGGACTTCTTGAGCAAGCACATCGGCTAGCGGCAAGAATCTCCTGCTCGCCGCCGAGAGAGTCTTCGTTCTGTTTTGCTCCGTAAAGGTGAATCGATGCGAACCGTATTGTTTGGATTGGACGGCGCCACATATACCGTGCTCGACGCGCTCATGGCGCAAGGAATCATGCCGGCGCTGAAGAAGTTTTGCGAGTCGGGCGTGCGGTGCGAATTGGAATCGACGCCGCTGCCGATCACGCCGCAAGCTTGGACCACGCTCGCGACCGGCCGCAGCATGGGCTATCACGGCGTGCACGATTTCGTGCGGGCCGAGTTGAACGAGCGCGGGATGATGTTGCGCTTCAATACCTCGCGCGACAATCATTGCCAAACGATTTGGAAGTATCTCTCGGAGCACGGCCGGCGCGTCACCGTGTTGAACTACTTTGGCTTGGCGCCGGCCGACCCGGTGAATGGCCATACGATGCCAGGCTTCGTCCCTGGCCGGTATTTGCGCCGTTCGAGCTATCCGGCCGATTTGTTCGATCGCTTGAAGTCGCTGCCGCAATTTGACGTGTCGGTGCTGGGGCTCGATCTCGACGTGGAAAAAGAGGGGCTGGCGGAGATGCCGCCGGAGCGCTGGTCCGAATGGATCAATCTCCACATCCAGCGCGAGCGCGCGTGGTTTTCGACGCTGGAGTATCTCATGGAGCACGAACCGAGCGATCTCTCGGCAATCGTGTTCGACGGCGTGGACAAGCTGCAGCACCTGGCTTACCGCTATCTTGACCCGAAGTATGTGCCGGCCGAGCCGACCGCTTGGGAACGCGAGATCATCGACCTGTGCCATCAGTACTTTCGTCAGGTGGACGGCTTCTTGGCGCGGACGCTCGAGCTGGTCGGCCCCCAAGGTCGCGTCTTTATCGCGTCCGATCATGGCTTCACCGCCAGCACGGAAATCGTCTATATCAATCGGTATCTGCACGACTTGGGGCTGCTGCATTGGACCCGCGAAATGGCGGAAGACGATCGCGAGTCGATCGTGGTTGAGCGGCTGACCCAGCATACGAACCTGTTCGATTGGGAAAAAACGCGCGCGGCCGCCCTCACGCCGAGCTGCAACGGCGTCTACATCATGAACGTGCCGCCGGAAGAATACACCGATTTTCGCGAGGAGCTAATCGCGCATCTGCTAGCGCTCCGCGGACCGGATGGCCAGCCGGTGATCGCCGAAATCAAGAAGCGCGAGGAATGGTTTGCCGGACCATACATGGGCCACGCGCCGGACTTGACGCTGACCTTGCGCGATCACGGCTTTTTGTCGGTGCTGCACGCGGCGCAGCCGGTCGCCACGCGGTCGGCCGCGGTCGGCACGCATCATCCGCAAGGGGTGCTGATTGGACACGGCGTAGGCCTCAAGCAAAACGCCCGCGTCGAAGGGCAAAACATTTTGGATGTCGCGGGGCTGTTGGTGCATAGCGTCGGCCTGCCGATCCCGGCGGAATACGAAGGCGAATTTCCTGCGCGGCTGTTCGATCCGCAATACTTGGCCGAACATCCGCCTCGATTCGGCGCACTGGCCGATCGCGAGGACGAAATGGCGCCGGCGGTTGTTTTGGACGACGCCGATTCCGGCGGGATGGATCCCGAGGACGAACTGGCCCTGACGCACCGCCTGCGCAGCTTGGGATACATTGAATAATGGCTTTGTTCTCGGTGGAACGTGCCGGAGTCAAGTTAAGCTGCCGCGCGGCCGGCGCGGCGGGGGGTGCTGCGCCCTCGTGGCTGCTGATCCACGGCCTGAACACGAATTTGGCGTTTTGGCATCCGCTGCTGGTGCGCCGCCTGAGCGCCGCGCGGCAAGTCTTGCTGTACGATCAGCGCGGACATGGAAACAGCGATACTCCGCCGCACGGATATACGACGGTCGATCTGGCCCAAGATGCGCTCGCGGTCCTCGACTCGCGCCAGGTCGCGCAGGCCGATCTGGTCGCCCATAGCTTTGGCGCCGGCGTCGCGCTGCAGCTCGCACGGCTCTTTCCGGAGCGCGTGCGGAGCGTGACGCTCTTGGATGGCCGGATCCGCTCGATTCAACCCGATGTGCGCCTGGGCCAATGGGCCCACTTTCCGCGCTGGTCGCAGAAATTTGCCGAGGCCGGCATCGCGCTGGATCCTGAGTGGAAGGTCGACTGTTTGTTGCCGATGAAGTTGCAGAACGCCGACGTGGCCCGGGTCGGCGAAGGGCTCGAGGCGGACGGCTTTTTTGTGCCGAAAGTGCAGGTCCGGGCAGCGACCAAATATCGCCAATTGATGAACGAAACGACCGCGGTCCGCGAATTTGACGAGGTTGGCGGGCTGACGCGCGAAGTCCTCCGCGCACTCCCATGTCCTACATTGCTTGTATACGGCACGGTTTCCCCGTTTTTTCCCAGCGGCGCGGAGCTTGCGCGGGAGATTCCGCAGGCGGAGTTAATTATCCTAGAAGGTGCGGGCCATAACTTTCCGCTGAACCAACCGGAACGGACCTGGCAAACCTTATCCGCGTGGCATGGACTGGCCGGCGACCCGACTCATTCTTCCTCGTCCGAGTTGCCATCCTCGTCCGAGCGGAGCCTTCCCCTGGATCCGGGCGGCCGCGGCCGCCTCCCTCGAACATGATCGCCTTAAACACCGCTGCTGCGTCTGCTGCCGGCTCCGCCGCGCCTTCCGCGCGCCCGTTGGTGGGGGGCGATTTTCGCTGCGTCGCTCGGAATGGGTTCGGCGATGGCAATAATTCTTACGCGTACTCGTCGGTCTGGTATCGCGATCATTTGTACGTCGGCTCGAACCGCCACATTCTGCCGCTGCTGATCTTGCGGCTTCCATTCGAGGCGAATTTCGACATCCCGCCTGTGCCGGCGCCGCGCGATTACACCGATCTTGACTTGCGCGGACAAATTTGGCGTTACAATCCGCGCTCCGACATTTGGGACCGGGTCTATCAAGCGCCGCTGGTGGCCGGCTATGAGGGGCGGCGCGTTCCGCAGGCGTTTGGATTTCGCGGGATGACGGTCTTTCAAGGCAAGAGCGACCCTTGCCCGTCGATTTATACGATGCCGTTTGTGGGCCGCAACGTGCTCGAGAGCGTGACGCTTCGCTCGACCGATGGCGAGCGGTTCGAGGCCTTGCCCGCGCCGAAGGTGAGCGGTCTGCCGACGGTGTTTGGATCGTTTCGGAGCATGATTTCGTTCAAGGGGCGAATGTTTGTCGCCCCTTCTTCGAGCAAGCCAAGCGCCAAGGCCGAGCGGGTCGTGGACGGCAAAGAGGTCCACGTGACGCTCGCCAACACCTCGCGCGAGACGGCCGTGTTGTGCACCGACGATCCGGCTTCGGGCGAATGGCAGCTCAGTTCGGCGCCGCTGTTTGGCGACCGGACGAACACCAATATCATGGACATGGCGGTCTGCGGCGACTATCTCTACACCGGCGCCACCAGCGCCCTGCACGGCTTTCAGTTGTGGCGTTCCAAAGCAGACGGTCCGCCGCCGCATCATTGGGAAAAAGTGATCGATCGCGGCGCCGATCGCGGCGCGTATAACCAGGTCGCTCTCTCGATGTCCGAGTTCCAAGGCGCGCTCTACGTCGGCACCTGCGTCCAAAACGGCGGCTACGATCAGCTTTACAACATCGGCCCGGCGGCCAGCGAATTGCTGCGAGTCTGGCCCGACAATAGTTGGGACTTGATCGTCGGCGATCCGCGCATTTCGCGCCAAGGATTGAAAATCCCCACCAGCGGACTGCGGGCCGGCTTCAACAATCCGTTGGCCTGTTATTTCTGGCGGATGTGTGTCCACGAAGGGGGGCTTTACGTCGGCACGTGCGACCTCTCCTCGTTCGTGCCCTATTCCAAAATGAAAATCTGGCCGGAACATTTGAAGCGCATGCTCCAGCCGGAGCAGATGAATCGCTACATGGAGGCGCTCGGCGGGTGCGAAATCTGGCGCACGACCGATGGCGACAACTGGAGCCCGGTCACGCGCAACGGCTTTGGCAATCGCTACAACCTCGGCGTGCGAGCCATGGTCTCCACGCCACACGGCTTGTTCATCGGCACCGCCAATCCGTTCGGCGCGCAGGCGGCCGTCCGCACGGCCACGGGTTGGAAATACGAAGAGAATCCGCGCGGAGGGGTCGAGGTGTGGCTCGGCTCGACCGATCAGGCCACGCTTGCTCCGCTGACCCGCGGAGCGGGCTCGCTGGAGCGTCTCTTGCCTGACGATCGCGGTCGGCTCAATGGGCTTGGCTCGCCGCGAGTCAGCGCGCTGAAGCCGCCGCTGTCTTCGGCCGCGACGCGGACCGAGGCCGACCCGGAAATGGCTTCGCGCGCCGAGACCCCCTGGTATCGCAAGACGGCCGCTCAATATCGCTTGGAGCCAACTTTGAGCGCGGAGCCGGCGGCCGCTGATCCCGTCTTGCGGCTGGCGTCGAATCCGCGCGATCTGCTGGGACTGAACGAAGGCATCGAAGAAGTGGTCGATGAATATTTTGGCGGGCCGCTCCGCAACGTCGGCTATTGGGCCAGCCGCGAAGCGACCCCTTATCTCGCGTGCCGCCGGTTGCTAGAAGAATTAGTCGGGCTCCTGCCGACGGAAATTGCAACCGGCGCGATTCGCCAAGTGCATGGCGTTTCCGCATCGCCGGCCGCGTTTTCCGCCGAATTGCAAACTCGGCTGCCTGCCGCGGAGGTCGTCAGCCATTCATGGAGCGAGTTTGCTCAGGCTGCCAGCAACTCGTGCGATCTGGTCGTGGCGGTCGAACCGCCGTGCACCGACCGGGCGCGGACGCTGGCGGAATTGTCGCGGGTGGTGCGGCCAGGCGGATATCTCTTGCTCGCCGATGGCTTTGTCGAAATGGCAGATCGCGATTTGGACCCTCGCGACATTGCCGGCGGCCCTTTTCAAATCATCGGCTTCCAAATCACCGGCTCCCAAGCTGACAGAACCATTGCTCAGGGCAAAGTTGGCCACCACGAACGGGGCAATCAAGAACTGAGTAACCGTGAACTGGATAACCGTGAAATGGCCCATGGCCAATCGGACCGCGCGCCGGCCGACCCGACGGATCTGGGCGACGCCACGCCGCAGCATGGACGCATCCGCGGACACGATGCCCCTCCGCGGTTGACCCAGACAGAGGTGGCACGCGTCGCGACCGCTTCGGAATCAAAACAGCAGTTGGCACTGGTGCGCGACGCGCTGGCGCTGGCCGGGCTGGAGGCCGTCCACCTCGTCGATGTGACCGCGCAAACGTGGGCCGCCTATTTTCAACACTGCCGCAACTATTGGTTGGTGAAACTCTTGTTTCGGCAACTGGACCCCGACACGCATCGCGCGCTGCTGGCCTCGTTGCCGGGCGGCGCGGCGGGAATGCACGGATATTTTCTCCTGAGCGCTATCAAACCCTTAGACGGAAACTCCCCATGATTGAACTGTTGCCTGTCAACGTGACCTATGAGCCGTTCAGCCATCAACCCGAATATATCGAGGCGAACCGCGGGTTCATCGCGCGTCAGCCGCTGGGCCATGTCGGCCGGTTTCTTGATCTGGCGTGCGGCACCGGCACGGTCAGCCAGTTGCTCTTGGAGCAATCTCCGCAGGCGCACTTGAACGGCGTCGATCTCGATCCCGTCCAGATCCAACTCAGCGCGGAGCGGTTCCTCAAGTTGGGCTACGAAGTGCGATTTGGATCCGAGACGACCGACGAATACGTCAACGGCAAGCCCGTGTTGGTGTTTGGGGAAGGATCGGCCGGCGAGCTCCCGTTTGCCGACGAGACGTTTGACTGTATCACGATCGCCAACGCGATTCACCTGATCGAGGACAAACCGCAGTTGCTGGCTTCGGCGGCGCGGCTGCTGAAGCCGGGAGGGGTGTTCGGCTTCAACTCGGCCTTTTATTCCGGCTCGATCCCTGCCGGTACGGATCGCTTCTACTTGGATTGGATCCGCAAAGCGACTCAGCATATTGAAGCCAAAAACGTCGCCCTCAAGGCGCAAGGTAAGCCGACGATCCAGCGCGTGCGCGGGACCACGCGGCGCGCATTCACAAATCGCTGGTACAGCCCGCGAGAATGGTCCGACATGCTCGCCGCGGCCGGCCTGTCCACCATCGTTTCCTTGGAAACGCGCGTCGAGCTGAGCGAACAGTCGTTTAGCTACGTCGGCGCGTATGGTGGTCTGGCGGAAGTCTTGCTCAGCGGCTTTCCCGTCGCTGAGGCGTCGGAGGGATTGCAGGCCGCCGCCGTCCCAGCGATGCGGGCGGCCGGATTTACGGTCGCCCCGCGAAACTTTCTCGATGTCTGGGCGAAAAAAGCATGACCGACCTTGTCTCTTTGCCGCTCGATTGGCGACTGCCCGCGAACTTGCGCGATCAGGTGGCGCTCGTCGTCGGCGGTTCCAGCGGAATTGGCTTGGCGATCGCGCGCGAACTGGCGCGGTGCGGCTGCCGGGTGGCGATTGCCAGCCGCACGGCGGCGAACGGCGCGAACGCCGCGGGCGACTCCGCTGCGGGCGCGCTGGCGGCTTTTGCTTGCGACATTCGCAGCGGCGCCGAAGTGGCCTCGTTGTTTGAACGGGTCGTTGCGCAGTTTGGAACGATCGATCTGGTCATACATAGCGCGGGAATCGGCCGCGGCAGCGAGTCCCGTGGCCTGCCGCAGCCGGTTGCGCGGCTGAGTGAAGCGGAGTGGCAAGCGATGATGGACACCAATTTGCGCGGCGCGTTTTTTGTTGCCCGCGCCGCCGGCAAGCTGATGCGGCGGCTCGGTCGCGGTCAGATCCTGAATATTTCGTCGGCGCGCGGCGCGCGGCGCGGGCTGCCGCTGGCGGCGCCCTATTGCGCGGCGAAGATGGCGGTCCTGACGATGTTCCAATCGCTCGCGGAAGAACTGCAACCGTTCGGCGTCCGCGTCTGGTCGTTGTTGCCGGATGCGGTCGCGACCAGCCTCATCGCGAATACCTCGCTAGCTCGCCGCGGGTCGCTCAGCGCGGCCGGCTTGGCCTCCGTCGTGGTCTATTTCCTCGGCCTCGCGTGGGATGCCCAGGTGCTGGATCCGGTCGTGGAACCTTTTGAATATCTGGCGGGAGGAGTCGCGTGACCGAAGGATTGCACCATAAGAGCGTGGTCATCACCGGGGGCGGCAGCGGCATCGGGTTGGCGACCGCGCGCCGCCTAGTGACGCTCGGCGCGCGCGTGCTGATCGCCGATTTGCGGGCTGAAACCATAGATCGGGCGCTCGCGGAGTTATCTGCTCTGGG
Source organism: Pirellulales bacterium (assembly GCA_035656655.1). Classification (GTDB taxonomy): domain Bacteria; phylum Planctomycetota; class Planctomycetia; order Pirellulales; family DASRSE01; genus DASRSE01. The sequence continues at coordinate 25,456 of DASRSE010000221.1, forward strand.
CGCGGAACCCAGCGGCAGCGCGGCCCACGGACAAACTTGCGACGTGCGCTTGGCCGCTGATTGCGACCGGCTCATCGCCGCCGCCGGCGAGCGGTTTGGCGCGCTCGACGCGGTGGTCCATTGCGCCGGAATCTTGCGCGCCGCCGGCAGCCGTCCGCGGCCGCTCCATGAAATGGAAGATCACGAGTTTGCGGCGGTGGTCGATACGAACTTGAAAGGAACCTTTTTATTAAACCGCGCGGCGCTGCGTCTCATGGTCGCGCAGCGCAACGGCCAGATTATCAATGTGGCTTCGACCAGCGGGCGCAAGGGACGGCCGCTCGACTCCGTGTATAGCGCCTCAAAAGCGGGGGTGATTGCGCTGTCGGAATCGGTGGCCGAAGAGGTCCGCCCCTTCGGCGTGCGCGTGCAAGTGATCTTGCCGGACGCCGTTGACACGCCGCTCTGGGAGCAAAACGGGGCCATCAAAACGGCCCCGCCGCAAGCGCTGCCTGCGGAGCGGGTAGCGGAGTTGATCGCGTTTTGTTTGGCTCTCCCACCGGATACAATCTGTGAAAACCTGGTGATCGCGCCGTTTCGCACGCGCGTCTCGAAACGCGCCGCGCCGGCCGCGGAAAACCAGCGGGGCTCCCCTCCGACCGCAGGAGAAGGACGATGAAAATGATCTATGGAATTGGCGCGGTGGTGGTTTTGGTCGTGGTGGCGATAGCGGTTTTCTTGCCAACTCGCAATGCGTCGGCCGATCCCAATAGCCGCGATCCGAAGTTTGAATTGGTCCACGACAAGCTCACGCGTACGTACGAACTCCATTTGCCGCCGAGTTACGACGGCAAGACGCCGCTGCCGGTCGTCTTGAATTTGCACGGTGGCGGCGGCAACGCGACGGCCCATCGCAGACAGACCCAAATGGACGTGGCCGCCGACAAATACGGTTTCATTGTGGTTTATCCCGAGGGGACCGCCTTCCTAGGCCGGATGTACACCTGGAATGCGGGCTCTTGTTGCGGTTATGCCGTCAATCACAAGATCGACGACGTCGGCTTCATCAGCAAAGTGATCGACGACGTGAAGAGCCGCTATGCGATTGACGAGACGCGCGTCTATGCGACCGGCATGAGCAACGGAGCGATGCTGGCGTATCGCTTGGCGTGTGAACTGTCGAACCGGATCACGGCGATTTGTGCCGTGTCGGGCGAGATGGGCGGCGATTTTGGCAAACCGCAACGGCCCGTCCCGATCCTGCATATTCATGGCTTGAAAGATCAAAACGCGGCCTTCAACGGCGGCATTGGCGCTAATGCAATTTCCAAAATCGAGCATCGGCCGGTGCGCGACGTGATCAAGTGGTGGTGCGCCGTCGATCACTGCGACGACAAGCCGACGAAGGTCGAAAAAACCGCCGACTATATCCACGAAATCTACACGCCGCGGGCTGGCGAAGACGGAGCCCCGATCGAACTCTATATGCTCTTGGAAGGAGGCCATACCTGGCCCGGCGGCGTCGATGTGACTCCCAAGCTCGGGACGGGAAAGCTCATTGCCACGTTTGACGCCGACGCGACCATGTGGGAATTCTTCAAGAAGTTTTCGCTTCCGAAACATGCTGCGCCGGAGAAGAAATGAGCGGCGCGGCGGCAGCGCGCACAGAGGTTTTAACCCTTGTTTGAAACCGTCCGTTTTCAGCGAGCAAAAGAATCGCTGGCCGTTGCGGACGATCGAGAATCACAAACGTGTCTGTTCCCTTGACGATTTTACGACGCCTGTCTGGAAAGGAAATACGATGCAGTTAGCGACCGAGAAGTTGCCTGTGCACACCGAGCCCGTGAGCGCCGATTTTGGCCTGACGATTCGCAATCGCGGCGGCGCGAGCCCGTTCGATTTGCCGCGCGAGAAAATGCAGGAGGCCTTTCGCACCCAAGGGGTCGTCTTTTTTCAAGGGTTCCAGCTAGCGATGGCGGAATTCGAGCGGTTCAGCAATTTGTACTGCACCGACTGGATGACCTATCAAGGGGGCGCGCATGAGCGACAAGTCCTAAATCCGAGCAGCGATCAGACCGTCTATTCGGTGAATTTTTACCTCGGGCAAAAAGAGCAACTCAAATTCGAGTTGCCGCTGCATTGCGATATGTCGTATCTCAAAATCAGCCCGGTCGCGCTGTTCTTCTTTTGCGTGCGGCCGTCGGCCACGCGCGGCGAAACAATGCTCTGCGACGGCGCGGCCGTGTACCAGCAATTGCAACCATCGACCCGCGCCAAGTTGCACGCGCAGCGGATCAACTACATTCGCAAGTATCCCGACGGCAATTGGCAAGTCCGATTCGGCACGAGCGATCTCGACGAGGTCCGCGCTTTCTGCCGCCAGAACGAATTGGAATTGCGCGTCGACGAGCAGTCTGGCACGTTGACGACGGAGTATAAGGTTTCGGCGGTTCCGCTCAGCCACTGGGGTCAAACGCCCGTGTTCCGCAACAGCATCTTGCCGGTTGTGTGGCAAGAAGAAGCGGGCAAGGACAATAGCCTGGTTCGCTTTGAGGATGGATCTCCCTTGCCGCCGGACGTGATTCAAGACATCAAGGCGACGACCGCGCGCCTGGTGCAACTCATTCCGATGCAGACGGGCGATTTTATGTTTGTGGACAACACTCGCCTCCTGCACGGCCGCAAAGGCTTCGACGATCCGCAGCGCGAAGTGGCGATTCGGATGGCCGGCAGCCTTGACTTCTAGGCCGCGGCCGATGCCGCGCCGCGGCGAGCTGACGACTTCGACAGTGTTCCTCCAATCGGACTTTTCATGGCGCTATTTTCTCGTGATCCGCAACCGCTGAGCGCGCCCGGCGAGCGCGCTCCCTTGAGCCTGAAGCGGGCCGGCGGCAATGTCGCCAGCCAGCTCGCCTTGGCGCATGCCCTGCTGAACGATGGCCAAATCGAGCCGGCGCTGGCTGCGCTCGAGCAGGCATTGGCCGAAAATCCAGAGTCATCGGAAGCGCAGTTGCTCACGGGAATTGCCTTGACGCAGAATCAGCAGTTCGCCGAAGCGATCGGGCCGTTGCGGCGCGCGATCCAACTCGATCCAGAATCTTCGCTCGCCTATACGACCTTGACGAGCGCGCTGATGAAGATCAAAGATTATCGCGCCGCGCTGGAAGCGATCGAGCGGCTATTGCGCCAAACACGCGCCGAAGCCCTGCCGCACGCCCTGCGCGCCGAGGCCCTGTGGAAGCTCCAGCGCGCTCCCGAAGCCATCGCTTCGTTTCGTCTCGCAATCGCCCAAGAGCCGGAACTGGCCTGGATTCACGAGCGGCTGGGGCGGTTGTTCATCGAGCAAGAACAGTGGCTCGACGCGCTCGCCGAGTTGCGGACCGCCGTGCGCTTGGCTCCTGCCGCCGTGGACGCCGTTTTGGCCCTGGGCGACGTGCTTCGTCACCTGGGTCGCGGACCAGAAGCGTTGCAATGCTATACGCAAGCGACATTCTGCAACCAACTGGCTTCGCTTCCTTATTTGCGGTTGGGGCAATGCAGCTTGGAGCAAGGCCATTTGCTGGACGCGCTCGTTTGGCTGCGGACCTCGCTGACTCTGGAGCCTGGCCAGCCGGAGTGCTTTCTCGCATTGGCGGAGCTGTACGCGTTGGGGGGCCGAGCCCAGGTCGCCGAGCGGTATCGCGCCGCGGCGGCCGCCGTGCAGCAACTGAGCGCGCCGGCGAGCAACGCGTTGCTCGCCGGCTCGTAACCGCGCTTTGTCGTGAAATCAATGTCTCGTGAAGTTGTTTCGCAGGGTAGTTACCGTGAAGTTGCCGTGAAGTTGCCAGGTCGCGAAATCGCCGTTGGGAGTGCGTATGTCTGAGCCGTCGCCCGCTTATCGCCTGAATCCGGGATTGAGGATTCTGCGGACCGGTCCGCAGGATTTTCGCTTGATCGACCCGTACCGCGGGACGCATTTCGAGTTTCATGCGGAGGAGCGTTTTTTGTTGGCGATGCTCGAGCGCGGCGAGCCCTGGGAAGTCGCGCGCGCGGCTTATCGCAATAAATTTGGCCGCGAGCTCGATCGTCGCGAAGGCGAAGAGTTTCTCGCGCAACTGCAATTGAACCACCTCCTGATCGACGAGCAGCCGCTCGTCGTCGCATCGGCCGAACCGGTCGCTCTGCTGAAGAGCCCGCGATTGGCGATCAAGGGCGAAGCCGCCAACATCCTCTGCGATCTACTCGCCCTTTTCTTTGGTTGGCTGCTCCATCCGCTAATGCTGGTCGTGGTCGTCTTGCTGGCCTTGATGGGCGGAACGCTTTTGGTTCTTCATTGGCACCAAGGGGTCGCCGATTTGGCGGTTCTCTGGCATCGGTTTCCTACGCTGCCGTTGTTTTTCGGCAATTATCTGCAAACGGTCGTGCTGTTGAATTTGCCGCTGGCCTTGATGTATGGAATGGCCTGCCGGCAGTTTCGCGGCCGCGTCCGCAACGTCGCGTTCACGTGGGGCAACTGGGTGCTGCCGACCTTTTCCTTTGCGACCGATACGGGCGACTCGCTTGTATTCATGGAACCGCGCGATCGCCGCGCTTTTGTCCTCGTCGGCTTGGCGACGCCAATCGCCCTCGGTTCGCTCTATATTTCGCTCTGGGTCGGCAGTAGCCGTAGTTCGGACGCTTATCAATTCTGGGTGCTGATGGTTCCGTCGGTGCTGCTGGTCACGCTCTACCAGTGCAATATTTTCTCGCCCTTTGCCGCTGCCGGCTGGGGCTTGTGCTTGGCGGTCGAAGATTGGAATCTGCGCAATCGGGCGATTGCCGAAACGAATGCGTGGCTCGCGCGGCGGACTTCGCCCGAGGCCTTGACCGCGCGCGAGCGCTTCTGGCTGCGCGCGTATGGGCTGGGCGATTATCTCCTCCGTTTTGGCATTGACGCGCTGATGCTATTTGGCGGCGGCACGTTCGTCATTGCCTGTTATGGCGCCCACGGATTCGCGATCTTCCTCTTGCTCGTTTTATTCTGGAACCGAGCCCGCTTGGCCCCGCTGTGGCGGTTGCTCGGCCTCAGCCGCAGCGCTCCGAACCCCAACCGCGGAAACGCGCTGGCGCCGGTCGGGGCGCCCGCCGGACCGGCGAAATTCGACCCGGCCACTCGCTAACCGCCGGTCGCCAAGGCCAGCGCAAGGCTCGGCAGGCATCGCGAAATAATGGCCCGCGTCGTCCCCTTGGCATCGCCTTCTGGCGCTGACGCAGTGCGTTGCATCTTTCCACCGCTCGCGGGCCGCGGCGCGGGTCCGGTGCCGCGGCTCAGACTCGCGCTTTTGACTGCGCCGCGAGTCTGCGGGTTGTGCCGTTTTATTCGGCGAATCCGCCCGGAGCAAACCTGCCGCCTTCCCTGCTGGTGCCGGTGGCGATGAGCGAAATTGCCGTCTTCACCGGTCGCTCGTAGCGGTCGTGCGGGTTGCATCTCTCAACGTTGATTCAACGATTTTGCGATCTGTGCGAGTGCCGACCGAAACGTTCGCTTTCTCCTGAAAAACCGACGAAATGCTTTTACAGACAATGCGCCATGACCCCTATCATCGTTGTGCGAGGGTCGTCCGCTACGCCAGTACGCAGCCGATTATCCCCTACTACCGCCACCACGGCCTTTCGCTTCCAGGTGCTCGCTTGATCCGAAAAATCCACCTAACCGTGATGTTTCAATGGCTAGTTCTGATCGGCTTGCCGCTCGTTTGCCGGGCGGATGACGACGAGTTTTTCGTCCCCTTGAGCTATGACGCCGCGCCGGCGGCGGAGCAAAGCACGCGGCCCGAACCGCTCCCGCCGCTGGGGGTCGAAACGAAACTGTGCGACTACAAGGACGCCGACAAAAGCCCGGAAGAGCTGCCGGGCAAAGCCGGAGCCGCCAATAGCCAGGCTGCGCGAATTCCGAGTTCAATTCGCCAGCCAGGCTCGGAGAACTCAGGCTTTGATCCGCTCCCCTTGGTGGCCGTCAAGCCGCCCGAGATTCAAGTCAATCTGCCTGCCTTAGTTGAAGAAAATCGCCCCGGTTGGGCGTGTGCCGCAGGGGTCGAGGCGACATTCTTGGTTCCTCAGTTTCGCGATTTTCGCGACCCCAACCCAGGCATTGCCGGGCGCGATCTGCTCGACCTCGATCGCTTCGACGCTGCTCCGCGGGTTTGGTTGGGATTTGAAAACGATTGCGGCAACGGTATCCGGGCCCGGTTCTGGGACATCCAAGGTTCCGATGGCTTCGGCAAGATCCTCGATCCCGGCGTCTTTACCTTTACGACGGCCACGGCCGATCAGGAATTTGAACTTTATACGATCGACTTAGAATATACGCGCCGCTTTGCCTTGCCCGATTGCTGGTGCTGCGTCGGCGGGATCGGTCCGCGGTTCGCCTCGATCAATCGCCACGAAGGATTTAGCGAATTTGCCGAAGGACAATATGCCGCCTTCACCAGCGCGAACATGGACTATCAAGGAACGGGGCTCACCTTCTCGCTCGAAGGTCGGCGGCCGATCGGCGATTGGGGCTTGGCCGCCGTCCTCAATGGCCGCGGCTCCATCTTGTGGGGACGTTCGCGCCAACAAGGAGAATCCTTTTTGGAAACGGGCACCTCCGCCGGCTATCAACTGGTGATTGCCGACGAGCCCAGCACCGCTTGGATTTTGGAACTTCAAGCAGGTCTCGAATGGACGAAAGACATTGCTTGTTTCAAGGGAACCGTCTTCGCGCGCTGCTTGTTTGAATATCAAAACTGGAACGTCAACGAACCGACCTATTCGTTGTTGCAGAACCTCAATGGCACGACGCTATTGCTCGATTCTCTGTCCCCCGACGTTCAACTGTACGGCATCACTTTCGCCGTCGGCTTCAGCCGCTAACGAGCGGCGAGAAAGCCGCAGGCGCACTCCCCCATCCGCTCCGGTCCGAAGTTGCGCTCGCCCATGACCGGCCTGCCATGATTGCTCGCCGAAAGGGCGAGTGCCTTAGCCGCCAGCGGCGCCAGCCGGGCCTGCATTTCGATTCCGCTACGCGGAAGCCCGGCCGGCGCGGTTCTCGTCGAGGATGTATAAGGGTTCGCGGCGGAAGGCCCGCTCCCGCCAGAAGCACTCTGAATACCAGGCCCGCGCCGCTGAGCTAAATTCCAGCCGGCGCCTTCGTCCTCTGGTCGCGGTCTTTTGAAATCTCGACCGACTCCGTCCGCGCCCCGATGCGATGGCAAAAACGCGGCTTTTTCGCGGAAATTTCTTGCTATCAGGGTAGGCCCTCAATAGACTAGAAGCCGCCTTGTGGGGGGTGGGTCGGAAAGTTCCGCGGTCGCGCGCCGTCCATGAAAACCGCGACCGAGCGCGCGATGGTTCCGCCTCGCACTCGCCAAGATCGGTTCGGAGTCTGTCACCTACTTTGGAGATGCAGCTATGAAGAAGTTTTCGATCGCAGTTCTGCTAGCACTTGGTTTGCTCTGCTCGAGCGGTTCGCTCTTCGCCCAAGAGGCAGGGGGACAAGTGCCTGGCGCCAGTCTTCAGCAATTGGGCCTCGGCGGAATGCAGAGCATGAGCGACGAGCAAGGAATGCAAGTGCGCGCGAAGTTTATTTTGCAAGTGAATCTGTTGTTCGTGTTTCGGCCAAGCATCAACATTCAGCAGAACGTGATTAATGGCGTGGTCAAGACAGTCGTGGTGGTCCGCCGCTTTTAATCCGCGCGGATTGAATTTCGCGCCGACCCCATTTGCGGGAGCAGCGGTTTCCGATCGCCGAATCTGGGAAGGACGCGAACCGCGGCAGGACGAATATTCGGGAGGGGGAGG
>DASRSE010000222.1:0-20402 GCA_035656655.1 Pirellulales bacterium
GCCCGCCGACGCAAACCGCCGTCCGCACCGCGATCACATCCGGCGCCAGCGGCGCAACCCGCGCGATCGCCGCGCGATCGAGGCTGCCCCCCAGCGCCACCAAGCAGGGCCGCGCGCGAGCCCGCTCGATGAGTTCGGCCAACTCCGCCAGCGGCAGATGCGCGAGCAAGTTGCCGCGCGTCTTGTCAAAGGTATCGAACAGAACGGCCGCGCAACGAAGTTCGGCGCCGACGGCGAGGATATCGAGCGGCGCGGGCGCGGCGCACGTTCTCCAATCGGCATAGACGACCGCCACGCGACCGATCGAGGGCGGCCAGATGCGCAGCGCCGCTTTCCACCGCGCGGGCCAATCGGGCCGGCTCGCCAAGCCGCTCAAACCAAACTTGGCAAACTGTAGCTCGGCGGCAAACGCCGGCGGCGGCGCGCCAAGCAACTCCGCGCGCGACTCGGCCGGGTCGGGAAGAAAGTCGCGGAGTTCGCCGGCGGCCGCGCTCACCGGAACCCGCCCGCCGACCGCGCCGAGAATCTCGGCGATTGTGTTGCCATCGGCGCGCCCGAGCGCGCCGCGGGCCGGTTCTTTGATATCGAGCAGATCAATGCCGGCCTCAACCGCGGTTGCGGCTTCCGCCGCGTTGCGCACGCTCACCAGCAGCCGCATCATGAGCGTGTCTCCTGCGCGCAGGCGGAATTGGCTTGGGCCTCGTGCTCGGCTTTGACTTCGGCCAAGCGAGCGTTCAGCTTGTTGATGAACTCGATGCTCAGCGGTTCGCACCAGGTGCCGAATACGGTGATGTAGCTGCCGCACCAGCGGCCGACCGAATGGTGAACTTCGGCCTTCGTCCAATCGCTGGCTTTATCCGCGAGCTTGATCGTGAGCGCCTTAGCCTGAGCGCGGCGCGTTGGACCATAGTCCAGTTCTTGACGGCCCAGCAAAAAGCCTTCGACGATTTCGATGGGCACCACATGCGGCTTGCCGGCGCGGAGATTGACGAGCAATTCACCAGGCCGATACGCCAGAATCGGCCGCCGCACGATCCACACGGCGAGGATCCCCACCAAGCCGACCGCAGCAACCGGCGCGGCAAACCAGCCATTCCAAGTTGAGGGCATGAACCAAAAATCGATCAGCGCCAGGGCAGCAAACATGGCAACCATACCGAGCAACGAAAGCCACAAGGGTCGCGGATTCACCCGGAGCCAGATTTCAGACTTGGATTTCATAAGGGGGTCAATGGCAGAACCAGGTTTCTCGTTTTCATCCGCCCCCCGCGCGGTCAAATGGTCGCAGCGGCGCGCTCAGTTCGCGATCGTCGCGCGGGCAATTCGCCGACCTAAGCGGCCGTTTCGCGCAAAAACTCCGCCGTCGCCCGTTGCTGCGGCCGCTCGAAAATCTGTTCCGGCGGCCCCGACTCCAAAATGACGCCGTCCTGAAAGACATACACGCGATGCGCGGCCCGGCGCGCGAAGTTCATCGCGTGCGTCGTGACGATCATCGTCTGTCCGCTCTTCGCCAAATCGGCCAAGACGGCGAGCACCTCGGCCGTCATTCGCGGATCGAGCGAACTGGTCGGCTCATCGAACAAAATCGCGTCGGGCTGCATCGCCAGCGCCCGGGCAATCGCCACACGCTGCTGCTGACCGCCAGACAAGCGGCTCGGGCGCTCGTTCATTTTTTCGGACAGGCCGACCCGCGCCAGGAGCCCTTTCGCGCGCTCATTCGCCTCTCCGCGAGGCATATTCAGCACGCGCCGCGGGCCGATTGCCACGTTGTCCAGGACGCTGAGATGCGGAAACAGGTTGAATTGTTGAAAGACCATCCCGAGCCGGCGGCGAATTTTTTGCACTTTTTCGCGCTGCGGGCGATCGGCTTCGCCCGGCTGGAGCGCGCAATCGCCGACGGTGATCTCGCCGCCGTCAAACGTTTCGAGCCCATTTAAGCAACGGAGAAACGTGCTCTTGCCGCCGCCGGAGGGACCGATAATGACGGCGACTTCGCCCTGATTGACGGCGAGCGAAATGCCGCGCAATACTTCGAGCGAGCCAAAATGCTTCACTAAATTAACCGTGGAAATCATTGCAGCCGCCGTCCTGGGAAGGGGAATTCAAAACCACCGATGAGCCAATTCGCACAACTAGACCGGCGCCACCTGACCGTGCGCGCCGGTGAACTTTTTGCCCGCCAGCTTCCGTTCGCTCCAGCGCGAGAAGCGCGACAGCGGATAGCTCATCAGCATATACAGAATGCCCGTGACCACGGCGAGTTGGACCAACGCGCCGGGATGGTTCTGGAATTGAATTTCGTATTGTTTGGTCAACTCGACGATGGTGATGACGGAGCAGACCGACGTATCCTTGAACAAGGCGATGAAGTCGTTTGCCACGGGGGGAATTACAATGCGAAATGCCTGAGGGAGCACGATGCCAAAAATCGACTGACGGCGCGTCATCCCCAGCGACAAGGCCGCTTCCATTTGGCCGCTGGGCACGGCCTGAAAACCGGCGCGATAGATCTCCGCCTCATACGCCGAATAGTTGATCGCCAAACCGAGCACGCCGGCAACCAGGGGCGGCAGAGAAATTCCCACGCTCGGCAAGAGATAGTAGATGAAATACAACTGGAGCATGAGCGGAGTGCCGCGAACCACTTCCACATAGACGCTCAAGGGTTTGGCGACGAACCAAGCTCCATACATCCGCCCGATCGCGATGAGAATTCCGATCAAGATCGCGAGCGGCATCGAGGCCACCGCAAGAAAGACGGTCATGCCAGCCGCCTTCAATAAAAAAGGAAAGCTGTTGAGCAGGATTTTTTGAATGTCGCTCCCGCTGGCGGCTAGCTTGATTTCGGCGGCGTTGCGCAAGGAGACGACCTGGGCGCGGCCCGCCATGTCCCAATGATCGTAGATTTTCTTCAATCGTCCGTCTTGGATCATCTTGTCGAGCGCCTGATTGATCGCAGCCAACAGTCGTGGCTCGGTCTTTTTCACCATGCCGACATACAAGCCTGGCGCGATCGGACGACCGACGAAGCGAATCTTCGGATAGTCGTCCGCAAAATAGATCGCGAAACAATCGTCTTGCAGCGTCGCGGAAATCGTCCCTTCCTCGAGCTCTTTCATCGCCAGCTTGGCGTTGTCAAAACTTTTGACCAAGTCCGCGCCATAGCGCTTTTTGAGATACTCTTCCGCGGCGGTTCCCTCCAGCACCCCGAATGTCAACTTTCCCTTGGCCTTGAGATCATCGAGGTCCTCCCACTTTTGAATCGAAGAGTCTTGCCGGACGAGCAGTTGCAGCCCATAGACGTAATAGGGCCGCGTGCAAAGATAATTTTCTTGCCGGTCCTGGGTCAACTCGATGCCATTCAGCGCCAAGTCGATGTCGCCTTTGTCGAGCATTGCGGGAAGTTGAACCCATTCGCCTTGCTGAAAGCGGGCTTTGACGCCGAGTTCTTTTGCGATTTCATCGGCGATATCGACTTCAAACCCGTAATACTTGCCGTCCTCTTCTTTCTTGAACACGTAGGGCGCGCCGCCCGACTCGTCGCCTCCCCAGACCAACTCGCCGCGCTGTTTGATCTCGTCCAAGCGATCGGCGCGAGCGGTCGGCGCCAACCAGAGGCTGGCCACGCCGGCCAAAAGTCCTAGCAATATTCGGCGTAACCCAGAGGGCATGAACGGAGACTCCTACGGGGCAAGCTGGAGAACGCGGTTGTTGTGGCTATCCACAATATACAAGACACCGTGCGCATCAACAGTCACACCGTGGGGTTGGTTCAACGCGCACTTCAGCGGATCGCCGCCGACGCCGGCGCTGCCCGCCACGCCGGTTCCGGCCACGCGCTCGATTCGGCCGGTCGCCGGGTCGTAGCGGCGAATGACGTGATTGTCCGTATCGGCAATCACAACCCGATCTTGCGAATCGACGCAGAGGTGTTTCGGCCCGCGGAGGGTGGCTTGCAAGGCATCGCCGCCGTCGCCCGAGTCGCCCGCCTTGCCGGTTCCCGCGACGGTGCGGATATGATGCTTCACATCGACGACGCGGAGGGCGTTCCCTCCGCGTTCGAGAATATAGACATTGCCTTGCGAATCGACCGCGACCGCCCGCGGATCGACCAAGGGGCTGTCGTCGGCCGGAGCGCCGTTCTGCGGAACTCCCGCTTTGCCATTGCCGGCGAACGTGGAGACCATCCCCGTCTTCAGGTCAACCGCGCGAATGCGGTGGTTCTCCAAGTCGGCGAGCAGCAGCCGGTTGCGCGGCACGTCCACCGCGAGGCAGTAAATCCCTTCAAAGCGGGCCTTGATCGCCGGGCCGCCGTCGCCCGAAAATCCTTTTTCGCCTGTCCCGGCAAAGGCGGTGATCTCGCCGGTCCGCGGATGATACGCGCGGACGCAATGGTTGAACGTGTCAGCCAAGAGGATGCCGCCGGCCGGCGCGAGGGCTAAGCTGTGCATCGAGTTGAACTTGGCGGCGGTGGCGGGGCCGCCGTTGCCGGCGAAGCCCTTCTCGCCGGTTCCGGCGATTGATTTCAAGTTTCCTGCCCGATCGATCTTGAGCAGCCGATGGCCGTCGATCTCGACGAGAAAAGCGGTTCCCTCGGCATCGAAGACGAGTCCGAACGGCGTTTTAAGCTGGCACTTGGTCGCCGGCGCATTGTCCGGTTCCGTGCCGCCGCCGGCAAACAGCACGAGCTTGGCCGCGGCGGCCGGAGTTGGCCCGAGCCATCCGCCTAATACAGCGAGCGCGGCCATCAGACCGAGTCTTGGCAACCGAGGCGCGCGGGCCTCCTTCCCATGAAGCACACGGGTTTTCCGTAAAATGAGCATGCGCCGCTCGCCAAAGGGAACTCGAAACCGTCTTAGCGCGCGCTCCGCCGTTCGTTGCGCTCCGCTCAAAGCGCCTCATCCTAGCGTGCCGAATCGCGCGAAACAACCTGATATTGCCAGCGAATCGTCCGCGGAAACGGACCCGTCAAGACGGCCGGACTGATCCGCCATTCGTAGCGGTTCGTTTCGGTGCGCGTCAGCTCTTCATAGCTCGGCGCAAACGCGAAATCGAGCAGCGCATACAGATCCGCATGCGCCCCCAGCGTCGAGATGCGGCGATAGCTGTTGCCCAACCAGCGCGGCAACGATTTCACCCGACAAGCGACATCGAATAGCAAGCCTTGGCCGCCGGGCACGGGCTCGACGCTGAGCGACCAGTGGCTCGAACCCGCTTGGCCCACGGCCAGCGCGATCTCTACGCCATCGCTGCGCGTTTCGATATGCACGTCTTGCCACGGCGGGCTGGGGGGCCAATCCTCGGGCTGCTCGTTGCATAGCAGCCGCGGGCTATCGACCGATTCCCACAGGTCGATAAATGACTCGCCAAACGCGACCGCCAAGCGCTGTGCATAGCGATCTTGGCGGCGGTGAAAGGAAAGCCGCAGGGCGTCGGTTTGGAGAATGAGCGAAATCACCGGAGCACAGTTTTAGTTCGAGGAGCGAGCGGAACGTCTGCGGCGGGCCGCGACACCCGCCTTGTCTGAATCCGCGAATCGCTTAGCGCCGCGCGCGATTCGGCGCGGCCGTTAGTCGTCTCCCGCCGCGGCCTTGCCACTGACGCGCCAGCGCAAGTAGGCTTCCAGAAAGGGCTGGATATTGCCGTCCAGCGCGCTATGAAAGCTGCCCATGTAGTAGCCGGTCCGCGAATCCTTCACCCGTTGGTCGGGATGCAAAAAGTAATTGCGGATTTGCGAGCCAAAGCCAGTGCGAGCTTGGGTTTTATACTTCACCGCCATCTCGGCTTCGCGTTTTTCTTCTTCGAGCCGGGCGAGTTTCGCGCGCAACATCTTAAACGCCATCGCGCGGTTCTTGTGTTGGCTCCGTTCGTTTTGACATTGCACGACAATGTTGGTCGGCAGATGCGTCAGCCGGATCGCGCTGGCCGTCTTGTTCACGTGTTGGCCGCCGGGTCCGCTGGCCGTAAAAACATCCTCGCGGACGTCGTTATCGTCGATCTCAATTTCCTTGTCTTCGACGATTTCCGGCGAAACGTCCACCGCGGCGAAGCTCGTTTGGCGTTTGCCTTCGGAATTGAACGGGCTGATGCGAACCAAGCGATGCATGCCGGTCTCGCCTTTGAGATAGCCGTAGGCCATTGGCCCGCGGAGCGCGATCGTGGCGCTCTTGATGCCGGCGATTTCGTCGTCCAGCTTGTCGAGCAATTCGACCGTATAGCCATTTTTCTGCGCCCAGTGCGAATACATCCGCAGGAGCATTTCCGCCCAATCGTTGGCATCGGTGCCACCGTCGCGAGCGTTGATCGTCATGATCGCCGCGTTGGCATCGTGCGGGCCGTTGAGAAGCGACTTGAGTTCGAGATCATCGACCTGGGCCGCCAACTTGGGCAACTCGGTTTTCAGCTCGGCGAGCAAAGTCGGGTCTTCTTCGCCCAATTCGATGAGCGTGTGGACTTCGCCCAGCGCCCGCTGGGCCTCTTCGAGCGGCTTGACGATGCTATTGAGCGATTTCAACTCGCCGATCGTGGCCTGAGCTTTCTCTTGCACATTCCAAAAATCGGGCGCGCCCATCCGCGCCTCGAGCGCGGCCGCTTGCTGCTTTTTGCCAGCGTAGTCAAAGAGAATCGCGAAGCTGCGTCAGCCGTTGCTGAATTGACTCCGCGAGATCGGTGAATTCTTTGTCCATGAAATCGTGCCTCTAAAAACGTCGCAGCGCCGCGAATCGCGGCGGAGCCGAGACGGTGAACCGCCGCATGGCGTCCCCCGGCTTGGCAGAATTATACGCCGCCGGACCTCGGTTTGGCGAGGGGCCGCGCTTCCCTGCACGCTCAGGCCAGCCATTCCAAATTCGCCGTCTGAAATGCCGTTCGCGGACGGCGAGCGTCGCGACCGTGCCGCCCGTCGCGACCGTGCCGCGCCTCGCGATCTTGCCGCGCCTCGCGGCGAGCGCCGCGTACAACTCGTCATTCCCGCGCAGGCGGGAATCATAGGGATAATGAGCCTTATTCTCGTCATTCCCGCGCAGGCGGGAATCCAGCGCATCGGAGACAGGGGAGAAGCGGCGAACCGGCGGACTTCGCCAACAGGAACCCCGCGCGTCGCCGCCGCGCCACTAGATTCCCGCCTGCGCGGGAATGACGACTGGTCATAGTGCGCTTCGTCATTCCCGCGCAGGCGGGAATCCAGTGCGTCGGAGACAGGGGCGAAGTTGCGAACGGCGGACTTGCCCGACAGAAGTCCCGCCGCGCGTAGCTGCCGCGCCACTGGATTCCCGCCTGCGCGGGAATGACGAAAAAGTGCCGACCTGCGCCTGCGCGGGAATGACGGTGGGCGACTTATTCTCGTCATTCCCGCGGAGGCGGAAATCCAGCGCATCGGAAACAGGGACGATGTCGTGAACCTACGGTCATTGATTTGCCTGTCACGATCCTGCGTGTTTTAATGCACGGACCGCGATTTGCCGGCACCATTCCAAGCTTGGTTTGTGGGTCCGGATTTCCCAGTTCGACCCGTCCCTTGGAATTGTCACTTTGGCCAAGACTCACGAATCGCGCGGCTCGGAACTCGCTGCAGGCCAGCTCGCAGCGTATCGCGCGGCGCTGGAGTTTTCTGAGCAGCAGATCGCGCGGCTGTGCGCCAGCCAACCGGACTTTTTTCCAGTCTATACCACAGGGGGCCATTGGCGGCATGCCGGCGAGCGGTGGACCGATTGGACCGGGGGGTTTCTGGCCGGCTCGATGTGGCAATTTGTCCGCCGGACGCATTCCGCCGCGTGGCTCGAGCGGGCGATCCATTATTCGCAGCTCCTCGAACCGCGGCAGCACGATCGGAGCGTGCACGACCTCGGCTTTATCTTTCTGAACACCTATCGGCCGTGGCACGAACGGATCGGCGAGCCTCGGCTACAAGAGGTTCTCGTGCAAGCCGGCCGGACGCTGGCGCTGCGGTACCACGCGCGCGGAAAATATCTCTGCTCGTTTGTCGCGCCGGATTCGCTGTTTATCGACATCATGATGAATGTGCCGCTGATCTTTTATGCAGCGCAGGCGAGCGGCGACGAAAACCTGCGGCAGCTTGCAACCGAGCATTGCTTGACGACTCGGGATACGCTCGTGCGCGCCGACGGCAGCGCGGCGCACGAAGGGATTTTCGATCTGGCGAACGGCGCATTTCTCCGACAAACGACTCAGCAAGGTCTGCGGCCCGACAGCGCCTGGGCGCGCGGCTTGGCTTGGTCGCTCTACGGCTATAGCCAGTGCTATGCGCTGACCGGCGACGCGCGCTTCTTGGAAACCGCCGAGCGGAATGCCGACTATTGGCTCGCCCATCTGCCGGACGACCAGGTGCCGTACTGGGATTTTGACGCCGATCTGGCGGAGCCGGCGCCGTGGGGAGCGCAGCGCGATAGCTCGGCCGGCGCGATTGCGGCCAGCGGCTTGCTCGATCTGGCTCGGCAAACGCGCTCCGCGGAAAAAAGCGCGGCCTATCGCTCGACCGCCATCGCCATGCTCGACGCGCTAGTGCAGCCTGAATACCTCGCCAGCAATACGCCCGGCTGGGAAGGGATTCTTCGGCACGGCGTGTATCATACGAAGAAAAACCTTGGAGTCGACGAGTCGGTCATGTGGGGCGACTACTTTTTCGTGGAAGGCTTGACGAAGTTGGTTCTCGAGGCGGCCAGCGAATAGGCAATTTGCAACCGCAGATTGGTGCAATAGGAGCCCAGCCAGCAGAGCGCCGCGGTCGGAGCGCGGCGCAGGAGCATTTCGACTACGAAATTCCACGGCCTCGAAACCGGTAAGCGTCCCACTCATACGGCGAGTCGCTCGCCGTCTGGTCGCTGCCGCCAAACTCGCCGCCTGGAAAATCGCCGCCTGGAAAATCAATGTCGTGCCAGTCGCTCAGATAATGGTCGTCGTCCTCATCCGTGCTGGATACATCGCCGGAACGTTCGCTCGACTCGGCAAGAATTCGGCCCGACTGCGATTCTTGCTTGCGCAGCAGTTGAGCGATGTAGGGATCGGCCCAAGGCAGCAAGTCGCGGTAATAGCCCTCCGATTCGTCGTACGGCCAAGCGACATCGTGCGCAAATTCGACCGCGGAACAAAGAATCTTGGCCGGCATTGAAATCCTTTCCAAAACGAGAGACCCCAGCGGGGTGAAACGAAGACGGTCGAGCTTCAATGCAGATGGCATGCCGCAGGGCGCGTGTTTCTTGTGCTAGCACTGCCAACCGCCGCCGGCAGCAGAAGTTAGAATTTTTACGGCATCCAACACGCCGCGTGCAGAGCGAGGTAGATCGCCGCGCCCAGAGAAGAATTTACAAAAGGGTCGCAACGACCGTGTCGCCGCGCTGACGGCCGCGCGGTCCTAATAATGCGCGCCGTTTTTGCGAATATGGACGAGCGGCTGCCCCTCGCTGTTGAGTTGGCCGCCGAGGATCGTCGCGAGAAAAATCCGATGGTCGCCCGAGTCGACGAAATTGGCAATCTCGAGTTCCAAGTGTCCGAGCGAGTCGGCCAGTAGCGGCACGCCGCGCGGGTCGCGATTCAGCGGAATATCGGAAAAGGCCGGCTCATTCGGCTCGAAACCCTTGCCAAAATGTTTTAAAAGGGCGAGCTGATCGGCCCGGAGGACGTTCAGCACGCACGGAGATTTTTGCGTCAACCATTCGGTTAGATAGCGGCCTTGCCGGATCGCCAGACTGACCATGGGGGGTTCAAAGCCGGCTTGCATCACCCAACTGGCGAGCATCCCGGTCGTCTGATCGCCTTGCTTGACCGTGAGCACAAACACGCCGCTGGGAAGACGGCCCAAGATTGGCAGATAGCTAGCGTCGTTCATAGGTTGGCTCAAGAAGAGGGGTTGCCGCGGCACGGCTGCGGCAAAAGTGTGTGGCGCAAAACTCAGCTAACAAACTGCGCCGCGCGGACTCATGTTACGGCGCGATTGCTCGAACCTTTTGATTTCGGATATGTCTATCGCCATTCTACGGGCCGCGCCCGGTCCGTCGAGCGGCGAAGTTCGCATTTTGTCTGGTTTGCGCGACCGCGCCGCTTATGCAAACTTGGAAAAAGAATGCGGTTTGCCGGTTTTTTTCGCCGATGAGGAAGATGGCTTGATCCATCAAGCTTCTTTTCTCGGTTCCGCATTCGTACGATTCGCCTGCGACCTCGTCGTCGTCCCGTCTGTTTGAATGGACACGCTCAAATTCATCCTCGTCTGGCGAGCGCTCGCGCCGGCTTGCGGCGCGCCGGTGGCTCGCGCGCACGCATTGCTGCCGCGCTTCTGGCTTAGCCAACCTTTGCTCGCGGCGCTGCTGTGTCTGGGCGTCGGCCGTGTCGCCGTCGCAATGGAAAGCGCCGCGGCGTCCCCCAGGCCGCAGCCGGCCGGCCAGAGCGCGGCATTTCCACAGTCCGCGTGGGAAGTGGCTCCGTCATTGCGCCTGCTCGCAGAACAAAGTTGGCCGCAGGACGTGGTCTCGAATCGCATGATCGACGCGGCAGCGCCGGCGAGCGGCGGCGATCCGTACACGAAAAACAACCAAGCGGCCCAGGCGATTGCCACCGGCCTCGACTCCCTTCCGACGCCAGCTTCGTCGCTCGTGCAGCCGGTCCGGCCGGCGCAATACGCGGTTCCGCTCGAGCGCGGCGGCCCAATGGACACGCGTGCGGGAAGCGACCCGGCGGCGCTCGCCAACCCAGCCTCTACGATCAACTCGACAACGTCGTCCGAACCGCTCGAGTCGGCCGACCCCGACGATTGGGATTGGCGGCTCTTGCCGCGCAATTTGGTTTATCAATCGTATTGGGCCGCGCCGAAAGAACCGCGTTTCGGCGGCGTGCACTATTTCAACCAGCAAGACCAATTGATCGAAGAAGGCGAGTTGGGCGCGCGGTTCGGCTTGCTGCGCTACGGAACCGGCAAAGACGCCATCCCCGCCGGTTGGCAGTGGGATGTTGAAGGCGCCGCGTTTCCGCGGCTGACGCCGTATGACGAGTTTGATTTGCGGGCGGTCGATTTTCGGATTGGGACCGATGTTTCGTACGGAATCGGCCGTTGGCGGTTTCGCTTTGGCTACTATCATCTCAGCTCGCATGTCGGCGACGAGTATTTGCTCAAGAACCCATCGTTCGATCGCATCAACTACAAGCGCGAATCGTTGTTGGCCGGCGTTTCGAATTATCCGACCGATTGGGCCCGCCTCTATTGCGAGCTGGGCTGCGCTTTCTCTGTCGACGGCGAAGCGAAGCCGCTCGAGTTGATCTTCGGGACCGATCTGGGAACGATCGGCTCGACCGGACTGCAAGGCGCGCCGTTCGCCGCGCTGGCGGGACATCTGCGCCAAGAATTGGACTTCGGCGGCGATTTCGTCGCCCAAGCAGGCTGGATGTGGCGCGACGAACCGTTGGGACACGTCTTTCGCGTCGGCTTTCAGTATCTGACTGGCTACAGCACCGAGTACGAGTTTTTGCACGTCTACGAACAAGAATACGGGCTGGGCATCTGGTACGATTTCTAAATTCGCCAGGCGGGTGCCAACCGCCCCTTCCGCCGGCTGAATATCGCCTTTTTCAGCCCTTTTTTGTGCGCCGGAGGTAGCACTTCGCGTTTCGCCGAGTCTACAGTAGAGAGATCCGGCAGAGAGAGGGCAGCACGGGCAATCGCACTCGCGCATCGTTCTCCGCGGCAAACGGCGGGCGGTCCATGGATTTTTTCATCCTCATCTTATTCGCGCTACTGCTCATCACGGCGGTGGGGCACGGCATTTGGGTCGGAATCGCGGCGCTGTTCCGACAGTTCAACGACAAACCGCGCGCCGCTCGCTTCGCCGAATTTTGCCCGCGGTGCGAGAGCCGCCTCAACGGTTCGCAGTGCGTCGTCTGTGGCTGGCCCAATTCATTGCCGGCGGCAAATCGCGAGCCGGCGGCGCTGAACGCCACGCGCAGTCAACTCGAGCGGTTCCGTCGGATGGGGCTGATCGAAGAAGCAACCTATCAGCGGCTCTTCGCCGCCCTGGAGACGCAGCTCGGCGCCGCGGCGGCGCCATTCGCCGCGGTCGAGGTCGCCTCGGGAGCGCCAGAAACGGCGATTCCGCTGGTGGCCGCTGCTCCGATCGGCGGTGTTCCACCCGCCGAGCCCGAGCCGGCCGATCGGGACGAGGCGGCTGACGAGACGGCGGCGGAAGCAATGACCTTGCCGCCGCTGGCGCCACGAGCCGCCTCGACGGTCGCGGAGCGAGCGCGGGCGTTCGAGTCCAGCCGAGCCGCTGCGACGGCGCAAGAGGGAGAGCCAGCGGCCGTCTCCGCAGCGCGGTCCGCCGGGCGCCGTCCCTTCGCCGAAGTCTTGCTCGCGTTCATGGAAGATCGCAACATCCGCTGGGGAGAACTGGTCGGCGGGCTGCTGATCATCGGCTGCTCGATCGCGCTGGTGATCAGCTTTTGGGCGCAAATCTCCGAACGTCCGGTGCTGAAATTCCTGGTTTTCAACGGCACGACGGCGGCCTTGTTTGGACTCGGGTATCAGGCCGCCCATCGTTGGCGGTTGCGCACGACCGGGCATGGGGTGCTTTTGATCGCCACGCTGTTAGTGCCGCTCAATTTTTTGGCCATCGCGGCCTTTACGCGGGCCGAGGACGCCGGCAATCTGCTGACGCTGGGCGGCGAACTTTTTTCGATCGGCCTATTTACCACACTGACGTTTTACGCCGGCAAGGTGCTCGCTCCGGCCCGCGCCGCCGTGTTTGCGCTGGCCGTCCTCGGACCCTCGGTGTTGCAACTCTCGATCCGCCGCTGGGTCGGGCCGACAACCGGCGAAGGGCTCGTCTATTTGTTTGGCGGGCTAGCGGAATTTCTGTTTGCGATCGTCAATTTGTGGCCGCGCAAAAGCATCGCTGCAAACCACGATTCGACCGTGGAGGCGAGCCGTGGATGGACCTTGCTCGGCGTCTCGGGATTTGCGACCGTGCTCGCACTCGGTTTGTTGCTCGTCAAGGCAGGCCAGCCGTGGTATCGCTTGCACGACGTGACCGTGCTGCTCGGCGGTTTCGGACTCACGCCGCTGGTCGCCGGCTTGCGCTGGTTCAAAATGGCGGCCGGACCGGAAAAGGGACGGCTGCGCTTGGTCGGGCTGAGCATCGCGGTGGCCGGAGCGGCGCTGCTGATTGCGAGCGTGGCCTGGGCATGGCCCGTGCCCGCGCATTTGCTCCCTGCCGCGGCATTTGTCTTTGTGATTTTGACTGCGGTGGCGCTCTGGTGCGATTTGCCGGAGGCGCATGGGCCTGCGGTGGCAGCGCTGGCGGTGGCCGTGTTGGCCGCTTGGCACCTCGCTGGAGGAACGCTCGCCTGGCAAACCACCGACGCGAGTCGAACCTGGCACGCGCTCCTATCGGCGACGAGCGGTCACGCGCTATTGCTGTTGTCGCTGGCGGCCGCCGCGGCCGGGGTCGCTTGGGCGCGCGGTCGCCGGCCGCGCGACGCGAGCGCTTATGCTTGGGCCGCCGGCGCATTGTTCTGCGCCGGACTCGCTTTGGCCAGCTACTACGGACTCGCGCAGGCGGGTGATCCATACTACCTCACGCCAATCTATGCCCTCTTGGGTTTCGTGGCCTGGATCGGCTTGGAACGCAGCCGCAATCAGCGATTCGCGCCGCTGGCGCTCGCGGCTTGGCTTGTCGCGAGCGTGCAAGGGGTCGTCTATCTGCTTCGACCGGCAGCGTATTTTGTTTTGCCGTGGGTCGTGGCGCTGCAACTTTACGCGACCTTGGTGCTGGGAATGTGGGGCTTGTCTTGCTGGCGGAGTCGGCTCGAGCGCCGCGATGCGAGTGAACGGCGGCGTGATTCGCGGATTTGGATGTTTTCGGTCCTGACGGCCACGGGCGGCAGCGCGGTCTGGCTGCTCTTCAAGCTGCCGGAGATTTCCTACGGCGCGTCAGCGCTCCATTGGCTCTGGGGAGCGGCGCTTTGCGGCGGCATGGTGCTGTTCGAGGGCGAGCCGCTGGTGTTCGTTGGATTTCAAGCGACCTTATCGCTGGCGGCCCTGCTGGCGGTGGCCAATTATCTTGCCCAGCGCGCGTGGTTCGTCGCGGCGCCGCTGCGCTGGTTCGATCCGCGCACTTGGCAGGCCGAAGGGATCGCGCTTGCCGCGCTGGGCATCGCGTGGAGCGCCGTTCGCTGGGGCTTGAGACAGCACGCCGCGCGCGGCGGGTTAGATCAACTCGAAACAACGCGCCGGTGGGATCGCCTGCTGAATCCTGCCTGGATGCCGGTTGATCGTCTCCTGGTTCGGTTCTCGCTGTTCGCCGGGGTGATGCTGAGCTTGTATGCCGTCTGGCCGGGCTTGGCGAGCGAGTTGTCGCCCATGCGGCTGGCGCCCACGGCATTCGAGATTCCTGGCTTGGCGCACTCCAATGCGAGCGGACATGGAAGCGTGCTCTTGCTCGCCGTGGTATTCGCCGCGCTGCTGTTTGAAATCGGGCAGCGGCGGTCGCTCCCGATTGCGGTTTGGCTGATGCCCTTGATTTGGAGCAGCGCGCTGCTCGTGGCCGCACAGGGCGAGACGCGACAGACCGTCGCCTCGGCAACGCCAGCGACGTTGACGCTGTTCTTGATCGCAGGGACGGCGCTGATCTGGTTCAGAGAACCGCTGCGCCGCTGGCGGCCGTGGCGCGAGTGGGACTCCGCGCCCGCCGCGCCGGCCACCGCGGTACGGGCTCTCCCGGCGGTTCTGGCGGCGGCTCTGGCGCTGAGCGCGGCGGCTTCGTGCGCGAGCTGCGCACGAGCGGCTGCGGACGGAGCGGGAGGCCGCGGCTTCGGCCTGAGTGATTTCCACGGCGGAGTCCTCTCGTCCCTCATGATCGGCCTCGTTTGCTGTTGGATTCTCGGATTGGTCCTGAATGCTTCCTCGGTTGTCTCGGGCTCAACGCGGTCAAACTCAAAATCGGATGGTTCAAAAGAGTCCGGTTCGGCAATCCGCTTCTGGTCAGGGTTTCATCTGCTAGACGTGTATCGGTTTGGGCTGGTTTTGCTGGGCGCCGGTCCGATATTGGCGATTGCCGCTTGGGTGGCAGGCGTCGCGACGGTCGATCCGCTCGCGAGCAGCTTGTTGGTTCACCCGATTTTTCCGCATCTGACTTGGGCCGCGGCATTTGGCTTGCCGGTGGCGCTGGCGGCGCTCGCGCTGCTGGCGCAAGCGGTGCGCGAACGGTCGGAGAGCTTGGCGCTGGTCGCCGGTCTGGTGGGCAACTTGGCCCTGACGACCATGAGTCTGCTGGCTTGGAACGAATCGCAGCGCGCGTTCGGGTTTGAATCGCTGCGACAGCTAGCGCAGTGGAATGCCATCTTCTCCGCGCTGTACGCCTTGGCTTGGCTGGCTTGCGAGTGGCGGTTTGGCAGCGGGCGAAACGACGCGTCCCAGCGGAAGCCGCTGTCCTTCCGCAGGCCGCTGACGGTACAACTTTTGATCCCGCTGGCGCTGAACGCCATCCTGCTCTGGCCCGCATGGCTCTATTTGTGCTTGTGGCCCACTTCGACGACGGCCTGGGTTGCGGCAGGCGATGCCTCCGGCTGGGGCGCGCTGGCGCTCGGTTTGTTAGCCGTGGGAATTGGATTGGCGCGGACGGAGCGCCGCTCTCTGCCGAGTTTCGGCTGGTTTGGCGGAACGCTGTTCGCGGCGCTGGCGGCCTGCTGGGCGTGTCGCTGGGACCACGGCAATTGGCTGGGCTTGCATGTGCTGCTCGGGGGCCAACTGGCCGTCGCTTGGGTCCTGGCGATAATCGGCGCGCTGTGGGGCCAAGGAGACTCGCGCCGGGCGCGCGAGCGCGGCTCATTTTTCAATGCGAGCGTGATTTCAGCGTGGCTGGCGCTGAGCCTTGGTTTGCGAGCCTTGGCCGGCGATCCGGCCGCGCCGAGAAGCACCTTGACGGCGCTCATTGTCCTCGCCTTGTTGGCCATCTGGATTGCGTGCTTCGCGCGGCGGCGCGAGCTCTTGTCCACCGCGGCGCTAGCGATCAACGGCGCCAGCAGCGTCGCGGGGCTGCATTCCCTTGCGTGGAGTGGTTCATTCTCCGACGCGCTTAGCAACCTGTTCGCGATCAACGTCGTGGCCTTGGCGTTGCCGGTCCCGCTGTGGCTGTGGATCGAGCTGCGACTCTTTCGCGCGCAGGTCGTCAGCGAAGACAGCGCGGCGACGGATGTGCCGCGGGCCGCGCGACGTGTGACGCTGCTGGACCCGCTCGGCTCGATTGGCGTCTTGTCCTTGCATCGCTCGGTGACGCGGGCGGCCTTGTTCAGCTTGGTGGCCTTAGTCGGTCTTCATTTGGCCGGCGCGGTTTACGAGCTGCATCCCGCTGGATCGCGCAGTTGGGACTGGCTGGCGATCGGCTCAACCGCCGTGGCGGCTGTTGCCTGTTTGTGGGATGCGCTCGCCGTTGACGCAGTCGCCGCGCTCTATTTTCTTGGTTTGATCGTTTGCGGCGGCATGCTCGAGCAGAGCGCCGCCGGT
This sequence comes from Pirellulales bacterium, assembly GCA_035656655.1. Lineage (GTDB taxonomy): Bacteria > Planctomycetota > Planctomycetia > Pirellulales > DASRSE01 > DASRSE01. The sequence continues at coordinate 16,502 of DASRSE010000222.1, forward strand.
TTCAAACAAATTTGGTGGTTTGGCAACACGCTGCTGGCCGCCTATGCCCTATTGACGAGTTATCTGTGGAGTTGCCGGGCGGGGCTGCGCGGCCTCGCGCGGCGGCTCCGGATCCCGCCGCGGAGCGCGGGGCCGTGGCGCGGCGACGGCGGGTCGCTCGCCGCGGCGGAGTTTGGCGGCCTCGCGTGGCTTACGTCGTTCAATGCGATTTTGATCGCCGTCGTCGTGGGTTTGTCTTTCGCGATCGAGTTGAACTTTGCGGAGTTGCCGCTGCGCGTGCTGGCGGCGAAGTGCGTGCTGGTGCAAATGGCGACACTCGGTTTGCTGGCGCGGGGCCAACGGCGCAGCGCATTGCAATTTGCCGCGCTGGCGGTCGGCGTCCTGGGAGCCGTCGCGCTCAGTTGGTCGTTCTTGACTCCGGGCGAGCCGGGCGATTTGATCCAGCGCGCCGTGCTGGTCACGTTGGCCTTATCTTGCATGGCGGTCTTGTACGGCCTCGGGTTGGCAAAGTGGCTGGCGGAGCAAAGCGAGTGGTTGCGCGCGGCCGAGCGGGTCTTGCCGGCGATTCTCGTGTGCGGCGCCTGCTCGATCCTGACCGTGCTCGGTTACGAAGCCTTGCGGACGTTTCAGATGGAGCCGCTGGAGATCGCCCCTTGGGCCATTGGATCGTTCGCGCTGGTCTTGGTTGCCTTGGCGGCGCTGGCCCTTGTCGCCGCGCTGTTGCCCGGCCGCGATCCGTTCCAATTGTCCGAACGAGGGCGGATGTCTTATGTCTATGGAGCGGAAGTGCTCCTGGGGCTGGCGTTCTTCCATCTCCGTCTGACGATGCCGTGGCTGTTTCAAGGCTATCTCGCGCATTATTGGCCGCTCGTCGTGATGGCGTTGGCTTTCGTTTGGGTGGGGGTGGGCGAAAGTTTGCGGAATCGCTGGCGTGTTCTGGGCGAACCGCTGGAAACCACCGGAGCAATGTTGCCCCTCGCGCCGGTCGCCGGCTTTTGGTTCTTGCCCGCGGGCGTCGATTACTCCTTGTTGCTGTTGGCGGTTAGCCTGTTGTATGTGGGCTTGGCGACCGCGCGGCGCTCGCTGTTGTACGGGATGCTCGCCGTGGCCGCGGCCAACGGCGGCCTGTGGTATTTTCTCAGTCATCAGCCGAGCTTCGGGATCGCCGAGCATCCGCAGTTGTGGCTGATCCCGCCGGCCTTGTGCGTGCTGATCGCGGCGCAACTCTTGCGGCGGCAGTTGCCGGCGGCCCAATTGGCGGCCATTCGCCTCGCGGCCGCGTCGGTGGCGTATGTCTCGTCCACCGCGGACGTCTTCATTCAAGGGGTCGCGCATGCGCCTTGGCTGCCGGCCGTGTTGGCCGGGCTGTCGCTGTTGGGGGTCGCGGCCGGAATCGTGCTCCGCGTGCGCGCCTATCTGATCCTGGGGGCGTCGTTTCTGCTCTTGGCCATTCTGACCGTGATCTACTATGCGGCCGTCGACCTGCAACAAACGTGGCTCTGGGCCGTCACGGGGATTGTCACCGGCATCGCCATTCTGGTCGCGTTTGCCCTCTTCGAGAAACAGCGCGAGAAAATCCAAGGCGTGATGGAAAAGCTAAAAGAGTGGCAATAATCCGCGCGGCGCGGCCGACGGCGGAGCGGTGCATGCCGCGCTGGACCGATATCGGGCCGGCGCCGCGCGGGGACCGGTCTCTGGCATCGATTTGCTTTGCCCGCTACACTGGCGGCCTATGGCAAAGTTCTTGGCGGATCAGCGCGTTTTTCTGAAGCAGTTTTGGAGCCAATATCGGACGACCGGCGCGATTTGGCCGAGCGGGCGGTCGTTGTCGCGCGCGCTAGCTCGATTTGTCCGCGAGGGGACCGGCCCGCGGCGGATTTTAGAAGTTGGCCCTGGGACGGGCGCGGTGACAGCCGAGATCATCCGCGGAATGAATGCCGCCGACCGGCTCGAGCTGGTCGAGCTGAACGATGATTTCGTCCGCCATTTGCAAGCGCGCTTCGCGACCGACGCGCTGTTTCAAACCGTCGCCGAGCGAAGCGAAATCCATCACGCGCCGGTCGAGGCGCTTACGGCCGATCAGAGCTATGACCTGATTGTGTCGGGCTTGCCGCTCAATAATTTTGAAGTGGTCGAAGTCGACGCGATTCTGAATTCGTTTCGCCGCTTGCTGAAGCCGGGCGGAACGATTTCATTCTTTGAATACATGGCGATTCGCAAAGTCAAAGCGTGCATCAGCGGCAGCCAGACGCGCGCGCGGCTCCGCGGCATCGCGGCGTCGTTGGACCGGCTGTTTGAAACGGAAGTCGGCCGTGATTGCGTTTTCTGGAATATCACGCCCGCTTGGGTGCACCACGTCCGCTTGGGCGAAATGCGTTAAGGAACCGCCTCCGCCGAATTGCCGCCATGTCGATCGTCGACCGTACCGACCGTTATTGCGTTATTGGCGCCGGCTCGTCGGGCCTGACGGCGGCCAAGAACTTGCTCCAGGCCGGCATTGCTTGCGACCTGCTCGAAAAGAACAGCCAGTTGGGCGGAACGTGGTGTTATGGCCAGCCTGGCAGCAGCGTCTATCGCTCGACCAGTCTGATCTCGTCCAAGCGGCTCACTGAGTTCACGGACTTTCCGATCCCGGTCGAGTATCCGCCGTTCCTCCGGCACGAGCAAGCGTGGGCCTACCTCCGCGCGTACGCGGAAAAATTTGAGTTGTTGGACCAGATCGAATTCAACCAGCCAGTGCAAGAGGTCGCCCCGGAGCAATTGGTTCCAGGAGCGGCGCCGCCGTGGCGCGTCGCGCTGGCATCGGGCGAAGTCCGCCGGTATCGCGGGGTGATCATCGCCAACGGCCACAATTGGGACCCGAAATGGCCGCAACTCCCCGGGTCGTTCGCCGGACAGACCTTGCATTCCGCGGAGTATAAAACGCCGGATATCTTGGCCGGCAAGCGCGTGCTGGTCGTCGGCGGGGGAAACTCCGGCTGCGATATCGCGGTGGAGGCGGCGCAACATGCCGCGATGACCTTTCAGAGCATTCGCCGCGGTTATCATTATCTACCCAAATTTTTATACGGGGTGCCGATCGATGTCGTCGGCGAGACGCTGCTGCGCTGGCGATTTCCCCTATTCTTGCGGCGCTTGATCGCCGGCCGCGGCATGCGCATCACCCTCGGCCGGCCGGAAGCGTTTGGGCTGCCCAAGCCGGACCATCGTTTTTTGGAAACGCATCCGGTCATCAATTCGCAAATGCTGTATTACGTCGGGCATGGCCGGATCACGCCGAAACCCGACGTGGCGGAGCTGTTTGCCGACGGCGTGCAGTTTCGCGATGGAACGCGCGAGCAGATCGATTTAATCGTGTTCGCGACCGGCTTTAAGCTCAGCTTTCCGTTCATCGCGCGGCGCTGGCTCAATTGGCGCGGCGAGCGGCCGGAATTGTTCTTGCACGTGTTTCACCCGCAATTCGACAATCTGTTCTTGGCCGGGTTGATCCAGCCTGACAGCGGTCAATGGGGCCTGGTCGATTATCAATCGCAATTGATCGCGCGCTTTATCCAAGCGCAGGCCCAACAACCGCGCGCCGCGGATCGCTTTCGCCGGCGGAAGGCCACGTCGGGCGTCGGGCTGGCGCGGCCGATTCGCTACGTCGAGAGCGCGCGCCATCTGCTCGAGATCGAACATTTTTCGTATCGCCGCCGGCTGCAAAAGTTATTGCGCCAATTTGCTTGAGCCGCGCCCGTACGAGCAATGACCATTCGCGCGTGCCGCGAGACGGTAGGGTGGGACAAACGCGGCGCAGCCGCGTGCCGGCCCACCAGCGCACGACGCTGCCAGCCGATGAATGGCCGGCATGCCCGCCTGCGCGACGAAGTTGCAACCGGTTTGCCAGCGACGTCCTCCTTGG
>DASRSE010000223.1:0-25848 GCA_035656655.1 Pirellulales bacterium
GACGAGCAGCTCTATCAAGGCGCCCGCTCGATCGTGATCGGCGAGATTCAAGCGATCACGTACAACGAGTTTTTGCCTGCCTTGTTGGGCGCCACTGCACTCACTCCGTACCGCGGCTACAACGCGAGCGTGAATGTCGGCGTCACGAACGAGTTTTCGACCGCCGCCTATCGCTTTGGCCATTCGGCGGTGGGCAACGACGTGGAGTTTTTGGATAACCACGGCAACGACGTGGCCCCCGACCTGTCGTTTGCGGAGGTATTTTTCAATCCGCCGGTCGTGGAGCAAACCGGCATCGATCCGATTCTAAAGTATCTGGCCAGCGACAATATGCAGGAGATCGACACCCAAATCGTCGATCCCTTGCGCGATTTTCTGTTTGGGGCGCCGGGCGACGGCGGTATGGATCTGGCGTCGCTCAATATTCAGCGCGGCCGCGACAATGGCTTGGCGAGCTACAACGATACACGCGTCGCGCTGGGACTGAAGCCGGCTCAAACCTTCGCCGACATCACCAGCGACCCAACCGTCCAGGCCCAACTGCAATCGGTCTACGGAACGGTCGATCAGGTCGATTTGTGGGTCGGCGGACTGGCGGAGGATCACGTCCGCGGCGGCAGCATGGGTCAGACCTTTACCGCGATTATCGCCGACCAATTTCAGCGGTTGCGCGACGGAGATCGCTTCTTTTATCTGAACCAATTTCATGGCGCGGAATTGACCGCCCTCCAAAACACGACTCTGGCCGACATCATCCGCCGCGACAGCGGCACGACGAACGTGCAAGACAACGTGTTCTTTTTCAAGACGACCATTAGCGGCCGCGTGACCACCGGAGATCCGCGCGCCGTGCTCGGGCTGCGCGGCGTCACCGTCGAACTGTTCGATGCGACCGGGGCGCTCGTCGGCACGACCTTGACAGGAATCGACGGCTCGTATCATTTCGAGCAAACCGGGCTCGGCAGTTTCACGGTCAAGTATCTGAGTCCCACCGGACAGGCTCAGACCCGCGCTGTGACGCTGACGAAAGGGCAGTTGGTCGGCGGGATCGATTTCAGCGAGAGTTCGAAACCGCAACCGAAGCCGCAGCCCCAACCTCCGGCGCGGCCGGCTCCTTGCACGCCGTCGGCGTCCGATTGGAACGCACCGATTTCGGCCGGATTGCCAGGCTTGAATGGTCCAAAGAAATAGCGGCTTGGCACGCGCCGCGCCGGTAGCGTTGCCGGCGCGGCGCGCGTGCCAGCTAATGGACGCATTTCAAAACGAGCGTGCTTTGGGCCTCAGCAGCAATCGCGCCACCGCCGAGCCGAGAATGGGTTCACTCATTGCGGCGGCGGTGGGTTCGCGCCGTCGCGGAGGGAGGCTAAGATGGCCACCATCTCGCCCCTTGCTCCTCCCGCCCCTCGCGCCGTGGCCAAATCGACCGACATCCAGATTTGTGACGTTGCGGCGACGATCGAATCCATCGACTATCGCGCGCCGATGAAATTTGGCGGCCGTGTCGTCACGAGCGCGCTGCTCTTTAATGTCGCCCTGACGGTCGAGACGCGCTCCGGGCGCCGTGGAGCCGGCTATGGCTCGATGCCGCTGGGAAATGTGTGGGCTTGGCCAAGCACCCAGTTAACGGGCGAGCAAACGTTGGCGGCGATGCGCCGCTTCGCCGAAGAAACGATCGAGGCCGCGCGGGCACTTCCGGAGCGCGGCCATCCGCTCGAGCTGACTCGCACGCTGGCCGGCGAGCACGGGCGCATCGCGGCTCAGGTGGCCGGTGAATTGAGCTTGCCGGAGCCCCTTCCTCCGCTAGCGCAACGGGTGGCGGCCAGCCCGCTCGAGGCGGCGCTGCACGACGCGTTTGGAAACGCGCTGGCCAAAAGCTCATATCAAGTGCTCGGACCGGAATTCGTCAATCGCGACTTGGCGGGTTATCTCACGCCGGAATTCGCGGGCGAGACGCTCGATCTCTACACCACGCCGGAGCCGCAGCCGCGGATGCCCTTGTACCACCTCGTCGGCGCGCTCGATCCGCTGACCGCGGGCGATCTCGCCGAGCGCAGCAACGATGGGTTGCCTGAAACGCTCGGCGACTGGATCGCCGCGGACGAATTGACTCATCTCAAAATCAAACTGAACGGCGACGACCTCGGCTGGGACCTCGCTCGCGTGGCGGCAGTCGAACGCGTCGCGGCGGCGGCCCAGGCGGCGCGCGGTTGCACGGAATGGTGGTACAGCTTGGACTTCAACGAGCGCTGCGCCGACGTCCAATACGTGCTTGATTTTTTAGCGCATCTGCGCGCTCAATCGGTGGCGTTCGCGCGCGTTCAATATCTGGAACAGCCGACCCACCGCGACTTGGCCGCGCACCGCCAAAACCGGATGCACGCCGCCGCGCGGATCAAACCGGTGGTGATCGACGAATCGCTCGTCGATTTGGAAAGTTTGCTGCTGGCGCGCGAGTTGGGATACTCCGGCGTGGCCTTGAAAGCTTGCAAGGGCCATACCGAAGCGCTCCTGATGGGAGCGGCAGCCCAGCGATTCGGGCTGTTTCTGTGCGTGCAAGATTTGACCTGCCCCGGCGCGTCATTCTTGCATTCGGCCTCCTTGGCGGCGCATATTCCGACCGTCGCGGCGATTGAGGGGAACGCACGCCAATACTGCCCCCAAGGAAATCGCGATTGGGCGCCGCGCTTTCCGGGCATGTTTTCGGTGCGAAATGGCACGGTAGCGACAGGCGAATTGACGGGGCCCGGTCTTTTTGGCGGCACGCCACGGAGTTGATTCTCATGGAAAAGCGTGGTATCTCCTCACCCGCCGCTGCGAGCGCGATTGGCCGAGCGCAATGGTTGGCGCTGCTGGCCGCGCTGCTCGGCTGGCTATTTGACGGAATGGAGATGGGGGTTTTTTCGCTCGTCGGCCGCAAAGCGCTGCAAGACTTGCTGCCGCGCGCCATGGCGGCGCAACCGACTCCCGATCAATTGGAAAAGCTCGTCGGCAATTGGTTCGGCATTATCCTGGCTTGTTTTTTGGTCGGCGCGGCGACCGGCGGAGTCCTCTTTGGCTGGCTCGGCGATCGGATCGGCCGCGTCAGAGCCATGACGTTCAGCGTGCTCACGTATGCCGTCTTCACCGGACTGTGCGGGCTGGCGCAATCCGCGCCGCAACTGGGCTTCCTCCGCTTTATCGCGTCGCTGGGGATGGGCGGAGAATGGTCGCTCGGCGTCGCGCTCGTTATGGAAGCTTGGCCAAATCGGTCGCGCGCTTTCATGGCCGGGTTGATCGGCGCGGCGGGGAACGTCGGCTATATGCTCGTCGGTTTTATCAGCTTGGGCCTGATTGCTTGGGTGCAACAGATCACGGCGTGGCTCACCCACATCGGCATCTCGCCCCAGTGGGTGACTGCCCTGACCCAGTACCAAGCGTGGCGGTTGGTGATGGTCGTCGGCGCGTTTCCCGCGATTCTCACGTTTTTGATTCGAATCTTCGTGCCTGAATCGAAACGGTGGGAGCAAGAACGACGCAACGGGGCGACCGCGCACTGGGCCACCGCCGACCTGATCGCAGTCTTTGTCGGCGCGCTGGGGCCCGGTCTGATCATCTTTCTCTGGTCGAATCCGAACTATGGCGCACCGTTGCGAGTCGCAGGAACCGTTGCCGGACTATTGATCGCCTGCGCGGGTTTCTTGTTTCCCGTCGGCCGATATTTGCAGCGAATGACCGTGGCTCGGCCGCAAGATCCGCCCGATTGGCGGGCGACGTTGCGGCGGATGCTGTTGGCCGCCGGTTTGAGCGGAGTCGCGCTGCTCGGCACCTGGGGCTCCATGCAATGGGCTCCCTCGTGGGCCGGCAAGCTGGCGACGGACCCGGCGCTGCACGCCAAAGAATACACGCAAATTTGGGCGGCAATCGGCGCAATCGCCGGCACCGTCGGCGCCGCGTTGCTCGGCGACTGGCTGGGGCGCCGCTGGACCTATTGTCTGCTCTGTCTCGGCAGCATCGCCTCGCTCCTTTGGCTCTATCAAGGACAGCGCGAATACAACAGCCAGTTTCTCGCGGCGACCTGTCTGGCAGGAGTCTTTTCCGCGTCGTTTTATGGCTGGCTGCCGTTGTATCTCCCGGAGCTATTTCGCACCCAAGTCCGCGCGACAGGGCAAGGGTTTGGCTTCAACTTCGGCCGCATCCTGGCCGCGATTGGCACGCTGCAAACCGGCGCTTTGTTCGCGCCCAAGATTGAACTGTTCGGCGCTACGTACGCGGGCGGATATCCGTTCGCCTGCTCGGTTATGACCGCGATCTACGTGGTGGGCCTGATCCTGATCTGGTTTGGACCGGAGACGCGCCGCCAGCCGCTGCCCGACTGAGGCCGGCTGCGCTCTTCCGCGCGGGAGCGGCTTGCGGCGACTACTCTTTCTTGCCCCACGCGGCCGCGGCGAATTTTTCCAAGTCGGAATAATTGTTCTGCCAGGTGGTATACATGACGCCGTTGATGCCGGGCAGCCCCTTGCCAGCGAGCAGCCAATTGGCAATCCGTTCGGGCGGAGCGTCGTAGTAGCCGGCGAGAACTTGAGAGTGGCCGCGCTTCGCGAAAAAGGGCAGACTCTGAGCGGCCTTTTCGCTGTTCCAGTTCACAATCAGCATCTCTTTCGGCAGACCTTCCCAGGAGCCGGCGAGATCGCCATTGACGAGATAAAAATGATTGACGGCGTTATGGTAGGGGTCGAACATGTCGCTCCAAATACACATCCGCGCCGGCGGATTGACGCGGTGAATGATCTCGACGCACTGTTTGACGTTGGCGGCCAACAAGGCGCCGGCGGATAAGCCCGCCTTTTCGTCCTGCGCGCTCCAATTGGCGACGCGGATTTCGTCGTGGCTGAGGAAATAGCGCCGCGGCGAGAAGAGCTTGTCAACCCGGCGGACTTGCTCTTCCGCGATCTCAAAGACTTTTGGGTCCGAGAGGGAACAAGCGACCTGATTGTCGTAGATGGTGACCGTGTGATAGTAGCTGACGCGCAGTTTTTGGCCCTCGGCAATGCGCGAGCCAGCGAGTAGCTTCAGGCGCGGCGGCTCGTGGTAGACATCGTAGTTGCCCGCCCACGGCGTGTTGCCCATCTTGGGATCGTGCAACTCGGCAAAATCGCGGCCTTCGACATAGATCGTCTGGCCCGTTTCGTCGGCGACGGTCAACGGGCAACTCGGCCGGCGCACCAAATTGACGAACGGCGCCTCGCGCACGCTGGCATCATCCATCCACAACTGACCGCCGCCGGCGCCCCAGACGCCGATATAGAACTGCACTTCGGCCGCGTCGAGGCTGTTGAAAATGATATGATGTTCGGTCCAATCTTGGGTCGGCTTCACCCCCAGATTGCTATGCGAAAGGGTCCGGTCATGCGTCCCAATCGCGAACATCCGCACCTCGCGCGCGGCCTTGAAGCCGTCGGTCTTGATCCAGACCGAAGCGTGGTATTGCGTCCAAGGCCGAACCTTCAAAGCCTTATTCACGCGGCGATTGCCGGAAACTCCCGGCGCGTTTTCGATCCGCAAGGAACTCTGTCCGCCGTGTTTGATTTTCTCATCGACAAACGTCCCCTTGCCCGGCTCGTCTTGAAATCCCCAGCCCGAAAACGCGTTGCCGCGGTGCGCTTCAAAATCGCCGGGAATGAGGTTGGGATTTTCGCCGTCGAGGACCGCGACTCCCTCATGCGCGCGAAACGGAACCGCGCGGCACGGGAGGCCCTCCGCCAGATTCGGATCGTGAGCCAGCAAGCCGTCGCTATAGCCAAAGGGCATGACCGTCGGAATGATTTCCAAACTTAGTTCCTTGCAGAGCGCTTTGAACTTCTCGGCGTTGCGAAAATAATCCGGCGTGACTCGGTCGAGCACGTTCAATTTGTAGTCGGCCAGCACGACGCCGTTGTATCCCGCCTTGGCCGCGCGGCGCAAAATCGACTCGACCTTGGGCATGTTCTCGTTGACTTGCAAATTCTGCTGCAAGTAGACCCAGCGCTCCGCCGGAAGCTCCGCACGCGCCGGACTGAGGCCAAACACCAGCAACACTAGGACAAAGCCAAATCGCACAGCAGAATTCAGCATGGTGGGGACGGCCGGGGTGAGCAGGGGAAGAAAACCGGAAGGAGCGGTCGAACCGCGCGAGCCGTCGCCAAACTGGCCGCGCGTCAATCACCGCTGCCGCCATTATGCGCTCGCGCAGCCGCGGATGCTACCGGCGACTTCGCGCCCGCGACTGCCGCGCGGCGGCGGATCACGCTAAGGTTCGCACACCACGCGGAACCCGAGATAAATCGCGTGATTGTTCGGCGGCGCGTGCCCGCGCGCCGAAGAGCGGCAATCGACCGGGTAATCGCACCAGCCGCCGCCGCGGTAGACCCGTTCGCCGCCGGTCTTCGGGCCGCCCGGGTTTTCGCTCGGGGAATTCGCGTAGTAATCGGCGCCGTACCAATCGGCGCACCATTCGGCGACGTTGCCATGCATGTCATGCACGTTGAATGCATTGAGGGCATAATGGCCCACCGGCGCGGAAAACTGATAGCCGTCGGAGCCCTTGGCCGCGCCTGTCCAATTGGGAAATGCCTTCCGCGCGAATGCGTCGGCGATATTGCCGATGCGAATCAGTTCGTCGCTTTGGTCGCCGTTGAAAAAGATCGTATCGGTGCCAGACCGGCAGGCGAATTCCCATTCGGCCTCGGTTGGCAAGCGATATTTCGCGCGCTCGCGTTTGCTGAGCCAATTGCAAAACGCGACGGCGTCGTTCCAACTGAGGTAAACCACGGGTGAATTGCCCGACTGCAGGTAGCCGGGCATCTTCCAAGTGCTTAAGAACTTGGCGGAACGCGATTTGAATTGTTCGCGCATCTTGCGCTCTTGAGCCCGTTCCGCTTCGCGCACGACGACCTCCAAATGCTGCTCGCGTTGCGGAAAAATCGAGCGGCCGTGCTCCAATTCGCGATCGGTTTCGTAACCGGTCGCTTTGACGAACGCGGAAAACTGATCGACCGTGACCTCGTCGCTGCTCAAATAGAAAGGCCGCGTGATTTGCACGGCGTGAGCGGGCTTTTCATCGCCTGCCGCCGCCCCGTCTTGCGGGACAGCGCCCATCTGGTAGCTGCCGGCGGGAATCAGTGCGAGCGTCATATTCAGCGAGTTCGAGCGGCTCGGGGTCGATTTGACCGCCTTGGCCCAGCGGCGTTGAAATTCATGGGCGGCGGTGCGGTCGAACGTGCCGGCGGCGAGCGGCGGCTCCGTGGCCGTTCCAAGTCGCTGCAGCTCTTGGATGCGCTGCGCAATGCGAGCTTTTTTCAAGCCGGTAAACTGCGGGAGGGCCGTGCGATACCAGAAGAGGGCCCGAACGCGATAGGGCGAAGCCGCATCGGCCGTCACGCCAAACGCGCAGTTCCACCAGCGGTCAGCTAATTCAAGCTGATCCTCCGGCGCGGCCGGCCGAGAAAGATCGGCCCGCGCCAACTCGGCCAACTCCGCATTGCCTGCCTTCGCCAGATACGGCAAGCCGTTGTCCCAATCGTTTTCTTCCAAGCACAGATATTCGCCGACCGCTTGCTGGGCCGCCGTGTCGTTGGGCCGCTCGGCCAGCACCTTTTTGGCCGCCGCGATCCGCTCCAGTTTTTGCAATGCTTCTTGGATCAAATCCTTGCGGCCAGATAGCGTCTTGATTAGTTCGGCGTTGTTGATTTTTCGCGCCGTCGCCAGCCCCCAATCGGCGATTTTGTCGGCCAAGGGATAGTTGTGCGCGTCATAAGCCTCGTCGGAAGCGTCCAGCGCGGCGGCCACGAATTCCCGGTTTAACTCGGTCGGCAACTTCGGCAGAATCGCTTGCAGCAGATTCGCCCGAGACGCCGTCGCGTCGATCTCAAACTCGCGCGCCTGTTGATTGACAATGTTCAGCGCCAGCCGCAGGTTGCCCGCGGCAACCGCCAACTCCTCGGCCTGATCGAGCATGACAAACCGCTCGGTCGGCGAAGCTTGCAATTGATCCATCTTCTCGAGCAATTGCTCGGCCAGCACCGTCTTCGCGCTCGTAGAAGCCGCGGCGGCAACTTGCCCCGCCCAAACCTGATCTAATAATTCTCGCGCCCGGCGCTGCGCGAGCGAAGTCGGCGCGGGGAGGCGCGCCGGCGCTTCGGCCGTCGCGTCGGGAGCAGCCGCCTTGGCCGGCTCTGCCGACGCGGTGGTTTCCGGCCGCGCTCCCTGCGGGGGCACGGTGGGCGGCGTGCCAGCATCGGGCGACGGTTTCGCATGCGGCTCGGAGGACGATTCGGGCACGACGCGGGTTGTTTCCGCGCTTGCTATTTTGGGAACGGTCGCAGGCTCGCCAGCCGGAGCGACCGAGCCAGGGGCAGGCTCCTTCGACTCGGCCGGCTTGGGTTTCTCGTTTTCCGTCGCGGCATGATCCAGACCGTGATCCGCGTTCGATCCCGTTTGGGAAGCCCCAGAATCGGAAACGTTCGCCACCACCGGCGGAACATCTGGCGGAGGAACGGGGAACGGCGGCGGCTCGACCGGCTCCTTGTCTCCAGCCGGGGAAGAATCGGGAGGAGCCGCGGGCGACTGCGCCACGTTGACGTCTGGTTTGGGCCGGGCGCGCTTTGGATGATTCAACCATTGCAAGCCGACCCACGCCAAGACGGACGTCGAAGCGACGCAGATCGCAATCAAGCCAATCTTTACCCACGGCGAAGCATGCCAGGCAGCGCCCATCACCGGCGGCGGACTGCTGGCATCAAAGGCAGGAAACGACCCCGAATCGGGCAGGGGCGCTGCGGCCAGAGGCGCTGCCGCCAGAGGCGCTGCAACCAGAGACGCTGCAACCAGAGACGCTGCCGCCCGAGATGCTGCGGCGACGGGGGTCGCCGCCAAAGGGGTCGTGCGAACGGGCGACGCGGCTGGGCCCGCTTGGCTGGAGGCGACCGCCGCCGCGGCCTGCGCGACCGATGGCGGCGTCCGCATGTTGATCGTAATTGCCTGAGAGGCTTGCGAGCGCAGTTTCTGCTGCAGCTCTTCGTCGTACGCGGTCTTGCGATCGGGCCGAGTCAGACACAACTCAGCCGCCGCCAGTTCGTTCAATATTTTTTGCGAGGTGGGGGAGTGCGGTCCCGCCTGAAACATCCGGACATGCGACATTTGCCGTTCGGCGGCAAAGGCGATGACTTCCGCGTTCTCCTCAAACAGCGACAGGCCGAGCAGGCGATAATAATTCGCCGGTTGTTCGCGCGGCGGAATTCCCAGCCATTGATAGTACGGATCAAACGCGGGGTCTGACCCGGCGGCGGTCGGCGGCAAACTTTTCGGGTCGTGACTCATCGCCTCGAACGTTCCTCGTCGAACTGCGGGTCCGCGGAAGACCGCGGCGCCGCCCTAAGGCAAAATCCAAATCCCTTACTTCGCGGCCGCTTGGCCAAATTGGCGGAGTCCGCCGCTGGAAGCCAGCACCTGCCGCCACTTGGCCGTTTGCTCCGGCGACAAGGCGCTTTCGTTTTCCAATTCGAGCCGCCGTTCCAAGCCTGAACCGGGCAACTGCACGCGCACACTGAGGCGGCCATTTTCGCCATATTCAAATGTTACCAAAACGGCGGAGCCTTGGGGCAAATCGAGCGGCAGATTCGGCACCACCATCCGTCCGACTTGCAAACAGGCGCTCGGCACCGAGCTTTCGCCTTCAAGGACCGGCACAATCAAGTTTTTCTGGCCGGCGACCTTGGTCACGAACTTTTTGGTTTTGCGCGCCGGCAAGGCCGAATTCCGCGGAATCAAAATCACATTTTTCGCGCGGCCATTCTGCACGTCAATTCCTTGCACCCCTAGGCTGTGCGCGTTCACGTTTGTCACCGACAGCAACGGCGGAGGAGGAGCAGCGGCCGGGGGGCTCGCCGCAGGCGGCTTCACCATATTCGGAGGATCGGCCGGATTGATCTCGGCCGCGCGAGTCGCCTGTGACGGCGCCGCAGGTTTGGCTGCCGCGGCGGCTTCCGCGACCTGCCGCCGCGATAACAAATGTTGCGCGTATAAGGCGGCGCCCCGCGCCACGGCCTCATCCGGATGGACCGCATGTTCGAGGTTCAAGCCCGATTGTTCTTGCAGCATCCGCCGCACCAAGGGCATGCGCGTGGAACCTCCCACCAGCAGCAATTTGTCGACTTCGTTCCACTTCCAACCGGCCGTGCGCAAAACTTGCGCCGTCGTGTGCGAGGTCCGCCGCAGCAAGTCGCGGGTCAATTCCTCGAACTGATCGCGCGTGACATCGACATCCAGCACCTGGCCGCCATGCTCGACCCGCATTCGCGCGGTGCGCTGACCGCTCAGGTTGATCTTCGCCTCTTCGGCTTCGGTCAGGAGCATGGCGAGGCTTTTGGCATCGAGGCGTGGGTCGTCGCGATGCATCTTGATGAACTGTTCGGCGGCATAATCGGCCAGGCGTTGATCCCAATCGTGGCCGCCCAAACGAACGTCTCCGTCGGTGGCAATCGCGCGGAAGTCGCCCGGCGCCAACTCGACCAGCGTCACGTCGAAGGTTCCGCCGCCGAGATCATAAACCACGATCCGCATCCGATTTTGCGCCAAGCCGCTGGGCGTGAGATAGCCAAGCTCCTCGCCGAAGGCCAGCGCGGCGGCGGTCGGCTCGCTGACGATGTCCAGCACTTTGAGGCCGGCCATCTCGCCCGCTTCGGCCGTGGCGCGGCGCCGTTTGTCGTCGAAGTAAGCGGGCACCGTGATCACGACTTCAAACGGCGCTTTGAGCATCTGCGCGGCATCGTCCTGCAATTGCCGCAAGATGCAAGCTTGGATTGCCTCGGGCGGAATTTGGTTGCCGAGAATGGGCTTCGAGTAAAACGGACTCCCCATGTCGCGCTTCACCAATTCGGCCAATCGATCCGGATGCGTGCTGCGAGCCTTGAGAGCCTCCTTGCCGACGAGAATCGCCTGATCTTCAAACAATACGGCGCTAGGGGTCAGAATGTCGCCTTGGCGATTTTGGATCATCGCCGAGCGACCGTTCGCTTGAACCCAGGCCGACGCGGAGATGGTCGTCCCCAGATCGATCCCAACGGCAATCGGCGTGGCTACGGTCATGTTGCGTGCGATCGGATTGATGCGTCAAGAAAAGAGGGGCATTCCACTCGGCAATCGTCGGAACGCCAACGCCACGATCCGCTCGCAACTCGATTCGGCGGAAGCGCCTACGAGTGCCAGCCCACAAGCGTGCGGGGGAGAAATCCTTGGCCGGCGTTCCGGAGCCGTCCGATGCATGTTCTTCGAGCGTCGCCTCGCGCAACAACTAGGCGTCTCCACGCGGCGATTCCATCAGCACCACGGTTAGCCATTCGCGCACGGACGCATCGATCGAACCATCAGCCCCTCGCGCGGAGCCTTTTTCCGCGGAGCCAGGGGCCGGATTTCCATCCTTAAGTCTAACCGCCGGGCGAATTTGCCGCAATCATCGAACAAGGGCGAAACTCGGTTCTTTAGGTCTTGAAGCGCCTCTTGGCTGGGCGAAATTGGCACGGCGAGAACCTCGCGCCAAGGGACTGTTTTCAGGTCGCCGGCGGAATCGCTCAGAGACGGTCGATAATTGCCGAGCAGATTTCCTTGACGCGCGCCGGATTGACGTTCGCGTTCCGCTTTTTCACCTGGCCGACCAAGCCGCCGATCGCGTTTGTTTTGCCCGCTTTCACGTCCGCCACGACCTTGGGATTCGCCGCGACCAATTCCTCGCAGAGGGCGATGAGGGCCGATTCGTCGACCCGCTCGATGCCCGCGGCGCTCATCACATCGGCGGCGGACTTGCCTGTGGCGACCATCTGGGCGAAGACTTCGCGGGCGCGCGAGTTGTCCAAGTCGCCCGCTTGCACCTTTTTCAGCAACTCGGCCAAGGCGGCGGGCGAAAGCGAAAAAGCGTCAATTTCTTGATTCTGTTCGTTTAGAACCCGAGCCACATCTTGGGTCAGCCAATTGGCCGCCTGCTTGCCATCGCCGGCCGCGGCCGCCAGTTGGAGATAATAGTCGACAAACGGCCGACCTTGGTTCACGATCACCTCGGCGTCGTACAGCGTAATTCCGTACTCGCGTTGCAGTCGAGCGCGGAGCGCGGCCGGCAGGTCTCCGAGCGCGGCAGTCAGCTCCGCGATTTCGCCGGCCGACACGGTGACCGGCGCTAAGTCCGGATCAGGAAAGTAGCGATAGTCGCTCGATTCTTCTTTTTCGCGCTGCGGGTACGTAAGCTGCTTTTGGTCGTCCCAGCCGCGCGTCGTTTTGTGGCCCCCTTTCGCGCCCAGTTGGATCTGTGTTTCTTGCCAGCTTTCCCATTGGCGCGCCGTTTCAAACTCCAGAGCCCGCTCGACGGCTCGAAAGCTGTTCATGTTCTTCACTTCGACAATCGGCGTCGCGACTTTTCCGTGCGGCGTCTCGATGTGCAAGTTCACGTTCGCGTCAACTCGCAAGCTTCCTTCTTGCATGTTGCAATCAGAAACGGCCAGATGCAGCAGCAACAGCCGCAACTCGGTCAGATAAGCCTTCGCCTCCAGCGGCGAGCGCAAATCAGGCTGGCTGACGATCTCCAGCAGCGGCGTTCCGGTTCGATTCAAGTCGATGCGGCTGTCGGACCGGCCCGCCTGTTCGTCGTGGAGACTCTTGCCGGCGTCCTCCTCGAGGTGGGCGCGGAGAATTTCGATCCGCTTGGTGGGAAAGCGACTTTTCGGATCGCTGATTTCGAGCCAGCCGTGATGCGAAAAAGGAAGATCGTATTGGCTGATCTGATAGCCCTTGGGCAAGTCCGGATAATAATACTGCTTGCGGTCCCATTTCGTGAACGGCGCAATTTGACAATTCAAAGCGGCTGCCGTGCGCAGTGACAACTCGAAAGCGCGGCGATTCATAACCGGCAGCGAGCCGGGCAAACCAATACAGACCGGGCACGTCTGCGTGTTGGGCGGAGCCCCAAAAGCCGTGCTGCAACCGCAGAACAGCTTTGTTTCGGTGTGCAATTGCACGTGGACTTCCAGGCCGATGATCGTCGTAAACTTGGCCGCCTGGCTCGTGATTGCCGACATAGAACCGATCGCACTAAAGCGTTGACAGAAAGCGTTGTAGCAGGCCGACGCGACGCAGTCACGTCGCCTTCCAGAGCACGGTGGAGGAGGCGAACTGGCGGCGGAATGAATTAGATCTTTTTCAAGATTTCGAGCATCCGTTTCCAAGCTTCGTCGCGAGCCTTTTTGTTCTTTTCGTTCGCGTTCGGTTCCTCGCCGGCTCGCATGAAGCCGTGCCCCGCCCCTTCATAGGTCACCGGCTCATAGGTTTTTTTCAGCTTCTTCATGAGCTCGGTCGTTTTTGGGACGGTGGCCGAAACCCGGGCGTCGTTGCCGCCGTAGAAGCCGAAAACGGGACACGCAATCCGCTCCGTGGCGTCCGCCTCGGGGCCCGTGCCATAGAACACGAGGGCCGCTTTGATCGTTTTGTTGTTTGTGGCAAAGCGGAAGCTCTGGCCCCCGCCCCAACAGAACCCCGCGACCGCGACCTTGCCATTTGCGGCAGGCAATTCGCTCACATACTTCACCACGGCGTTCAGATCGGCGGTGACCTGGTCCGGCGGCAGGCTCGAGACCGCCTTGGTGATCGAGTCGCGCGTGTATTCTTCGCTGCCGCCCCCTTTGGGGCCCATGCCTGATACCAGGTCCGGCACGATCACGATATAGCCTTCGGCCGCCAACTCGTCGGCCGCGCTGCGAACCCAATCGCTGAGGCCGAAAATCTCGTGGATGAAGACGACCGCGGTCGCTTTCTCCTTCACTTCGGGATAAACAATGAAACAGTTCACCTCGCGCTGGCCGTGCTTGACTTTGACCCATTCCTGATGGCGCGGAGATTTTTCCAGCTTCGCCTTCGCCCACTCTTGGGCCGAAGCGCTCGAACCGATTGCCACGAGCAGCGCCAAAACGAGAGACCATTTCATGAGGTGGCTCCGGGAGATCGTCGGTGTAGCAGAAAAGGGGAAACGGAGTAGGCCAACCAATGCCCGCCAATTACTCTATCGCGGCGGCCAGTGCGGTGCAAATTGATTTCCCCTGAGGGCGGGCTCTCGGGGCTTTTGGCAGCGCGGGCGGCGCGCCTCGGCCTGCTCAGCGGTCGAACATCAGCATCAGATAGGCGACGAACAGAATCAGATGAACCGCCCCGAGCAGCACATTGGTTTTTTGGCTATTGAACGTGATCGCGCTCACGGCCAACGTCAAAACGAGCAGAATCATGCCGACCTCGTCCAACCCGAGCACAATCTCGCGATTGGTCAGAAAACCGATCACCAGCACGCTCGGGATGGTGAGACTGATCGTTGCCAAGACCGAACCGAGCAGAATGTTCACGGCGCGCTGGAGCTGGTTGCGCAGAGCGGCGCGAATCGCGCCGAGCGATTCCGGCGAAAGGATCAGGATGGCCACCAAAAAGCCCCCCATCGCCGCCGGCGCATGCAACGTATCGATCCCGTGCTCGATCGGAATCGCGAGCTTCTTCGACAACAGCACGAGCGGCAAGATGTTCACCACCAGCAGCAAGCCGTGGTAGACGAGCGAGGGGGCCGGGTGTGCCGCCTCGCCCGCATGTCCGGCCGTTGCCGGCGTCCGCGCCGCTCCCTCCGCGGGATCAAGAAAGTAATCGCGATGTACGACATTTTGGATCGCCAAGAAGACGGCGTACAAACTGAGCGCCATCACAATCAAAAAAATCGAATGCAGCGACGACAGGGTCGGGCCCGGCGAGGAGTGCGTGAAGTTCGGGATGACAAGCCCCAGCACGCCCAGCGGCACAATCACCGCGAGAAACGCATTGGCGCCGGCTAAATTATACGTTTGCTCGCGGAACCGCAGGCCGCCTAGCAACAGCGCCAGCCCGACCATGCCGTTCATGACGATCATGATGACGGCGAACATCGCATCGCGGGCCATCGCGGCGTTGCCGGGACCGGCATACATGACCGCCGAAATCATCATGACCTCGATGCCGGTCACCGCCAGCGTCAAGATCAACGTTCCGAGCGGTTCCCCCAACCGTTCGGCCAAGGCTTCAGCGTGATGGACGACGGAAAACGCGGCGGCCAAGATGACCCCAAACAGCCACGCCATGATGAACGCGTACCAGAGCGGATTGGACAGATCGGCCAGCCAGCCGCCGCCAAAGGCCACAAACAGCGCGCCGGTCGTGACGCTCGCCAACAGGGGCCATTCCGACAAGATTCCGCGCCAGATCGGCGTAGACGGACCGGGATCGCCAGGACTTGAACCGCTGGGAGTTTTGGCCGTCATGCGCCGCTGCCCTGCGCGGCCAATTGAGTGAGCATCCGCAATTCTTTCGGCAAGGGGAAGTAGACTTCTTCTTGGCGAATCGAGCGTGTTTCGACGGTCGCTTGGTAATGTAGCTTGAGAAACTCGACGACCTCTTCGACAACCGTTTCGGGGGCGCTGGCGCCGGCCGTCACGACGACCGTTTCATCGCCGCGAAACCAGCGTTTTTCGATGTCGGCCGCTCCGTCGACCAAGAACGCATGCACGCCATTTTCCCGCGCCAGCTCGGCCAGCCGTTGGCTGTTGCTGCTATTCTGGCTCCCTAATACGAGCACCAGATCGGCGCCTTGCGAGAGCAGGCGGACCGCCTCTTGGCGGTTTTGGGTCGCGTAGCAAATATCTTCTTTGGGCGGGCCGACGACCGCCGGAAAGCGCTCTTTCAGGCGATCGATGATGCGATTCGCATCGTCGACGGACAGTGTCGTTTGCGTGAGATAAGCTAGCTTCGTTTCCGGGCCCACTTGCAACGCATCCACATCGTCGGTCGATTCGACCAGCACAAACGCATCGGGAGCTTCGCCCATGGTGCCGATCACCTCGTCGTGGCCGTCGTGCCCGATCAAGACGATTTTATAGCCTTGTTTGGCAAAGCGGATCGCTTCGAGGTGGACCTTCGTCACCAGGGGGCAGGTCGCGTCGATCGTCTTGAGCTGGTTCTGTTTGGCGACCGCGCGAATCTCGGGCGAGACCCCGTGGGCCGAATAGAGCAACCAGGCGCCGTTGGGCACCTCGCGCAGATCGTCGACAAAGATCGCGCCGTCTTTGCGAAACCGCTCGACGACATACTTGTTGTGCACGATTTCGTGATACACGTAGACCGGCGCGCCGCACAGTTGCAATGCCTGATCGAGCGTGTCAATCGCCATGTTCACGCCGGCACAGAAACCGCGCGGGCTGGCTAAGATTATCTTCATAAAGGGCGTACCGGCGGAGTTCGACTTTCAGAACCAGTCTGATTTCATCATAATAGGTCGTGGAAAAGTTGGGTAGACGAATGTCCCGCCTTCGGCTTTCCCCCTCCTTGTCTCCCCCGAACAACAACCGCATGCCGGCCTCGTCTTTCACCGCTGAATTGGCCCAGTTTGGTCCAACCTCGCCGCGCCGCCCGCCGACGCCGGAGGCCGCGCGCGATTATTGCCGCCGGCTCGCGCAAACCCACTACGAGAATTTTAAAGTCGGCAGTTGGTTTCTTCCCGCGCGGCTGCGGGCCCATTTTTACCCGATTTATGCCTATTGTCGCTGGGCCGACGATCTGGCGGACGAAGTCGGCGACCCGGCTCGCAGCGAGTCGCTCTTGAACTGGTGGGAGCACGAGTTGGACGCTTGCTACGCGGGGACGGCGACCCACCCGGTGTTTGTCGCCCTCCGCGAGACGATCGAAGAATTCGACATTCCCGCCGAGCCGTTTCGCGATTTGCTCACCGCCTTTCGCCAAGATCAGCGGCAAACGCGCTATGCCACCGCCGATGAGCTCCTCGGCTATTGCCGCCATTCGGCCGATCCCGTCGGACGCTTAGTCCTTTACCTAGGCCGCTGTCACACGCCGCGCCGGGTCGCGCTGTCGAACTCGATTTGCAGCGGGCTGCAATGGATCAACTTTTGTCAGGATGTCCGCCGCGACTATGAACGCGGGCGCATCTATCTTCCTCACGAAACATGGCGCGTCGCCGGCTACGACGAAGCCCAGTTCGCGAAACAGGCCGCCAACGAAGCCTTCCGCCGGCTGCTGAAAATCGAAGTCGATCGCGCCGCGGAGTTGCTGCAAGGGGGCCGCGATTTGCCCGGCTTGATGCCGCGCGGACTGCGTTGGCAGATGGCGCTGTTCTTGCAAGGGGGCTTGGCGATCGTCCGCAAAATCCGCGATCTGGATTACGACGTGTGGTCGCAGCGCCCCGTCCTGACCAAACGCGACAAGCTCGGCATCGCCTGGCAAAGCTGGCGCAATCTTCCGGCGGCGGCCGAGGAGCGCCGATGAACGATCCCGCGCTAGAGGCGAGCTATCGGCAATGCGCGCGGATCGCGCGCCGCTCGGCGTCGAGCTTTTACCTCTCGTTTTGGTTGCTGCCGCGCGCGAAGCGGCAAGCCATGTCGGCCTTGTACGCGTTCCTGCGCGTGGCCGACGATATCGGCGATAATGCCGCGCCGTTGTCAAGCCGGCAAGCGCGCCTCGCCGCGCACCGCGCGGCTTTGCTTGCCGCGCTGGCAGGCCGGCCGTCGGGGCCGATCTTTCCCGCGCTGGCCGACGCGGTCCGGCGATATGCGATTCCGCCCGACTATCTCGTCGCGGCGCTGGATGGCGTGGAGATGGACTTGAATGAGCGGCAATATGAAACGGACGAGGAGGTGGCCGATTATTGCCACCATGTCGCGTCGGTCGTCGGGTTCGCCTGCTTGCATATTTGGGGCTTCTCCGCTGCCGCGGCGCTGGAACCGGCCGAGCAATGTGGTCAAGCGTTTCAAAGAACGAACATCCTCCGCGATCTGGCTGAGGATGCCGCCCAGGGCCGATGTTATCTGCCGCGGACGGCGCTTGAGCGGCACGGCTATCGCTGGGACGATTTGCGCCGCGGCGTGGCGAACGGGGCGTTTTTCCGCCTGATGGAAGAACAACTCGCCCAGACCGAAACGCTCTATCAACGAGCGCGCGACTTGGAAACATTTCTCGATCGCGATGGACGAGCGATCTTCGGGCTCATGTTCGAGACGTACCATGCCCTGTTGGCGGAAATCGCCCATCGCCCGGCGGCCGTGTTGACAAGCCGGATTCGCCTCGGTCGCCGCAAGAAATGGAGCTTGGCGGCGAAGTGGTTGCTCGGCCGCCCGCGAACGCTATCGGCGGCGCGGCGCGCCGTCGCGGAGTCGTTGCCGTGAGCAGCGCCGCAGGAACAGCAATTTCGCCAGCGGTTGCCGTGGTGGGCGGCGGCGTAGCCGGGCTCGCGGCCGCCGCCGCGCTGGCGGAACATGGCTGCGCCGTCGAATTGTTCGAGGCCCGCCGCCAACTGGGCGGCCGCGCCGGCTCGTTTTTTGACCCGGAGTCGGGCGAATGGCTCGATCATTGCCAACATGTTGTCTTGGGGTGCTGCACGAATTTTTTTCAGTTCGCGCGGCGGACCGGCATCGACCGACTCTTGCGCCGCGAACCGCGGCTCTATTTCTTTGACCGCGCGGGCCGGCGGTCGGACCTGATCGCGAGCCGGTTTCTGCCGCCGCCCCTTCACTTATTGCCGGCGCTGTGGGGCTTGAAGTTCTTGACCGCGCGGCAACGGGTGCAGATTATTCGGACGATGCTGCGGCTGACGAAAACGGCGCCGGCCGATTTGCCCGGCGGCCCGACCATCGGCGCTTGGCTCCGCGCGCAGGGCGAATCGACCGGCGCGATCGAGCGATTTTGGGCGGTGATTTTGGTCAGCGCGCTGGGCGAATCGGTCGAGCGGGCGTCGCTCTCCGCAGCCCGCAAGGTTTTCGTCGATGGCTTCATGGCGGCCCGCACGGCCCATGAGATGTATGTCCCCACCGTTCCCTTGGGCGAACTGTATCATCACCAGATCGGTGACTGGCTCCGCGCGCGCGGCGTTGCGATTCAACTTGAAACGTCCGTGGCGCGGTTGACCATTCCGGGCGCGGATCAGGTCCGTTTGCAAGCCAAGGAGTCGGAGCCACAGCACTACGCGGCAGCGATCGTGGCCGTTCCTTGGCGGCGCATCGAGAATGTCTTGGCGCCCGAGCTGTTTGTACAGTTGAAGAATCTGGCGGCGGCTGGAACTATCGCGGCCTCGCCGATCTCGGGGGTCCACCTCTGGTTCAATCGACCGCTGACCGATTTGCCCCATGCGGTCTTGGTTGATCGCTTGAGCCAATGGATATTTGCGAAAGCACGGTCTCCACGCGGCGCAACGGCCGCCGATCGCGCGCTGCCCGGCGAGCACTATTATCAAGTCGTGATCAGCGCGTCGCGCGAATTGCAGGGCCGGCCGCGCGAAAGCCTGATCGCCGAAGTTTGCGATGATCTTAAAGCGGTGTTTCCCGGCGCGCGCGACGCGCAGCTCTTGCGTTCGAGAATAGTGACCGACCCGCAAGCGGTGTTCTCTGTGCAGCCTGGCGTTTCGGCCGCGCGTCCCGCTCAGGCCACGCGATTTCCGCACTTCGCCTTAGCCGGCGACTGGACCGATACGGGCTGGCCCGCGACGATGGAAGGAGCGGTCCGGAGCGGTCATTCCGCGGCCGCGGCAATCCTGAAAGCGCTCGGCCGGCCTGCGCAGCTTGTGGAACCCGACTTGTCGCGCGGCTGGCTGGCTCGGCGAATCTGTGGGGCGGGCGAACCGTTGCGGTAACCCGAACCGCACAATCTCAAGGAAGCGAGTGGCTTTCTTTGCATGCGTCCGGAGGCGCAGCTAGAATCACGCGCTGAGGCGGTCGCGCATCGCTGGATGCGTGCGCCGGCCGCCGTTCAACGGATCTGCCGTCCTTTACTTATTGAGGCTTGCCATGCTTGCGTCTTGCAAAATGGTTCCGCTGGCACTGTTCCTGTCGTGCGCGGCGTGCTCAACGCAGTTGCTGGCGGCCGACAACGACGCTCCCTTTACGGAAGAAGTGAAAGGGGTTTTTGATGATGGCTGGAGCACAAAGACGAGTAGTTTGGCGCTCGCCGCCGGCCATCGCGACAAAGCCAAAGATCTGATCATGAAAGACGCGCGGCCCGATCTGGCTTGGGCGTTGGTGCAGATGCATGTACCTCGTTTTCCGGACGCGCTCATCACGGTCGACGCGATTGTCAAAGACCATCCGGATGATTTGATCGCTCGCGAGGCGCAGATTTGGCTCCATGCCGAACGCAACGAATACGACGCGATGTTGCCGAGCATGATGGCCTTGGCGGTCCATCTGCCGAAAGACAACACCGGCCAAACGCCAACGGGTGTTGAACTCGACGCTGCCCGCATGCTCGGCGAAATCTTTGGCTACTTCGCCGGTCCGGGGGCAGGCAAGCTCGTCAACGCGAAGCTGGATCAGCGTGAAAAGCTGGTGAAGAATGGCCTGCATCCGGCCGTGCTTGGCGCTTTCGAGCAAGGCCGCGACCGCGTGTTCAAAAAGTTCGCCGCGATTTCCGAAGCGGCCGGCGCGAAGCCCGCCACAACCCCTGCCGACAATGCAGCAACCGCGCCGACCGCCTCCGCCAACGGGGTGAGCTTGACGGCCGGCGGCAATCCGAAAGCGGCTGCGCTCAAAACGAAGTTTCTCAAAGACGAAGAAGACTTGAAGAAAAAGGTCGCGGCCGATCAAGCTGAATTCGACAAGCTCGCCGCGGAGGCCAATGGCTTGCAGCAGCGAAGCGCGCAGGCCCAAAGCTCGGCCAAATCGAAGGAGGCGGAAGCGGCCAAGAATCCCAAGATGGCCGCCTCGCTTCGCGCCGAAGCGCAAAGGGACCAGAATGATGCCCGCAAAATCCAGCAGGACTACGACAAGCTCAAATCGCAAGCCACCAAGCTCAAAGGCGAAATCACGGCGC
Organism: Pirellulales bacterium; assembly: GCA_035656655.1. GTDB lineage: Bacteria > Planctomycetota > Planctomycetia > Pirellulales > DASRSE01 > DASRSE01. The sequence goes on from DASRSE010000223.1 coordinate 20,869, forward strand.
TGCAGCAGAAGATGACTCACCTGACGAATCAGTATAAAGCGGACGTGGCGAAACTAGGTCCGGGCACGTCCACCACGGCGGTCGCAGTCAAGCCCGCTCCGACCCCCAGCACGACTGCCAAAACGCCGGACGCGGCGGACGCTGCGAGCTCCGCTAATCTGGACGAGCCGACGGCGCTGGACGGCTATTTAACCTTTTCGATTCTGACGCAACGACAGCATATCCTCGATTCGCTGCCGAAGTGATAACTTTCGCGGCCGGGCGTGTCTTCTCAGCAGCGCCCGCGGCGGGGCCTGCGCTGGCTGCCAAACTTTACAGTTTGGCGGCCGCGATCGGGGCTTCCGCGCACTTATTTTCCACGTCAGGCAATTGCAGCTACGCTGAATCGGACGAACTTCCGAATGCCCAGGAGCCACGGCGCGGGGGCCGTAAGCAGGCCGCAATTCGGTTCGCGGCGCGGGCCCCTTGCCGGCTGTTTCGAGGCGGATTATCATGCTGGTTTCTTCCCTCCGAGGTAAGTTCATGCGTCATGTGTTGTCGGCGGTCGTGCAGAACGTGCCGGGCGTTTTGGCCCATATCTCGGGCATGCTCGCTTCGCGCGGCTATAACATCGACAGCTTGGCGGTCGGCGAGACCGAGGAGCCGAATTTGTCGCGGATGACGTTTGTCGTCGTCGGCGATAATCGGGTGCTCGAGCAAGTCCGGCGGCAGTTGGAAAAGATCGTCACGGTCGTGCATGTGGACGACATCAGCTCGAAGGATTTTGTCGAACGCGACCTGATGTTGATTAAAGTCAACGCGCCGGCCGGCCCTCACCGCAGCGCGGTTTGCGAGTTGGCCGACGTGTTTCGTGGGCGAATCGTCGACGTCAGCCCGCGAGACCTGATCGTCGAGATCTCGGGCCAAGAGCGGAAGATCCAAGCGTTTATAGACCTGATGCGGCCATATGGAATCGTGGAACTGGTCCGCACCGGCCGAATTGCGATGGTCCGCGGCATCGCCCATGCCGAAGCGACGAACCACGATCAAGAAGCCTTGGGCGTGGCCGAAAAGGCGCAGCCGGACGACTTTGCTTGAACCGGAGACGATCGCCAATTCGCGTTGCGTGGACGAACTCCGCCGGCGGTCAGCAACATCCGCAAACGCTTCGCTGGCGGATGTTGCCGCATCAGAAACCATCACCTCGAGTTCGGATTTCGAATTCTCACCCCTCACCCTCTCCGAAATGCTCAAAATCTATTACGACAGCGACGCCGATTTGGCCGTGCTAAAAGGCAAGAAAATTGCCATCTTGGGATATGGTTCGCAAGGGCATGCGCAGGCCCAGAATCTCCGCGATAGCGGTTGCGACGTGGTTGTCGGTCAGCGGCCGGGCGGACCGAACTACGACTCGGCTGTTAGCCACGGCTTCAAGCCCGTGACGATTGAAGAGGCGACCAAGCAAGCCGACATCATCAACATCCTCTTGCCCGACGAAGTCCAAGGCGACGCCTATCGCCAAGCGATTCGGCCGAATTTGTCGCCGGGCAACATTTTGATGTGCTCGCACGGGTTTAACATACATTTCGGGCAGGTCGAACCGCCGGCCGGAATCGACACGATGCTGGTCGCGCCGAAGGGGCCGGGGCATCTCGTCCGGAGCGAATACGAAAAGGGGGGCGGCGTGCCGTGCCTCGTCGCGTTCGGGCCCAACGCCAGCAAGCTCACGCGGCAGACCGCTCTGGCCTATGCCAAGGGAATTGGCGGAACCCGCGGCGGCGTCATCGAAACGACCTTTGCCGAGGAGACGGAGACCGACCTGTTCGGCGAACAGGCCGTGCTCTGCGGCGGCGTCAGCGCGCTGGTCAAGGCCGGCTTTGAAACCTTGGTCGAGGCCGGCTATCAACCTGAAATGGCCTATTTCGAATGCATGCATGAATTGAAGCTGATCGTCGACTTGTTCTATCAAGGCGGCTTGAACTACATGCGCTACAGCGTGTCCAACACGGCGGAATACGGCGATTACACCCGCGGGCCGCGCATTGTCACCGCCGAGACCAAGGCCGAAATGAAAAAAATCTTGACCGAAATCCAAACCGGCAAGTTCGCCCGCGATTGGATTTTAGAAAACAAGGCGGGAGCGCCATCGTTCAAAGCCACCCGTCGCAACGAGCGCCAGCATCCGATCGAAGAAGTCGGCCTCCGCCTGCGGAAGATGATGCAGTTCGTGAATCCGAAAGAAGTGCCGTAAGCGCTCAAATGAGATCGCCGTAAAGCGGCCCGATCGACCCCAGTCCGTCTTCAAACCGCCCTTGGCTCCTTGCCCCTCTTCCCCCGGTCCCGAACCATTCGCATCGAGGCGCTTTGTCCATGACTCCTGCCGAAGCTAAAGCCCGCGAGATTTATGCAGAGTTGCAACCTGGCGAGCGGGTCGAGATCGACCACGAGGTCAAAGTCGGGCGCGACCGGTGGCACGCGCGCACGGTCGGGACGGTCTTGCGCAAAGAGCGCCGCCGCCACAGCTTGCATTTTCGCCGCAATGGCGACGACCGCGTGTTCAGCGATTATCTCGTACTGAAGCGCGACGACGGCGAGCTGACCACGATTACGATGGACGAGTTTACCGTCCTGCATAAAAGTTAGCCTGTTTCTCTTGCGCTTGGCCCCCGTGTCGAACGTCATTTTCACGCAGCATTCGCGCTCGTTTGAACACAACCGGTTCGTCTATCCGGTCGTGAGCCGCCGTTCGCATGGTCTGTCGATCGGGGTGAACCTGAACCCTGACAAAATCTGCAATTTCGACTGCATTTATTGCCAAGTCGATCGCACGCGGCAGAGTGAAACGACATTTGTCGATTTGCCGCAACTGCTGGCCGAGCTCGAGGCGATGCTTGGCTGGGCAAGTTCGCCGGACATCTGGGCGCACGAGGCCTTTCACGCGGCGCCGCCCGATTTCCGCCGCTTGAACGATATCGCCTTCAGCGGCGACGGCGAGCCGACGACGTACAAAAACTTTGATGAAATCATGCGCCGCTGCGCCGAACTCAAGGACCAGCATCACCTCGACGCGGTCAAAATGGTGCTGATCACCAACGCCAGCATGTTTCATCGCGAACATGTGCAGCGCGGATTGCAAATCCTCGATGCGCACCAAGGAGAAATCTGGGCCAAGCTCGAGAGCGGAACCGAAGCCTACTACAAATTGGTCGAGCGCACTTCAATACCGTTCCGGCAGATCCTCGACAACATCACGGCCGCCGCCCGGGTGCGGCCGCTGGTGATTCAATCGCTCTTCATGCGAATCGACGGCGAGCCTCCTAGCACGGCCGAGCAACTCGCGTTTTGCGACCGGCTGAATGAGATCACGGCGGCCGGAGGACAACTCAAGCTAGTGCAAATCTACACGGTCGCGCGGCAGCCGGCTGAAAGCTTCGTCACCCCGCTCCCTCCGGCCGAGGTCGATGCGCTCGCGGCGCTCGTCCGGCAACAAACGGGCTTGAACGTCGCCAGCTTCTACGGCTCTGCTTGAGACGAAGCAGGTCGGAACAACCGCCGAACGTAGCAGGGATCTTTCGTACCGGCGGCTGCCGGGCCGCTGCAAAACCCAATCGCGAATCACCGACGCGGCAAGATGCCGCGTGTACGAAACGAACGACGCTCCGCCATCGCCTCAGTCTGGCGACTGCGGAGCGACCTGCGACAGGTCAATTTGCACGACCGCCGGACGATCGGCGAGCGCGTCGTTCAAACTGCCGGAGCGAAATCCAGCCAAATCCAGCGTCACATATTTGAAGCCCAAGTGCTTCATCCGTGCGAGCAACGGTTCGCGAACCTCCGGTTCGCACAGCCGCGCGAACGCCTCGGGCGGGACTTCCAAGCGCGCCAGATCGCCTCGGTGATAACGGACTCGCACGGTGCGCAAGCCGAGTTCGCGCAGATACTGCTCGGCTTGGTCGATCCGTTGCAAGCGTTCCGGCGTAACGGCCTCGCCATAGGCGACGCGGCTCGAGAGGCAAGGACTCGCTGGCTTGTCCCAAACCGGCAGATTCCAATGTTCGGCCAAGCGCCGAACGTCTTCCTTGCGGAAACCAAGTTCTAGCAGCGGACTCTTGACCCGATGTTCGCGGGCGGCGGTCATGCCAGGCCGATAGTCCCCTTGGTCGTCGAAATTAGCCCCGTTAAGAATCGCGTCCACCTCGAGCGGCGCGCACCATTGCTCGAGTTGCGAGTAGAGTTCGGTCTTGCAGTGATAACAGCGATCGGGCGCATTTTGGACATAGCCCGGATTGTCGAATTCGTGCGTCGATAGTTCGACGTGGCGGATTCCAATTCGCGCGGCGATCTGCCGAGCGTTCTCCAATTCGCCGGCGGCCAAGCTGGCGCTGACCGCCGTCACCGCGACGGCGCCCTGGCCGAGGGCCAAGTGGGCCGCTTGGGCCACGACCGCGCTATCGACCCCGCCCGAATAGGCGACCGCGCAGCGGCCGAGGCCGCGGATCGACTCGACCAAGCGATCGCGCCGCGCGGCCAAATCCGAGGAGAGAGGCGTCATACAATCACTCCGCGCAAGAAAAAGGCAATCGGTCCACCGGACTGTCGTGGCGACGCGGTTTTCAGAAGCCCGTTATCCAAAAAGGGGAACCCTAAAGACCCGGGTTGTGTGATCCGGCCGCTGGTTCCGGAACGTGAGTCCGGGCGTCGGCTATACACGCGGCCAAGTCCAATATGACGGGTTCCAACAGGCTTTGTATCGGCTTCCAGAAAATTTGCAGTCGAACAGCACGAACAGAGCAGGCCCATTGCCACTTGCATCGTAGCAACCTCCGCTAGGCCAGGCAAGACTCTCGGTCGGTCTCCTAACCCGCATTTCTCACAGCCCCAATAGAAAAGGGCTGCCACTTGTGTCATAAAGTGTGTTATTGACGACACCTTTATCACGAGCAAGGAGGCAGCCCGATGAAGACAGAGTGTAGCACGGCGGCGATGCTTTTCCAGCCCCTG
>DASRSE010000224.1:0-1653 GCA_035656655.1 Pirellulales bacterium
CAGATGCTGCGGTTGCTATCAATAGCACATTTCTTACGATAAACCGTGCTGATACCCGCAGACCTCATCATAGCCTGGCTTGAATGGCATCAACTCCTGATTTGAGAAAGGGTATCAGCCCTAGCGCATCGGGCACGATGCCGAAAATTAGTCCGGCGGTGCTGGCGGCCAGGGAAGCCATTGCGGCGGGGAGGGAAAAGCTGCGGAAGCAGCATGACAGCGGCTCGCCGGGCGTGCAGGTCTGCGCGCATTTTACGGATTTGCTCGAAGGGATCGTCATCGATCTGTGGCGCGATGCGGTGGCGGATTTGCCGGCGGAGGCGCGGGCCGAGGCGGAGACCGCGACCGCGGTGATCGCTCATAGCGGCTTCGGGCGGCGGGCGATGGCGCCGTATTCGGATTTGGACGTGATGCTGCTGCACGCGCCGCGGAAGCGCGAGACCATCGAAAGGGTGATCCGGCGATTTTCGCAGAATTTGTACGACACGGGGCTCGACATCGGATTTGCGGCCCGCACGGCGGCCGAAGCCTGCGAGATGGCGATGACCGATGCGACGGTGTTGACCTCGCTGTGCGAATCGCGGCTGATTGCCGGGGAGGCGCCGCTGTTTGATGCGTTCGACCGGCGGTTTCGCCGACTGACGAAGCGGAATTGGCGGCGGCTGCTCTCGAAAACGGATGAGGCGCGGCGCGAGGAGCGGGGCAAATTCGGCGAGACCGTGTTTTTGCTGGAGCCGAACGTGAAGCGGTCGCGGGGGGGGCTGCGCGATTTGCAGTTCATTCGCTGGGTCGGCTTTATCCGCTATGGGGAAAACGAATTCGACGCGCTCACGGAGCGGGGTTGGCTGACCAAGGACGAGCAGCGGAGGTTGCGGGCGGCTCGCGATTTTTTGTTGTGGGTGCGAAATGATTTGCATTTTCAGCACGGGAAGGCGGAGGATGTTTTGGAGCGGGCGGAGCAATTGCGGATCGGCGGCAGGCGGCATTATCCCGAGGTGGCGGGCTTGTTGCCGGTCGAGCAGTTCATGCGGGAGTATTTTCAACATACGAGCGCCGTGCGGGAAATTGCGGCCCATTTGGCGGCGGGGGCCCATTCGCGGCGGGCCTGGTGGTGGTTCGTTTATCCGCTCATCAGCCACCAGTTCGAGGGCGATTTTCGCGTGGGGCCGACGACGATTTCGGCCACCGGCCGCGGAGCGGCGAAAGTGCGGCGGAATCTGGCCGAGGCGCTGCGGCTGTTGGACCTGGCGAACTTGTACGACAAGCGAATCGAGCACGAGACGTGGCAGGCGATTCGGACGGCGATGCTCAACCGCGAACCGGCGGCGGCCGACGAGCCGTTGCCGCGCGAAGTGAGCGAGCGATTCATGTCGCTGCTGGCGCGGCCGGCGCGGTTGGGCGAGCTCTTGCGGAAGCTGCACGAATTGCGGCTGCTGGAACAATTGATTCCGGACATGACGCACGCGCGCGGTCTCTTGCAGTTCAATGCGTATCATCGGTTCACGGTCGATGAGCATTCGATTCGCGTGGTGGAGTACCTGACAAAGTTGCAAAACGACCCGGGCGTGCCGGGCGAAGTGTATCGGTCGATCCGGCAGAAATCGACGCTGCATTTGGCGGCGTTGTTGCACGATTTGGGCAAGGGATATGCGG
>DASRSE010000225.1:0-36272 GCA_035656655.1 Pirellulales bacterium
TGCCGGACCTGACCACCAACCCCTGCGCCGCATCGCACGCCCGCGAAAATCCCGCTGACCATGGTGGGCCCACGCACGGCGTGCGCCGTGCTTGTCCCACCCTACAAAAGCGCCTCGCAACGACAATCTGCGCGTCGCGCCGCTGAAATTGTAGGGTGCGGACCAGCTCGCGCAGCGAGCGCAGGCCCACCAACGTCGGCCGGACCGGCCAACAATCTCGGCACCTTATCGCACGCCCGCGGACCTGACCACCAGCCTCTGCCGGACCTGACCACCAACCCCTGCGCCGCATCGCACGCCCGCGAAAATCCCGCTGACCATGGTGGGCCCACGCACGGCGTGCGCCGTGCTTGTCCCACCCTACATCGGAATCGCACGCCCGCGAAAATCCGCCGGAAACGCGCGGCCTGGACGCACTCCATCGCTGGTTACGCTTTGATCACGCAGCGGTTACGCTTTGGTCACGCAGCGGTTACGCTTTGGTCACGAACAATCGCGCAGGCAGGTCGCTGATTTTCAGCTCGACCGCCTCGACCGCGGCGATCGGTTTGAATTCAAATTCCGCCGCCAAAGTCTCCGCCATGATATAGGTCCGAAACTGTTCGACTGCCTGTTTCAATGGCTTGTCGTCCGTGTCGAGGCCGATCCGAATCCGATCGGTGAATTCGAGGGCGAGCTCCTTGCGCCGCGTTTGAATCGCATGCACCAATTCGCGGGCGTGCCCCTCGCGCAGCAAGACCGGCGATAATTCGGTGGCGAGCACCACCACGCACTCTTGGCCTTGCGCCGCGGCCCAGCCCTCTTTCGCGGCCAGCCGGATCTGCAAGTCGTCTTTGTCCAACACGACCGGCCCGGCAGCCAGAGGTAGCGTCACTTGGCCGTGCGCCTCAAGCTCGGCCAGCAGCAGGCCGCCGTCGGCTCCCGCCAAGGCTTGCTTCACCGCCGGCAGTTGCTTGCCGAGCTTCGGGCCGAGCTTTTTCAAGTCGGGCAAAATCGTGTACGTGATGTATTGATCGGCCCGCGCGGAGAACTCAACCTGTTTGACGTTCAACTCGGACGCGATCAATGCCGCATGTTCCGCCAGCCACGCATGCTGCGCGCGGCATGCTTCCGACAAGATCACTTCAACCTTGTCGAGAGGCTGGCGAACCTTCAACTTCGCATTCATGCGAGCCGCTCGCCCGAGCGAAGCGATCTCGCGCACCAAAGCCATCCGTTCCGACAGCGGCCGATCAACGGCGGTCTCGTCCGCAACCGGGTAATCGCACAAATGGACGCTTTCGGGCGGGCTGGCCAGCGGCTTTTTGAGGTTTTGCCACAAGGCCTCCGCCAGAAACGGGACGAACGGGGCGATCAGTTTGGCGGTGGTGACCAAGCACTCGTAGAGCGTTTCATAAGCGGCCAGTTTGTCCGGCGAACGCTTGTCTCCGGCCCAAAATCGATCGCGGCTGCTGCGAACGTACCAATTCGACAGTCCATCGACGAACTCCGTAATCCGGCCGCACGCGGCAAAATTGTCGTAAGCGTCCATCCGCTCGGTCACAAACTGGACCGTGCGATGAAGTTCGCTCAAAATCCAGCGATCGAGCTCGCCCAACTCGGGCGCGGACGGGGGCAACTCGGCATTCTCGGACAAGTCGGCCGCGGCAAGCGATTCGGACGGGCGCCTATCGAATGCCGCGATCGGTTGAAACCCGTCAATGTTCGCATAGATCACAAAAAAGCTGTAGACATTCCAGAGCCGTAGCAAAAACTCAGGGATGCTCTCTTTGATGGCTCGTTCGCTATAGCGAATCGAGGTCCACGGCGGCTGATTGGCGAAAAAATACCAGCGAAGGGCGTCCGCTCCATAGCGATCGAAAATCTCGTTCGGCTCGCGGTAGTTGCGTTTGCTCTTCGACATCTTCTGACCGTCTTCGCCAAGCATCAGCCCGAGCACGATGCAGTTTTTGAAATCGTGCGGATACGGTTTTTTCTCGACCGCTTCGTCGTGCTGGCCAAAGAGGAGCGTGCTGATGGCAAGTTGGCTATAGAACCAACCGCGGGTTTGGTCGATCGCTTCGCTGATAAAATCGGCCGGAAACTGCGCGGCGAATTTGTCCTGGTGGTGATGCGGATAGCCCCATTGGGCGAAGGGCATGGCGCCGGAGTCGTACCAGCAGTCGATTACTTCGCTGACGCGGCGCATCCGCGCGCCGGCCGCGAACGGCGAATCGTACGTGAGCGCGTCGATGTACGGTTTGTGCACCTTCAGGTCTTCGGCGAGTTCCGGATTTGCCGACCTGGCCGCCTCCCAAACATCGAGCCCTTGCAGGCCGGGCTTGGCGAGCAACTCGTCGTAGCTCGCGATTGCTTCCATTTTTTCGGTCTGCTGGCAGACCCAGATCGGCAGCGGTGTTCCCCAATAGCGTTCGCGCGACAGAGCCCAATCAACATTGGTGGCCAGAAAATTGCCGAACCGGCCGTCTTTGATATGCTCCGGCAGCCAGTGAATGTGGCTGTTGTTTTCCAGCATTTGCTCTTTGTAATTGCTGGTGCGGATGAACCAGCTTTCACGCGGATACTGGATCAGCGGATCTTCCTCGGCGCGCCAGCAAAACGGATATTCGTGCAAGTACTGTTCTTGGTGAAAGAGCAAGCCGCGCTGTTTCAAATCGCGAATGATATCGCGGTCGCAATCCTTGACCCAGCGCCCGCGGCAATAGTCCGGACCTTCGGCGGTGAACTTGCCGTCCGGAGCGACGGGGCAAAGCAATTCGGCCGTATAGTGATGATTCGATCCTTCAGTAACATCAATCCCTTGGTATTCTTGAAGGATAGAATAATCGTCCTCACCGAATGCTGGAGCAATATGTACGACGCCTGTTCCCGTGTCAGTAGTAACGAAATCCGCTTCGACTATTCTCCATGTGAGCAGAAACTCGGATTGCCTGTTGCGCATAAATTGGTCCATGTCTTTTTTAATCTGCGAATCCATTCCCTCGCTTGGCACTTCACCGGAATATAGCCCCCACTTGAGTGGATTGTCGTAAAAGTTTGAAAATGGCGGACGATAGCGCAAGGCGATCAGCTCGCGCCCTAAGAAGCGTTTCTCGAGCTTGAACTCGGCGCTTGCTTTTTTATGCGCGAGCGTCTCAACAAGTGCCGCAGCGACAATCAAGCGGCTTCCGGCGGCCGTCGCGCTTTGCGAGCCTGATGTTTCGCTATGTTTTGCATCTATTTTTTCGTGCTCTGACATTAGCACGTATTCAAGCTCCGGATGCACCGCGGCGAATTGATTGCTCGGCAACGTCCAAGGCGTCGTCGTCCAGACGAGCAGACTCGTATTTTCCGATAGGTCCAGCGCCTTCGCTCGTTCGTCCATCACGATGGGGAACTTCACGTACACGCTCGGGTCGGCGACTTCGCGATAGCCCTGGCCAACCTCGCCGGCCGAAAGGGCAGTCCCGCCTTGTGCCCACCACCAGACGATCTTATGCCCCTGATAGAGCAGGCCGCGGTCGAATAACTCTTTTAGCGACCACCAAACGCTCTCGATGTAGGTTTGATGATAAGTGACGTAGGCGTCGCGCAGATCGACCCAAAAACCAAGCCGCTCCGTAAGTCGCTCCCATTCTTGCATGTAGCGCCAGACCGATTGCTGGCATTTTTGAATGAACGGCTCGATGCCGTACGCTTCAATCTCCTCCTTGGCATGAATGCCGAGTTCCTTGCAGACTTCGACCTCGACCGGCAGCCCGTGCGTGTCCCAGCCCGCCTTGCGCTCACAGAGCTTGCCGCGCATCGTTTGATAGCGCGGAAAGAGGTCCTTGATCGCGCGGGTCAGACAGTGCCCCGGGTGAGGCATGCCGTTGGCCGTTGGGGGTCCTTCGTAGAACACGAACCGTTCGCAGCCGGCGCGCTGCTCGAGCGATTTCTGGTAGATACGCGCCGTCTTCCAGAATTGGCCTACACGGGCTTCGAGTTCAGGAAAGCGGACGTTGGATTCAACGGGCTCAAACATGGGGAAGCATGCGAAAAACGGCAATTTTGTGGAAACCGTCAGTTTATCAATCGCCTCCCAGCGCGACTATGGGGAGTTCTGGGTGAGTTTGCGTGACCTGGATGACACCGGTTTGGCTATAATCCGTCCGTAGCGAACGGCCAGTCCGCGGCGAAACTTTTGCCGCGAGCTGGGCGCGACCCGTCCCCGACCCGACGACCCTTCTTGCGTCCCACCACGCCATGAACTTTCCAAGCGCGCCGGACCAAGGCTCGAAAACGCTGGCGGAACGGTTGGCTCATCATGTTGACGTTTTGGCCGGTCTGATTGGGCCGCGTAGCTTGGCGCAGCCGAAAGCCTTGGCGGCGACGGCGACGCGGATCGAGAACGAGCTGTCACGGTCGGGCTATTCCGTTCAGCGGCAATCCTTCTCCGCCGACGGCGCGACCGTCGATAACCTGATCGCCGAGGTTCGCGGCAGCGCCGAACCGGAAACCATCGTCGTTCTCGGCGCGCATTATGACAGCACGCCGATGACGCCGGGCGCCGACGACAACGCGTCGGCGGTGGCGGTGTTGCTCGAGGCGGCGCGGTTATTTCGCGCGGTTGCGCCGCGACGGACGGTCCGGTTCGTCGCTTTCGCTTGCGAGGAGGCGCCCCACTATCACACCGACGAGATGGGCAGCGTCGTTTATGCCCGCTCGTGCCGCGCGCGGCACGAACACATCCTGGGCATGCTCTGCTTGGAAATGGTCGGCTATTACACGACGGCCCGCGGCAGCCAGCAAGTTCCGCCAGGCATACCGCGGTGGCTGCGCGGCTTCTTTCCAAAGCGCGGAGACTTTTTGGCCGCGGTCGGCAATCTGCGCTCGTGGCGCGTGGCGTGGCGATTCCGTCGCGGGTTCAAGCGGGCGGTCCGGTTTCCGCTGTTTTCGATCTGTTTGCCTGAACGCATCGAGGAGATCCGCCGTTCGGACAATAGCTCGTTTTGGGACCAGGGCTATCCGGCCTTGATGCTGACCGACACCAGCTTTTTGCGCAACCCACACTATCATCGCGCGTCGGACTTGCCCGACACGCTCGACTACGAGCGGATGGCCGCCGTGACGCTCGGCGTGGTCGGAGCGGTGCGCCGGTTATCGGGGGGCTGAGCGTTTGGCGGCAGCCGCCAAGGCGCGAAGAACGCGAAGCGGGGGGAAGAAACGTCAACTAGATTGTAGTTTCCAAGGTCCAAGGGAGTCTCCTCGACAGCACTGCGCCAAGACTCGTTTTTGCAAAATTCTCGAATTGGCCCTCGCTGTGCCCCTGCACGCTCTGTGGTAAAATCGCCGTTCCCACCCGTCCCGTTTCTGTTCTTCAGACGAGCGAATCCATGTCCCAGCAGTCCGGCGGTCAACTTGATACGGTCATGCACGAATCGCGGCTGTTTCCGCCCAGCGCGGAGTTCGCGGCGCAGGCGCGGATCGGTTCGGCCGCGGCCTACGAGGCGCTTTGGAAAGAAGCGGCCGCCGATCCCGCCGCCTTTTGGGGAAAACTCGCCGCGGAGCTCCATTGGTTTGCTCCGTACACCAAGGTTTTGGAGTGGAACGAACCATTCGCGAAGTGGTTCGTCGGCGGCCAAACCAATCTGGCTTACAATTGTCTCGACGCGCATCTCGAGACTTGGCGGAAAAACAAGGCGGCCATCCTCTGGGAAGGAGAGCCGGGCGACCAGCGCACGCTCACCTATCAACAGCTTCATCGCGCAGTCTGCCAATTCGCCAATGTGCTTAAAGGGCTCGGCATCCAAGCCGGCGACGTGGTCTCGATCTACATGCCAATGGTGCCTGAGTTGGCGATCGCGATGCTCGCTTGCGCGCGGATTGGGGCGGTGCACTCAGTCATTTTCGGCGGCTTTTCCAGCGAAGCGATCGCCGACCGCAACAACGATGCACACGCGAAACTGATCATCACGGCCGATGGCGGTTGGCGCCGCGGCCAGACATTGCCGCTCAAAGCGAATGTGGACGAGGCCTTGAAGAAGTCTCCGACGGTCAAACAATGCATCGTCCTCCGCCGCGTCGGCAATGCGGTGCAAATGCAGTCGGGGCGCGATCTCTGGTGGCATGGTCTCATGCAGGCAGCCGCGGCCGATTGTCCGGCGACTCCGCTCGACAGCGAACATCCGCTCTATATCTTGTACACCAGCGGCTCGACCGGAAAACCGAAAGGGATCAAGCACACGACCGCCGGCTACAATCTGTTCGTCAAGAAAACGACCGAATGGGTGTTCGACCTCCGCGACGAAGACGTGTATTGGTGCACGGCCGACTGCGGCTGGGTGACCGGGCACAGCTATATTGTCTATGGTCCGCTCAGCGCGGGGGCGACGGTGGTGATGTACGAAGGCGCGCCGAACTTTCCGCATGAAGATCGCTTTTGGGAAATCATCGAAAAATACGGCGTCACCATTTTCTATACCGCACCGACCGCGATCCGCTCGTTCATCAAGTGGGGAGACCAGCACGTCGAAAAGCACGATCTCTCCAGTCTGCGGCTGCTAGGAACCGTCGGCGAAGGAATCAATCCCGAGGCTTGGATCTGGTATCACCACAAGATCGGCGGAGGGCGCTGTCCGATCGTCGATACGTGGTGGCAAACCGAGACCGGCGGTATCATGATGAGCCCCTTGCCCGGCGCCATTCCGACCAAGCCCGGCAGCTGCACGAAACCGCTGCCGGGCATTGTGCCGGAGATTGTCGACGAAACGGGCGAACCGGTGCCGCCCGGCCAAGGGGGCTGGCTCGTGATCACGAGGCCTTGGCCCGGCATGCTCCGCGGCATTTGGGGCGATGATGCTCGCTATCAGGAGCAGTATTGGAGCAAGGTGAAGCACAAATATCTCGCCGGCGATAACGCGCGCCAAGACGAAGACGGCTACTACTGGATCATGGGCCGCATCGATGACGTGTTGAATGTCGCCGGGCATCGGCTGAGCACGATCGAAATTGAAAGCGCGCTCGTCAGCCACCCGCTCGTGGCGGAAGCGGCGGCCGTTGGCCGGCCTGATCCGATCAAAGGGGACGCAGTGGCGGTGTTCGTGACTTTGAAGCACGGAACCCCGAGCGAGGAGTTGAAGACTGAGTTGAAAAAGCACGTTCGGAAGGAGATTGGCGCGCTCGCTCAGCCGGACGACATTCGCTTCACCGCCGCGTTGCCCAAAACGCGCAGCGGCAAGATCATGCGCCGGCTGCTGAAGGACATCGCGGCCGGCAAAGAAATCATCGGCGACACCACCACGCTCGAAGACTACAGCGTTCTCGTCAAACTCCGCAGCGACGACGAATAGGGGCAATTTTTCGCCTCCGCCGACTCGGCATGAATCTCATACCGACAGGGACACGCGGCATCTTGCCGCGTTCTTGATACCCGCTTGGGCGGAATCTCAGAAGCGGCTGGAAGCCGCTTGTACTAAGCAACGCGTACACGCGGCATCTTGCCGCGTTCTTGATACCCGCTTGGGCGGAAAATCAGAAGCGGAGTTGGGCGGAAAATCAGAAGCGGCTCGAAGTCGCTTGTACAATGCAACCCGTACACGCGGCATCTTGCCGTGTTCTTCTGAGTTCGGGAATCCCTCGTTCGCTCGGTCAGCCCACTTAATGTATGTGTTCAAGTGGCCGCCATGCCATGGACGCACCCACGAGTAAAATGATGGTTGGGCAGGTTGCCAGGATTGTCGTGAATATACCGCTCAATTCGTTGCAAATGATCTGTGGACCGCACGATATGATCGAACGACTCTTTTTGCCAGAGCGGTCCGCGTTGCTTCAATTGGCGATGGATCGCAGTCGCGCTAAAGGATTTCCAGGAGTGCAGTATCGCGGACAGACTGTGATCGTTCAACGGCGTGACGATCGCGTGCACATGATTCGGCATAATCACCCATTCGCGGAGACGATACCGAATTGCGTCAAAATGACGAAGCGTATCAGCGACGATCGCGCGCTCCGACGGATTACGCAGCAGACAACTGCCGTAGCCCGCGTCTAGCCATTTTTGGCAGCGAGCTTCATATCGCCGCTTATGATCGGCAGGCTTGGCGGATAAATCGCAAACAGGATTTCGTTGCATCCAATCGTCCTGTTCGCGCTTCCACAATTCGATCGTTTCAGCGGGCAAGGCATCCGCCAAACGAAAGGTTACAAAATAAGTGACCCCTCGTTGTCTCCAGTGTGGCAAATTGCCAGCAACGATTCCGATCGGCTGATCGCAATCAAAAAATCCGAGATCGAAGGAGGACATTGCCATGCGGAAAATGAGGGAGAGGATGCCGTCACGACGGTTCGACGTCAATTGCAGATTTTAGCCGAGCGCAGAAGCGGCTGGAAGCCGCTTGTACATTGCAACCCGTACACGCGGCATCTTGCCGCGTTCTTGATACCAGCTTGGACGGAAATTCAGAAGCGGCTGGAAGCCGCTTGTACAATGCAACCCGTACACGCGGCACCTTGCCGCGTTCTTGATACCCGCTTGGGCGGAAATTCAGAAGCGGCTGGAAGCCGCTTGTACAAAGCAACCCGTACACGCGGCATCTTGCCGCGTTCTTGATACCCCGTTGGGCGGAAAATCAGAAGCGGCTGGAAGCCGCTTGTACAAAGCAATACGTACACGCGGCATCTTGCCGCGTTTCACTCGGCGTTCGATGCTTAGCGGCGCGCGGCCATCTGCAACGCTTGCAAATACGGGACCGGCGAACTGCCGAGCGCGTTGAGCACGGTGCCGCCAGCGGTGAAGCAATGGGTAACCCAGTCGGGCTGGCCATATTTCTTCAGCGCGGTTCCCCCTTCGCCCCCGCCGACGTAGACTTCGGCGCCGGCGTCTTTCATCCGCTTCAGTTGCCCGATAAATCGGCGCGTCCCCTCTTCAAAGCGCGGGTCCTCAAACATACCGAACACGCCATTGTGAAAGACGACGACCTTGCCGCCGGTCCGCTTCAAGATCTCGCCCACGCGCTCTTCAAACAGGGCGCTCGTTTTCGGTCCAACGTCGAATTGCTGATCGGCGGGCCCGAGCGTGTCAACCGGCCGGCCGTCTTGTTGAATGGAATCGACCGGCAAAATAAACTCAATTCCCTTGCCGCGGCCGGCCGCGATCATCTGCTTGGCCTGCTTCACTCGCTCGGGCGGAATGTAGATCGGCTTGTCCGCGCTGGCGCGGTCTTCGGCCACGCCGAGACAGACCTGCTGGCCGTCCAATTCCGCCGCCCCCTTGCGCAAAGCCATGGCGAGCGAGCCGGCGGTCAAGACATATTTCACCGTGCCGCGATCGATCATCGCTTGCAGATCGTCGAGCTTGTCGATCTTAATGCCGCTGAAGATCACCAGTTCCGTTTTCAGACAGCGGCGCAGCGGCCCATCGAATTCGCCTGCCGCATAGTTGCCGAGCGCCACGCGATCCATCGCCGCCGGCACAATCACACTCGACGCGTCGAGGCTGCCGGCGGAAAACGCTTCGTGGACATAAACCTTGGCGACTTTGCTCGCCATCTCATTGGCGTAGCGCGTGAGCTTCTCCATCAGCGGCGGCAGCTTCTCGGCCGATTTTCCCCACAAGCAAGTTTCCAATTTGTATTTGCGCGTATTCTCCAGCAGCAGGACGCTGCCGGGCGACGCAGATTGAATGGTCTTGGCGACGGTATCTGAAACCGCGCCGGTCGCGTCGTCGAGCCAGTCGTCGAGCAGTTGCACGTCTTGGCCCAAAAGTTCGCGGAAGCGCGCGGCGACCGCTTTCAGCGACCCTTCGGGCTTGCGGCCAATGTGCCCGAAGATGATTTGTTTCCAGCCGCGTTGAATGCCGTATTTTAGGGTTTCGACCATCGAGCGGAGCCGTTCGTCCCCTTGGCCGACTTTTTCGCCCGGCTTGGCATCGACATCTCCGCGCACCAGGACCGCCGTGCCGCGAGGAAGTTCAGCGAGCGAATCGAGCCGCGGAATGGCCGCCAAATAGTCCTCGAGCGAGCGCGGCGGATGATCGACTCCCAGCAGTGCGCGCGACCAAGAAAGCAGTTTTTCAGAAGAAATAGCCATGCAAGACTCGCAAAAAAATGGAGGGGCTTTTAGCCTGAGGAAAAATCTCCGCGCCTTGCCCGCCAAGATAACAAAAACCGACCGGCTCGGTTAGGGCGCTGGTTTTCGGCTCGGTCTTAGCCGCCGATTTGATACATCGCGCGGTCGGGCCGGACAAAGTCCGCGGAATCAATACCGTGCCCCGCGCGCTTGGCGGAAACACATTGCCGAACCAAGTCGGCGAGTTCAGCATCGCTGCCGCCGCCGCGGAGCAGCGCGCGGGCGTCCCATTCGGCGAGCGAGAACAGGCAATTGCGGACTTGGCCCTCCGCGGTCAAGCGCAACCGATTGCAATTGGCGCAAAACGGCTGCGTGATCGGATTGATGAAACCGATCCGCCCGAGCCCGTCGGCAAATTGATAATCAACCGCCGGTTGGCTCGCATCGGCGACAGCGACCGCTTCGAGCGGGCCAAACGCCTCCTCCAGCCGCGCGCGAATCTCCGCGCCGCCCAAAACCTGGTTGGTGTCCCAATGGGCTTCCGCATCAAGCGGCATGAACTCGATGAAGCGCATTTCCAAACCGTGTTGCCGCGCGAAAGCTCCGAGGGGAACAACCTCCGCCTCCGTGATGCCGCGGAGGGCGACGGCGTTCAGACGAATCTTTTCAAAGCCGGCGCGCTGCGCGGCAAAAATCCCCGCCAGCACCTGATCCAAGCCGGAGCGGCGGCTGATTTTTTCAAACGTCGCTTCGTCGAGCGTATCGAGGCTGATGTTCAAGCGGCGCAATCCCGCCTGCTTCAACTCGGCCGCTTGTTCCGCCAGAAGCATTCCATTGGTCGTGAGGGCGAGATCGTGAATTCCTTCGATCCGCGCCAACCGCGCGACCAGTTCCGGCAGTCCATGCCGCACCAGCGGCTCGCCGCCCGTGAGGCGGAGCTTGTTGATTCCCAGCCGCGCGACGACCTGGACAAAGCGCTCGATTTCTTCAAACGACAGAATCTCCGACCGCGATTTGAATTGCACATTCGCGTCGGGCATGCAATAGAAGCAGCGAATGTTGCACCGATCGGTGACGCTGATTCGCAGGTTCGTGTGAACCCGTCCGTAGGCGTCGTGCAGTGGTTCAGCGGCATGCATGGTCAATGAGGCGGAGGCGCTCCATCTCGGTATTCAAGAAGTCTGTTTCTCATCAAGTCTGTTTTCCGTCGTGGCCGGTTGCAATACGAGCCAGTTGCAACGCGAGACGGTTGCAACGCGTTCGCGGCGCCGCTGACTCGCTCCGCTCGGCGCTAGGCCTTGGCGCCGTGATCAGGCGGCCGCCCCTTCCATTCACTCGAGCCGTCGGCCCAGTTTTCCTGTTTCCAAATCGGCACGACTTTCTTTAGTTCGTCGATCAGCCATTCGCTCGCCGCAAATGCCTCGCGCCGATGGGGCGCGCTGACCGCAATCGCCACGCTAATCTCCCCCAGCTCGAGACGTCCCAGCCGATGGACGAGGCAACACTCGACCAGCGGCCATTGCCCGCGCGCGGCCGCTTCGAGTTCCGCTAATTTGGCCCGTGCCATCTCGGGATAACATTCGTAGTCGAGCGATGCGGTTCGCCGCGAGCCGGTGATTTCGCGGGTGGTTCCCAAAAAGAGCACCACGGCGCCGGCGGCAAGCGATTGGACGCGAGCCAGCACGGCAGCCGGATCGATCGGAATTTGGACAAGCTCAATCACCAGCGGTTCCGCTCACAGCCTGCGCGTCGAGTTATTAAATTGGGATTCATCCAAGATGTTTGACATCGCCCCATTTCCACTGGCGCGCCCATTGCTATTTTGCTCCGCAGGCCCAGCAGCTCCGGCAGTTCATTCTACCCGCCGCTTACCGGCGGGATACAGGCCACGTCGAGATTCGGCTCGAGCCGAGTCGAATCGGCCGCATATTCCATTCCAACCGCAAACAACGAGTGCGAGAGCAAATCCGACAGGTGCGGAAACTGCGCCGCCAGCGCTGCCCGCAGTGCCCCCACGTCCGCGGGCGCGGGTACTTCCACGTCGACTTCATCGCGGCCGAGTCGTTGGCGCATTGCGGCAAACAGTTTTACGCGAATCGTCAGCGGCAAGGTTGGGAGCCTTTGTGGGGGCATGGGTCGGGGAATGGAAATGCCGATTTCGGCGACGAGGAGCAGCCGGCTGGCCGCTCGTTCGAGCGCCGCGGGCGTCACGTAACAATCAACTCCTCGCCCTGCGTCGTCAGCAAGCTGGCGAGCTCAGGCATGAGTCCATAGGAGAGCGCCAAAAGCTTGAGCGGATGAATGGTCGGTTTGGTGGTGCCTTGCTCCATTTGCATTTTGCAAGCGCTGCATTCGGTGGTGCCAAATTGCAATTGTGGTCCGCGCAAACTTGAAATCAAGCCCCAGCCCGCGCGGATCGAATGCCGAAAGTTCTCGCGTTTCAAGCCGAACGTGCCGGCCATGCCCGAGCAGCCTTTGTCGATCGATTGCACCGACAGGCCGGGAATCAGCCGCATCAGGTTCTCGCCTGGCGTTCCCACTTCCAAGACTTTCAGGTGGCATGGAAGGTGATAGCCGAGGGTAGCGTTGACCGGCCGAAAATCGAGTTGCAACTTCCCCGTGTTGTGCAAATTCCATAAATAGGTGCAGGCCTCGCTCGTGTTTTCGGCCACCAACCGCGCGTCATCGTCGTTGAGCAGATTGCGATATTCGTGGGTTAAAGCCAGCGCGGCGCTCGGTTCAGCCGTAATCACGTGATAGCCTTGGCGAATGGCTTCGGCCAGAAGTTCGACGTTGTGCTTGGCAATCCGCCGAGCCGCATCGAGCGCGCCGGCGGAGATCAAAGCCATGCCGGAGGTCCACTGCCCCGGCGGAACGTAGACCGCCACGCCGTTGTGTTCGAGCACGGCGACGAGCGCTTCGGCGAGGAGCGGATCGTGATAGGTTGCGTAGGTATCGACGAAATAGGCGACTTTGTTGCCGGTGCGGCGGGTGGGCCGCGTCAATCGCATCTTGGCCGCGCGGCGCATGAAATGGCGTTTGGCGAACCGCGGCAGTTTTCGCCCTTGGGCAATGCCCATCAGCTTTTCGAGCATCCAGCGCGCCGGCCGATTGCTGAGGGCCCAATTGGCAATCGGGCCGAAGAGGCTGCCAATCGTGGCATACCAATCGAGGCGCGAGAGCATCCAATCGCTCGGTCGCAGCCCGTTATTCGAGACGTATTGCCCTTTGGCCTCCATCATCAGTTTCGGCACATCGACATTAGAAGGGCACTCTTGCCGGCACATGTGGCAATTAACGCACAAATCGGCGATCTGTTTGAAGTCGTCCGTCGCCATGGACTCCGGCGGCAAGCGGCCATCGAATAGCGCCCGCACGAGATTCGCCTTGGCGCGCGGCGAAGCTTCTTCCGTCGGCGCAAAGCGAAAGATGGGACACATTCGCGTATCGGCGGTTTGCGCGCGGCAGGCGCCGCACCCGTTGCAGCGGGCCGCGGCCTGCTCCATCTCGCCCGCCGTCCAAGCCAACTGCAGCGTGATGACCGGGCCCGCAGACAAGGCCGCGCTCGCGGCGGCCGGCGCGCCATTGACCGCCGGTGGCGGCGCCGATAGGGCCGCCGAGCCCGTCAGCACGTCGCCATTGCCATGCACCCCTCCGCCGGCCGCCGGCGCCGATCTGAGGAGGGTCGGGCGGATGTACTTCGTCAGCGAATCGGTGTCGTCGCTGATGATCTTGCCCGGATTGAGCAGATTCTTCGGATCGAAGATTTGCTTTACTTCTTGGAAGACCGGATAGAGTTCGCCGTACTGCTGGCGGATGAAAGGGGTTCTGCTCAAGCCGTCGCCATGTTCGCCGCTGATGGTGCCGCCGACCTCGCAGACCTCGTGATACAGGTCCGCCGCCAAAGCTTCGATCTTGCGAACGTCGTCCGGATTGCTCAGGTCCAGAAACGGCCGCAAGTGCAACTGGCCGTGGCCGACGTGTCCGTAGAGCGAAGCGACGACCTGATGCCGCTTAAAAACATTTTGCATTTTAGGCAAGAACGCCGGCAGTTCGCTCGGCGGCACCGCCACGTCTTCAATAAATGGAATCGGCCGCGACGCCCCCTTGGTTCGGTGCAGCGTCGGCACGACGCGGCTCGCCAGTTGCCAATAGAGAGCGACTTCGTCGCGTTCAAATGCTTGCCGGCCATCGAACGCCAGATGGCGCTTATTCCGCACCATATCCAAAATCTGCGCAACCTGGCGGCGCATCTCAGGCAGCGTCTCGCCGGTTTGCTCGACCAGCAGCAGCGCCTCCGCTTCCGGCGGAATCATCTGGTGATAGCGCGGATCGGTTTCGCGCGCCAGCGATAGGTGGCGGCGGTCGAGCAAGTCACAAGCGGTGGGGCGCAACGGCAAAATATCTTGCACCGCCAGCGCCGCGCTTTCCAGCCGGTCGAAGAACAGCACGGCCAATCCGCTCGCCCGCGGCAACAATTGTGTCCGCAAGATCGCTTCCGAAATGATCGCCAGCGTTCCCTCGGAGCCGGACAGCAGTTTGGCCACGTCAACATAGTCGTCCCCCAGCACCCCTTCGAGACGATAACCGCAGCGATTGGTCAAGCCGGCCGGCTGCTTGCGCTGAATCAGCGCGGCTTCGCGATCGAGCAATTCCTCCAGCCGCTCGACGATTTCACGGCGGCGCGGCGAAAGATCGCGCAATTTCGCCGGATCGCGCGGCTCGCGGCCAAATTGCAAGACTTCGCCCGTATCGAGTACGACTTGCAACTCCTGCACGTGATCGCGGGTCGAGCCATACTTCGGCCAATGGCTGCCGGAGGCGTCAATCGCGATCATGCTGCCCAGCGTGGTGACGCGGCTCATGGCCGGGTCGGGACCGAAAATGCGCCCTTGGCCGCGGAGAAACTCGTTGAGATGCGCGTGGACCACTCCCGGCTGGACGCGGACCGTCGCGGCATCGGAACCGAGGATCCGCCGCAAATAGGCGGAGCAATCGAGAACCAGGCCGGCGCCCAGCGATTCGCCTGCCAGGCCGGTTCCCGCACCGCGCACATGCAGCGGAAGGCGATTTTCGCCGCTGTATTGGACCGCGGCGACGATGTCGCGCGTGGTTCGCGGGCGCAGGACGGCCAACGGACGAATCTCGTACAAGCTCGCATCGCTGGCGTAAAGCTGCAAATGCAAGTCGTCGCAGAGGACGTCGCCGGTCACGACGCCGCGCAGATCGGCTTGAATTCGTTCGCGTTCAGGGTCCATGGATGCCTATTGGAAATTCGCGTTGAACAAGGAACCGCCGCGCGCTGCGAATCGCTCGTTTCGGCCGCTCGGACGCCGGCCTCGTGTCGGCGGGGCGAGGCGGCATTCCAGGTCCGACAACAGGATTCCTTCTAGCAGACGGTTGCGGCAAGATTCCTTGGGGGGAAGCCGCTCGGCGGGCGAAAGGCAGCGCTCGTTTCACACCGCCGGCGTCAGCGCTCAACGGCCGCGCGCCGTTCGGCAAGTCGAGCCAACTGTTGACGATGTTTTTCGTGCGTCTCCAAATCAAATGCCCCATGTTCATCTAAACCGGCCAAGTCGCGATATTGGGCGCGGCATCGATAGCACATCAAGGCGTTGCCGACGATCGCGTACAAGGCCACGTCGAGCAACGCCGACGCACCGAGAATCGCGAACGTCCAAATCGGCGAACTTTGATACCAGGCAATGGAACTGCCGATGATCCCGGTCGCCACCAGCGCCACCCCCAGTCGCTGCGGAAAATCCTTCCGCACAAAGAGGTCGGTGCTCGGGCAAACCAGACACCGGCTCAAGCGGCCGTCTTCCAACGCGCCGGCCGGAATCGAAATCCGCTGGCCGCAGGCCGCACAGCCAAAGTCGCGATCGTCCGGGCCGATCTCGGCACGATTCTGCGCTTCGCAGTTCGGACATGCAAACGAGACATTCATAGCTTCTTATTCTACTTCAGCCGCTCGGCAGCGGACAGAGGGCGACGGCCCCAACCCCTCGCCAACCCGCCCCGGCCGGCCGCCGCTTAGAGCGGATAAGGCAAGCCTTGCAGCATCAACAGACTGGACAGTTCGCCAATAAAGGTCAGGATCACACCGACGTACAATATGCCAGTCGCACTTTGGGTATTCGGAATCTTCAAGGTCTCCCAGGTCATCCAGACGACGACCATGGTCCCTAGGATTCCCGCCAGCCAATGCAGCAAAACAAACCAGGGCGAAACCGCATGCGCGCCGAGAAAGCGCCACGCCAGGATCAAGCCGGCGCCGCAGACCACGCCGCGCATCAGCGTCGCCGCGCCCATTGCCATTACCAGCTTGCGGAGCGGTTCGAGCTTCATCGTCGGCGTATTCAGATACCAGTGGCCCAAGAACATCGCGGCCAACGTCGTCCCCAGCAGCAGGCCGCCGCTGAGCGGATCGAGATAGCGCAGGATCGCTGCGCCAGGCAATTCGACCGCGGTCGCCGCAACTTGCGGGGCAGTGAGCCAAGCGCCGGTCAGACTCACCGCGGAGATCGCGCTGAGCAGCAGCACGCCCGCGCGCTTTTTTTCGTACAGCCACGCCACCGAACCAGCGTAGCTGAGGATCGCGGCCGCCAAGGGAGGCCAAAGCGTGAATTGCTCGCGATGCGATAGCGCTGCCAATGTCGCGAGGACGTTTAGCCCCAACAGAACATATAAGTGGTTGCGATAATAGCCGCTCGTCACCTGCTTGGCCGAGGTCAGCGCCATGGCTCCCGCCATGCCGAAGGAGGTGCGCAGCAAGAATTGGATCAGAATCAGCATGAAAATCGTAACCGAGCGAAGTGACAAACCGCGGCGCCGCGCAAGTCCCGGCGAGCGCCTCACGCCGAGAAAGGCTCGCAACGATAATCCCACAGCGTAGAACTCTCGTCGCGACGGGTCAACAACACGCGACAGCGCAGTCGAGCGCCTTGCAATTCCACGACGATCGCCTCGGCATCTTGGCGGAGCAGCGCGCACGGGCCGGTATCGTAGCGCGCGACTTCGCCGCGCCCGTCCGAAAGCGGCCCTTCATAATCGAGATAACGGAGGCGATGATCGGCTAGCCGTGCGGCGCTTTGCGCCGCCGCGCCATCGGGCCGCTCCGCGAGGGCCCAGGTCCACAGCACGCCGCCCATTTCCAGCATGAAATCGTAATGGTCGGCTCGGGCCGAAGCCGCAGGGAGCCGGTGATGGAGGACGACAAAACGCATCATTGCGCCCAGGCAGCCAACAAGATGGCGGCCGTTTCCACGCGCAAGATGCGCGGCCCCAGCGTCACGGCGCTCCAACCGGCGGCGATCGTGGCCGCCACTTCATCGTCCGTAAAGCCCCCTTCCGGACCGACCGCGGCAAACAGCGGCGCCGTGCGGCCGGCCAGCGGACGAGCCGGTTCGCCCTGCGGTTGCGCGATCCAGCGCAGCGCGTCGGCCGGCGCCGCCGCGGCGAATGCCGCTAACGAGGCCGGCTCGCCGATTTCCAACAGCCGCGTGCGGCCGCATTGCTTGCTGGCTTCGATCACGCCGCGCCGCAATCGCGCGACCGCGTTCTCGCTCGGCTGCGCGACCCCGCGCCGTGTTTCCAAAGGGATGAGCCGAGTCACGCCCAACTCGGTCAGTTTTTCGATGAGCCATTTTTGCCGCTCCCCCTTGGGGAGCGCCGCTCCCAACACGATGGGATGCGCGAGCTCACGCTCGATCGCTTCGCGGGCAACAATCGCCAGCCGAACCGCCTGTTTGCCCAATCGCTCAATGCGAGCCTGGAACTCGCAGCCGCTGTTATCGAACAGCCGCACCGTATCGCCGGCCTTCGCGCGCATCACGTGCAGCAAGTGATGCGCTTCGGGCCCGGCAAGCTCGACCTCGTCGGTGGCGATCGGCTGTTCGACAAAGAAGCGTTCGGACATGAGGCAAAATTTGAAAAGAAACGAGAAAACGAGTGAACTCAACTCCGCGGCGCAGTTGCGCAGCGGGACGGAAAAATGGACGCGATTGGCTGCGGAGCGGAACCGCCGCCGTAACCGGATTTCAGTTTTACAACGATTATTCCGAACTAACAACGATACGGGATCGCGGCGGCGCGGAAAGTGCGCATCCGAATTCAAACTCATCCGGCCGGAGAACAGTCCGATGTATCGAGAATATTGGGGTTTGAACCGAGCGCCGTTTGCGGAGGGGCTCGAGATCGGCTCGTTCTATCAAAGTCCGGTCCACGAAGAAGCGCTCGCTCGGCTCCACTTCTTGGTCGAAGAGCGGCAGCGGATCGGGCTGCTGTTGGGAAATTCCGGCTGCGGAAAGTCCTTGCT
This sequence comes from Pirellulales bacterium, assembly GCA_035656655.1. Lineage (GTDB taxonomy): Bacteria > Planctomycetota > Planctomycetia > Pirellulales > DASRSE01 > DASRSE01. Next base: position 18,344 of record DASRSE010000225.1, read on the forward strand.
GCTAGCGGTTCTGGCGCGGCAACTCGCGCGGCGCGGGCACCAAGTTGCCGCCGTCAATTTGCTGGGCGCCGACCCTCAAGACGTATTGTGGCAGATTGCCAATGGATTGGGCCTCGCCCCGAGCCGCTCGGCCACGACTTTTACCCTCTGGCGCGATTTGTTAGCCCGGCTGAGCGAGCATCGCTTTCAAGGTGGATCAACGGTCTTGCTCCTCGATGATGCCGAGGAAGCAACGCCCGAAGTCGCCACGCAGATTGTGCGGCTGATCCAGGCTGACACCGGGCCGCAAGTGAAATTGAGCCTGGTCTTGGCCACGATTGGAAATCGGCTCGATCGGCTTGGCCAACGCTTGCTCGATTTGGCCGACCTGCGAATCGACGTGGAAGCCTGGGAAATCGGCGACACGGGCGACTATTTGAGCGCGGCGCTAGAACAGGCCGGCCGCGCCACGCCGGTATTCGCTCCCAGCGCGGTGTTGCGGCTGCAAGAATTGACCGAAGGGGTTCCGCGCCGAGTGAAACAACTCGCCCAACTCGCCTTGTTGGCCGGCGCTGGCCGCGGCCTCCCGCAGATCGATGGAGAAACCGTCGATGCCGTCTATCAAGAATTGGGCGTCGTGACGGTGTAAGCCGCGGATCGCGCCGCGGACAAAATGACCGCGTGGGCAATCCTCCGCAGCAACGTCCGCTCGGAGCGCAAGGCGCCAGCCGAGCCCCATCCGGTCGCGCCGCTGAAGTGAAAGTCGCTCACCGGTCGCGGCTGCCAAGCCGCATTCAAGAGATATCTTTCATTGAAGCAAGGCCGCTTGGCTGACTGCCTGAATAGCAATTGCAATTGCGCCGGTTTCTTCGCCGCTGCGCCTGCTTAACTAATTCTAATCCAAATGGCGGTTGCCAAATAAATAAGAGCTGATGCGTGCGCGTGGCTCTAAATCTTTCCTGATTCATAGCTTACGGTGAAGTCGAATTCTCCGGCCGGCCTTTGTCGAGAACGTTTAGAAGGTGACTTGACGATGCTTCGTCGGAGGTCTAATCTATTATCTTGAATGTAAATCCTATTGCGTTGCGTTATTCATTTTCTTGATTCGAGAAATGGCGGCTCGAATCCGCATTTCGGACCTCTCTCTTATGCATCTGAAATCGCTCAAAATCTTCTGCGATGTCGTGTATCGCCGAAGTTTTTCCCGGGCCGCCGATGAAAACGGAATCTCGCAGTCCGGAGCAAGCCAAGTTGTCAATCAGCTCGAGCAACGGTTGGGCGTCAAGCTCATCGATCGCTCGAAGCGCCCGTTTGTACTCACCCCCGAAGGCGAAATCTATTACGACGGTTGCCGCAAAGTCGTCGATCGCTATTTCGCGCTCGAAGAAGACGTCCGCACCCTCCACGAAGAGGTGGCTGGCCGCGTTCGCGTGGCCTCCATCTATTCCGTCGGGTTGCATCACATGAACCGATACGTGCAAGAATTTCTCAGCCAATATCCCAAGGCGAACGTGCGGCTGGAGTATCAACATCCGCATCGGGTGTACGAAGCGATTGAAAACGATCAAGCCGACTTGGGTCTAGTGAGCTATCCGAAATCGTCGCGCACGACAAAGGCGATCGTCTGGCGCGAAGAGCCGATGTCGCTGGTCTGCGCGCCGTCGCATCGTCTGGCGAAAAAACGCGAAATCCTGCTCGAAGAACTGAGCGGCGAGAAAATGGTCGGCTTCACCGAAGATTTGACCATTCGCCACGAAATCGACCGCGTGCTCCACATGCATCAGGTCGAGGTTCAGGTCGTCATGGAATTTGACAATATCGAAACGATCAAGCGCGCCATCGAAATTGACGCCGGCGTCGGACTCTTGCCCGAGCCGACCGTCGTGCATGAGGTCGCGGCGGGCACGCTCTGCGCCATTCCGCTGGCGACGCAAGAGTTGGTCCGGCCGCTGGGCATCATTCAGCGTCTAGGCACAGAACTGGGCGTGCCGATGCGCCGCTTCATCGAACTGCTGTGCCAAGATCACAAACCTCCGCAGCCGGTTTCGCTGGCGATCGAATCGAGCGAGGCCGACGCGAACTTTACCGGCGCCGCGGTGGAAGTCTCCGAGGCCGAGGAGACGGATCTGGCCGACGAGCTCGAATCGCCGCTCGACGATCGAGCGCCGTCCGGCGAACATCGGCCGGCCGACGACCGCGCGGCGAGCAAACCGCTCCGACGCGCGACGGCGGCCGCGAAATAGGAAAGCGGCCGCCGGGGCACGGGCCTCTTTTCTGGGAAATTCGATCGCGGCGCCGACTGCCGATCGTCGAATTTCGACTCGAACTTTGAATTCAAATCTTCCGCGTCCGCTTGCAGGTGACCCACGATGCGCCCGCTTCAACCGAATCATGGCCTTCCTCCCGCCCAAGGGCTCTACGACCCGGCGCATGAACACGATGCTTGCGGTGTCGGCTTTGTCGTCCAGATGAAAGGGGTGAAAAGTCACAAAATCGTTCGTAGCGGCTTGGAAATCCTCGTCAATCTGACCCATCGCGGAGCGTGCGGCTGCGATCCTTTGACGGGCGACGGCGCCGGAATCCTCGTGCAAATGCCGCACGACTTTCTCGTTCCCACCGCGGCCGAGTCAGGGATCACCTTGCCCGCGCTCGGCAGTTATGGGGCCGGACTGGTTTTTTTGCCGCGTGCGGGAGCCGAGCGGCAGCATTGCGAAGCGCGCTTCGCCGCGATTGTAGCCGAAGAAGGCCAGACGCTGCTCGGATGGCGCGATCTGCCGACTGACAACCGCGACATCGGCCGCAATGCCAAGGACGTCGAGCCCTATGTCCGCCAGGTTTTCATTGCTCGCGGCCCGGCGACGGCGGCGGAAGATTTCGAGTGGAAACTGTACGTCGTCCGCAAGCGGCTTGAGATTGAAATCCGCGACAGCGCTCTGTCGCAGAAAAAGTATCTGCACTTTCCCAGCTTGTCTTCGCGGGTAATGGTTTATAAGGGGCTGCTCTTGGCCGACCAGGTCGAGCGCTACTTCTCAGACTTGACCGACGAGCGATTCGTGTCAGCGTTGGCCCTGGTCCATCAGCGCTATAGCACGAACACCTTTCCCACCTGGGATTTGGCCCATCCGTTCCGCTTTCTCGCTCACAACGGCGAAATCAACACGCTCCGCGGCAATGTGAACTGGATGCACGCGCGCGAGAGCATGTTGGCTCATCCGGTCTATGGACCCGACCTGAAAAAAGTCTGTCCGATTTTGACGCCGGGCGGCAGCGATTCAATGACGTTCGACAATGCGCTCGAACTGCTCGTCTTGACGGGCCGTTCGCTGCCCGAGGCGATGTCGATGCTCATTCCCGAGCCGTGGGCAGGCCACGAATCCATGCCCGACGACCAAAAGGCCTATTATGAATACAAGGCCTGCTTGATCGAGCCTTGGGACGGTCCGGCATCGATGGCCTTCACCGACGGCACGATCATGGGGGCGGTGCTGGATCGCAACGGCCTGCGGCCGAGCCGCTTTTGGATCACCCAAGACGACTTCGTGATCATGGCGAGCGAGGCGGGCGTGCTCGACATTCCGCCGGAAGAGGTCGTGCGCAAAGGCCGACTGCGACCGGGCCGGATGTTTTTGGTCGATACGGCCGCCGGCCGCATTATTCGCGATGACGAAATCAAGCAGGGATTGGCGGCCAAGCATCCGTACCGGCAGTGGCTCAACGAAAACCAATTGACGCTCGACAAGCTGCCGAAAATCGCCGGGATCAACGGCCAACTGGGCGAGCCGATTCTCAACCTGCAGCGGGCCTTCGGCTACACGCTCGAGGATCTGCGGATCATCATGCGGCCGATGGGAACGGACGCCTACGAGGCGCTCGGTTCGATGGGGGACGACACGCCGCTGGCAGTCCTCTCCGATCGTCCGCAGTTGCTCTACAACTACTTCAAGCAGTTGTTCGCGCAAGTCACCAATCCGCCGCTCGATGCGATTCGCGAAGAGATCATCACGTCGATGATCACGACGATCGGCTCCGAAGGCAACTTGCTCGACGAGACTCCCGAGCAATGTCGCTTGTTGCGGCTCGACGCGCCGGTCATAACGAATCACGAGCTCGCCCAAATCAAGCAGTTGAATCACGATCGGCTCCGCAGCAAGGTGCTCTCGATGCTCTTTCCGCGAGCCGAGGGGGCGGCCGGCTTGCAGCGGCGGCTCGACGAGCTGCGGCGCGAGGCCAGCGCGGCGATTGCCGCCGGATTCACGATTTTGATTCTCTCCGATCGCGGCGTGAACGAAGACCTGGTCCCGATTCCGGCCTTGCTCGCCACCAGCGCCGTTCATCACCATCTGATTCGCGAAGAGACGCGGACCCGGTGCGGGCTGGTCATCGAAACGGGCGAAGCCCGCGAGGTGCACCATTTCGCCTTGCTGACCGGCTATGGGGCCGGCGCGGTGAATCCGTATCTGGCTTTCGCGACGCTCGGCGAAATGCTCAAGCAGCGGTTCATTCCCGAGCAATTCACGTATGAAAAGCTCTGCCAGAATTTTGTCAAAGCCGCGGTCAAGGGAGTGCTCAAGGTGATGTCCAAGATGGGCATCTCGACGCAGCAGTCGTATCGCGGCGCGCAGATTTTTGAAGCGGTCGGGCTCAGCGCTCCGTTCATCGAAGAATACTTCTTGCGGACGCCGAGCCGGATCGAGGGAATTGGCCTGGCCGAGGTCGCGCAAGAATCGCTCCGGTTGCACGAGCACGCCTATCCTTCGACCCAGGTGCCGAGCAATCTGGATTTGGATGTCGGCGGCCGCTACCAGTGGCGCCGCAAAGGGGAAGCGCACGTCTTCAATCCCGAGGTCGTTTCCAAATTGCAGCATGCCGCCCAGCTCAACAGCCGCGAAGAGTTCAAAAAGTTTTGCAGCGAAATCGACACGCAGCAAACGCGGCTGCTGACCCTCCGCGGGCTGCTCGAGTTCAAGCCGGGCCGTGCGCCGGTGCCGCTTTCTGAAGTCGAGTCGGCGGCTGAGATCGTCAAGCGCTTCGCCACCGGCGCGATGTCGTACGGCTCCATCTCGAAAGAAGCGCACGAGACGCTCGCCATCGCCATGAATCGCATCGGCGGCAAGAGCAACACGGGCGAAGGGGGCGAAGACCCGCGGCGCTATACCCTCGACCCCAATGGCGACGATCGCAACAGCGCGATCAAGCAGGTCGCCAGCGGCCGGTTCGGCGTGACCAGTCTCTATCTGGTCCACGCCAAGGAACTGCAAATCAAAATGGCGCAAGGGGCCAAACCGGGCGAAGGAGGACAGCTCCCCGGCCACAAAGTCGATCGAGAAATCGGCCGCATTCGCCACAGCACGCCAGGGGTGGGGCTGATCTCGCCGCCGCCGCATCACGATATTTATTCGATCGAAGACCTGGCTCAACTGATCCACGACCTGAAAAACTCGAACCGCGATGCCCGCATCAGCGTCAAGCTCGTGGCCGAGGTCGGCGTCGGGACCGTGGCGGCCGGCGTTGCCAAAGGCAAAAGCGACGTCGTGCTGATCAGCGGCTACGACGGCGGCACCGGCGCCAGCCCGCAAACCTCGATCAAGCATGCCGGGCTGCCCTGGGAGCTCGGCCTCGCCGAGACGCATCAAGTGCTTGTGCTGAACGACCTGCGCGGCCGGATTGTCGTGCAAACCGACGGTCAGCTGCGCACTCCCAAGGACATTGCCATCGCCACGATGCTGGGCGCCGAGGAATGGGGCATCGCAACCGGCGCGCTCGTCGTGATGGGCTGCATCATGATGCGCGTCTGCCACCTTAACACGTGCCCGGTCGGAATCGCCACGCAGGATCCGGTGCTCCGCCAGAAATTCGCCGGGCAGGCGGAACATGTAATCAACTACTTCTTCATGGTCGCCGAAGGGCTGCGCGAGATCATGGCCGAACTCGGCTTTCGCACGGTCAACGAAATGGTCGGCCGAGTCGACCTGCTCGATACGCGCCGCGCCATCGAACATTGGAAGGCCAAAGGTCTCGACTTCTCGCGGATCTTAAAAAAGCCGGTCGTCCCGGAATATGTCCGGACCTATTGCTGCGAGCCGCAAGATCACGGGATCGAACGCTCGCTCGACGTGACGCGGCTGCTCGATCTGTGCCGTCCGGCGCTCGAAAACCAAACGCCGGTCGTCGTCGAGCTGCCGATTCGCAACATCAATCGGACCGTCGGGACGATTCTGTGCAGCGAAGTAACGAAGCGTTATGGCGGCAAAGGTTTTGAGAAAGACGATACGATCCAGCTCAATTTCCGCGGCACGGCCGGCCAGTCGATCATGGCGTTCGGCGTCCACGGCGTCACCTGTCGCGTCGAAGGGGATGTCAATGATTACTGCGGCAAGGGATTGTCCGGCGGCCGGATCATCGTCTACCCGCCGAAGAGCAGCCCCTTCAAGGCGGAAGAAAACATCATCGCTGGCAACGTGGTCCTCTACGGCGCGACCGCCGGCGAAGTCTATCTCAGCGGCATCGCCGGCGAGCGGTTCTGCGTCCGCAACAGCGGCGCCACCGCGGTCGTCGAAGGGATTGGCGATCATGGTTGCGAGTATATGACCGGCGGGCGGGCCATTATCCTCGGCGAAACCGGCCGCAACTTTGCCGCCGGTATGAGCGGCGGATTGGCCTATGTCCTGGACGAAAGCGACGCCTTCCGCCGGCTCGTCAATCCGGAAATGGTGGACCTTGTCGAACTCGAGCCCGCGGATTGCGAGATCGTCCGAAAATTCGTCCGCCGGCATGTCGAGTTCACCGGCAGCGCCAAAGGCCAATATGTTCTCGATCATTGGAACCGCCTCCAAGAAAAATTCGTGAAAGTCTTCCCGCGAGATTACAAGCGGGCGCTCGCGGAAATGAAGAAAGAAGCTGACATGAACACCGATCAACCAGAGCCAGAGTTGCAGGGGGTGGGCCGTGGGTGAGCCGACCGGGTTTTTAAAGTTCGAGCGGCTGCATTACGAAAAGGACGCGCCGGCCGAGCGGCTGAAGCACCACAAGGAGTTTCTCCATCCCTTTCCGCTGGCGGTCTTGAAAACCGAAGGGGCCCGCTGCATGGATTGCGGCGTCCCGTTTTGCCACACCGGCTGTCCGCTCGGAAACATCATTCCCGACTGGAACGATCTGGTCTATCGCGACCATTGGCACGAAGCGCTCGATCGGCTGCACGGGACGAACAACTTTCCCGAGTTCACCGGCCGCGTCTGTCCGGCGCCGTGCGAGTCGGCCTGCGTGCTCGGCATCAACGAAGATCCGGTCGCGATCAAGTCGATCGAAATGTCGATCGCCGATCGCGGATTTGAAGAAGGTTGGATTCTGCCCGAGCCGCCGGAAAAGCGGACCGGCAAAAAAGTCGCCGTGGTGGGCGCGGGGCCGGCCGGGCTGGCCGCCGCGCAGCAACTGAATCGCGCCGGCCACCGCGTGACCTTGTTCGAGCGGGCCGACCGGCCGGGTGGGTTGCTGATGTATGGCATCCCCGACTTCAAGCTTGAAAAGTGGAAAGTCCTCCGCCGGGTCGAGCAGATGACGGCGGAAGGGGTCGAATTTCGCTGCAACGCCCACATTGGCGTGAATGTGCCGACCGCCGAACTCGTGCAAAACTACGACGCGATCTTGCTGACCGGCGGCGCGACCCAAGGCCGCGACCTGCCCATTCCGGGCCGCGAGCTGCAAGGGGTTCATTTTGCGATGGAGTTTTTGCCGCAGCAAAACAAGCGCAATCAAGGGGACACCATTGCCGACGAAGTGGCCATTTTGGCCCAGGACAAGCATGTCGTCGTGATTGGGGGCGGCGATACCGGCAGCGACTGCGTCGGCACCTCGAACCGCCAAGGGTGCGCCAGCCTCGTTCAATTCGAATTGATGCCGATGCCGCCCGACGTGGGCAAGTATCCGCGAGCGAGCGAGCGGCCGGCGAACAGCCCTTGGCCGCATTGGCCCATCATCCTCCGCACGAGCGAATCGCACGAAGAAGGGGCCGATCGCCACTGGAGCATTTTAACGAAAGAATTTCGCGGCAATGCGGCGGGCGAAGTCGAAAGCCTGCTCACCGTCGAAATCGAATGGACCAAAGACGCCCACGGCCGCCAAGCCTTCAAGGAGGTCGAAGGGACCGAAAAGGTCTGGCCCTGCGGGTTGGCGCTGTTGGCGATGGGCTTTCTCGGACCGGAGCGCCATGGCCCAATCGAAGACTTGAAGTTGGAACTCGACCCGCGCGGCAATGTGAAGTGCAACGCCCAATATCAAACGAGCGTCGCCAACGTGTTTGCGGCGGGCGACATGCGCCGCGGCCAATCGCTCGTCGTGTGGGCAATTCATGAAGGCCGCGAAGCAGCCCGCGCGGTCGACAAGCACCTGATGGGAATAACCCACCTGCCCAGCGTGAACGCCGGCGACTTCGCCGCGCGGTAAGGGTGAATATGCCGAGCGGCAATTGCGCTGCCGCGAGGGCTGCTCCGATGAGCAAAATCGATTTGCTGCGCCAGTGAAAAATCTGCGCTAGGCTGGGTCTCGGAATTGCGCAACGCCACCGAGAGGCGGCTGAGGCCGCTTGTACTCCTCTGTACACGCGGCATCTTGCCGCGTTACCGCATGCGACTTCTGTTACGCGTTTCATGCCCTCAGCGTGCCGAGGCCATTCTAAAATCCGCGGCGGACAACTCCCGTCTTGGCGAGCCGCGCGCGTTACTTGCCGGCACCCGTGTTCGTCTCGGTCATCTGCCGCATCACTTCATCCAGATTAAAGCTAGCGGGTTTCTGTCGCGGCGGAAATTCCTTGAAGCTCGAGAGCCACTTCGCCGCGGCGGCCTGCGCAGGCACAATCAAGAAGATTCGATGTGCGATCCAATCGGGATATTGCTGACTCTTTGGGCCGCGTTCAAAGGGGTCGGAACGAAGGTTGTAGAGGTTCGGCGCGCGCAATTTGCTAAACGGCGTCTGCCACACGCCCAGCGGCGTATACGGCCCCACCTCGCCGTATTGCTCCATGAACGCAACCTTCCAGTTCCCATAGCGAATGGCCAACAGATCGCCGTCGTCGGACCAATACAGGAATTCTTTGCGCGGCGATTCCTGGGCCGCGCCCTGGAAAAACGGCAGTAGATTATAGCCATCGAGGTGAACTTTGAAAGTTTTGTCGCCGCAGGGGTAGCCCTTCTTCACCTTCTCCACGAGGTCGGGCTCGCCGGCCGCCGCGGCAAAAGTTGGCAGCAAATCCTCATGCGCGCAAATGTCATTGACAACCGTGCCTGGCTTGATGACGCCGGGCCAGCGAATGCAGGTTGGCACGCGAAAACTCCCTTCCCAGTTCGTCGCCTTTTCTCCCTTGAAGGGCGTGCTGCCGCCGTCGGGCCACGTCATGCACTCGGCGCCGTTGTCGGTCGTGTAAACCACAATCGTGTTGTCGGCAATGCCTAAATCATCGAGCTTTTTGAGCAGTTGGCCCACGTGCGCATCGTGCTCGACCATGCCGTCGGGATAGACCCCCAGCCCCGTCTTCCCCACGCTCTCCTGTTTTAGGTGCGTGTTGACGTGCATGCGAGTGGAGTTGTAGTAACAAAAGAACGGTTTGCGGGCCTGGGTCTGCTTTTCGATCCAACCCAAGGCAGCGGTGGTGAATTCATCGTCGATCGTTTCCATTCGCTTGACGGTCAAGGCTCCGGTGTTCTCGATTTTCTGTTTGCCGACCTTGCCGAAGATGGGATCCACGGTTTCGTCAATCTGGTCGGTCGCCCAGGAGTGCATGACGCCGCGCGGGCCGAATTTCTTCTTGAACGCGGGATTTTTTGGATAGTCAGGATTTTCGGGCTCTTCTTCGGCGTTGAGGTGATAGAGATTGCCAAAGAATTCGTCGAAGCCGTGCACGGTGGGCAGAAACTTGTTCAGATCGCCGAGATGGTTCTTGCCGAACTGGCCGGTTGCATAGCCCAGGTTCTTCATGACCTCCGCGATGCTGGGATCCTCGGCTTGCAATCCGATGTTCGCCCCCGGCAAACCGACTTTGGTCAGCCCGGTACGGATGGGCGACTGCCCGGTGATAAACGCGGCCCGGCCGGCCGTGCAACTCTGCTGCCCGTACCAGTCCGTGAACATTGCCCCTTCATGGGCGATGCGGTCGATGTTCGGAGTTCGGTAGCCCATCACTCCGTGATTGTACGCGCTGACGTTGAACCAGCCGATGTCGTCGCCCATGATGACGAGGATGTTCGGCTTCGCGTGGCCCTTCGCGGACGGATTGGAGCGGACCGGGCGTCCTGCGGAGCCATCGGCGTTAGCGAGTAGTTCATGGCTTCGCGGCGCCGCCTCCGCGCCCTGGGAATTGACGAGTTTGGCCGCATCCGCCTGCGGCGTCGCACCAACTTGGCACGAGGCCGCAACGTAGCCGAGTAATGCGCCTGCGGCCAACATGGCCATCGTGTGCAAGGAAATTCGCCGTCGCATCGTGGAGTCTCCTCTGAAATGGTTTATAGGCAACGCGGCCGGGTCGCCGCGAGCCGGTTTGATTCTAGCAGCCCGCTGAAGCGTCCGACAGGCTGCGTCATCGCGCGGCGGCGGTGCCAAAACGACGACGCCAGTCGCGATTTTCGCGCCGTGCGGAGCGCTGCGCTGCATTTGGCAAGGTTAGAAAATGCCTCCACGGTCCATGACGGCATTTTTCAATCTCCTGCCAAGCGGAACGCCGCGCAGCCGCAAATCGTGCCAGTTGACATGAATATGGCAGGTGCGTTCCCAGGCTCGATGGCCGCCCGTCGGCGGGATTCATGGCAACGGGGGGCGATGCTGGCGCGCGGACCAAAGCGCCTCGCGCGCCACTCAAAAACCGCGAAGATCCCGATCTGCGCGCAGCCTTGGCTCGCGGCGCGGCGAGCGAGTATACTGGTGCGGTGGGCATGTTTCAGACCGGAGACCACGGCGGCCGCAAAAACTCGCGGCTCGGGCGAGAAGGGAGTCTTTCGCGTTGTGTTTCACTACGATCGCGGTCTGAAGCTGACCAAGGCAAATCTGGCGGTCGATTTTCGCCGCCGGCAAAAGTGCGGTTTCATCTCGCACGCGCATATCGACCACATGGCGCGGCACGAACACGCCCTCTGCACGCCGGCCACCGGACGGCTCTATCAATTTCGCTTTGGCGCGCGGCCGACCATCGATCTGCCGTACCGCGTGCCGTATGAATTCGGCGGCTTGCGGCTGACGACGCTGCCGGCCGGCCATTGTCTGGGCTCGGCGATGCTCCTGGCCGAAGATGGCGACCAGTCGCTCCTGTACACGGGCGATTTCAAATTGAGCGAGTCGGCGACGGCGGAGCGGGCCGAATTGCCGCGGGCGAAGATTCTGGTCATCGAAAGCACCTATGGCGACCCGCGCTATCGACTCACGCCGCGCGGTCAAGCAATCGCGCAACTGATCGAACTGGTCCAACAAACGCTCGCCCGCGACGCCGTCCCGGTCATTCAGGCCTACGTGCTGGGGAAGGCCCAAGAGGTCACCAAAATCTTGACCGACGCGGGAATTCCGGTCCTCCAGCATCAGCAAATCTACGGCATCAGCAAGGTCTATGAAGCGTGCGGCGTTGCGCTCGGCCGCCACGGCCTATTGACGGACACCCCGGCCGACGGCCATGCGGTCGTGGTCCCGCCGCGGCAGCACCGGCTGGCGATTTTCCATCGCCGCCGGCCGTGCGTGACGTTTGCGGTGACCGGTTGGGCCATGGATGCGAGCACGCAGCGGCGCTGGGACGTGGACCATGCGATTCCGCTGTCGGATCATGCCGATTACGACGACCTGTTCGCCGCGATCGAGCAAGTCCAGCCGCAAGAAATCTATTGCACGCATGGCCCGGTTTCGTTTGTCGATCGGCTCCGCGAAGCCGGGCTAAACGCCTTTCCGCTCGACGGACAAGCGTGCCAACTGCGGCTTTTTTGAATCCGCGCAGTGCGGCAAACCACGGGCCGAACAAGCCGGCGAACCGGTCCGTTTCGCGGTCGCGAAAAAATGGCCTGGCCGCGATGGGCTTGTTAGAATGGGCCGCAATGCGTGCGTCCGCTCTGCTGCGGTTTCCCACCGCGCTCTCCTTCCTCCTTGGGCTTGATATGCTCCGCAAAATTGGTCTCTCGCGTGGTCGGGTCGGCTTGCTCGTGGGTGCGATGGCTGCGTGCTGCGGCTGGACGCCCGCCATTCCGGCGCGGGCCGCGGCGCCGCAGCGCGACCTGAATCCGGCTGCTCATCGCGCTGCCACGCAAACCGCGGCCGTGCTGGCGCCGGGCAAGCTTTTCGCGCGCGACAATTTGTTTGCGTGGTGCATTGTTCCTTACGACGCGAAGAAACGCGGCCCCGAAGCGCGGGCCGCCATGTTGGAGCGGCTCGGTTTTCGCAAATTTGCGTACGACTATCGGGCCGAACACATCGGCAGCTTTGATGCCGAAATGGACGCGCTGGCAAAGCACAATATCGAACTGATCGCCTGGTGGTTTCCTGGCGAACTGAACGACGAGGCGAAGCACATTCTGGAGGTGCTCCAGCGCCATCACCTGCATCCGGCGCTGTGGGTGACCGGAGGGGGCGGACCGACGGCGACGGCGGCGGAGCGCGCAGCGCGAATCGAACAAGAGTCCAATCGTCTTCGGCCGATCGCGCTGGCCGCCGCGGAGATCGGCTGCCGCGTCGATCTTTACAATCATGAAGGCTGGTTCGGCGAGCCGGAAAACGAGCTCGCCCTGCTCGCCGCGCTCAAACTGCCGAACGTCGGCATGGTCTATAATCTGCATCACGGCCATGATCAGCTCGACCGGTTGCCCAAGATCCTCAAGCAGATGCTGCCGCATCTCGATGCGATCAGCCTCAACGGCATGGTCCGACATGGCAATCAATCAGGAGAGCAAATCTTGCCACTGGGCCAAGGCGATCTCGACCTGAGCATTCTCCGAGCAATCTGCGAATCGGGCTACCGCGGGCCCATCGGCATTTTGGGACATACGCCAGACGATGCCGAACAGCGGCTGCAAGACAATCTCGACGGGCTCGACTGGCTCGTAAAGCAACTCTCCGGCCAGCCGGCCGGTCCGCGGCCGAAACCGCGGACGCCCGTTCCGCCGCGAACCGGAGACATCTCCGCCGGCCCCGCCGCCGCTTTGAAAAAGGCAGGCTCGAACCCAGCCGGCTCGAGCGAGGCGGCGGCTTCCAGCAATCGCCTGGAGCTGGCCGCGGTCGATCCGAGCGAACTATGCGGCGGGGTCTCCTCGATCACCACGATGTTGCCGGTTGAATATGACGCGAGCATGGTTGCGAAGGTGATTGCCGCGGCGCAGCAAGACGGCGACGCGGCGCGCGGCTTGGACGTATTCTGTTCGAGCCGCTTTGCTTGCTTGCAATGCCACCGCGTCGGCCGCTTCGGCGGCGCGGTCGGTCCCGCGCTCGCCGACGTGGGACGCCGCGCCAAAGCCGAGGAAATTGTCGAGTCGGTGTTCTGGCCCAAGCGCACGGTCAAGCCGGAATACTCCGCGTGGCGATTTCTCTTGACCGACGGCCGCACGCTGCTGGGATACAAGCGCGGTGAAACGGTCGAGGCGATCGAGTTGTTCGATCCGGCCACGGATAAAACCGCGCGCCTCGCTAAAAGCGAGATCGAAGCGGCGCACGAAACGGGGACGCTCATGCCTGACGGCGTCGCCGCCGCGATGAGCGATCGGCAGCGCGTCGATCTGACGCGCTTTTTGCTGGAGTTGGGCAAAAACGAAGCGTTGGCGGCGCGCGTGCGTCCGGAGACCGTCGCGGCGCCATTCACCTTCTCTCCCGCGCCCTTGGTGGCGAGCGATTGGCCCTTGTCGGGCGAGCGCGTGAATCGCGATCGGGTGTACGACTTTTATCGCAAGGAAGCCCTCTTTTTCCGCGGCCAAGCGGACCATCCGCATTTGCTGCCGGCCTTTCCGGAACTCGACGGCGGCAAATATGGGCATTGGGGCAATCAGAACGAAGAGAGCTGGAAAGACGGCCGCTGGGCGAACTCCGATCTCGGCAATCTGCTCTGCGGCGTGTTTCGCAAGCCCGGCGGGCCGATTCCCAAAGGCGTGTGCCTCCGGCTCGGCGACAACGGAGAGCTATCCGCCTGCTTCAATCCGGAAACGTTGTGCTACGAGGCACTGTGGCACGGCGGATTTATTAAATTCACGAACATTCGCCACGGCTTCTTGGATGGTTTGAATTTTCAAGGCGAGTTGCTCCCTGTTCCTGCGGAAAAGAAACCCGACCAGCCGTTTGTCTATCACGGTTTTTATCGCGCCGGCAAGCGGGTGGTATTTTCGTATCGCGTGGGCGATCAAGAATGGCTCGACTCGCCGTGGGTGAAGGACGGTCAGTTGGAGCGCATCGTGGCGCCGGCTGCGGAGCATCCGCTGCGGGCGGCGCTGCATGGCGCCGCACCGCAATGGCCCCAAGAGTTCAAAACCAAGATCATTGCGGGGACGGGCCATCCGTATGCCGTCGATACGATCGAACTGCCGGTGGACAATCCTTGGAAGCAGCAACTCTTTTTCGGCGACCATGCGTTTTTGCCTGACGGGTCCGCGCTGCTGTGCACGATGGAAGGAGACGTGTGGCATGTGACCGGTCTGGAGCCCGGTTCGCGCGAGGCGCGCTGGCGCCGCTTTGCGAGCGGATTGCATCAACCGCTAGGGATGATCGTATCCGAGGGACAGATTTACGTGCTCGGCCGCGATCAGATCACGCGATTGCACGATTTGAACGGCGATGGAGAAGCCGACTTCTACGAGTGCTTCTCGAACAAAATGCGAACGTCGGCCGCCTCGCACGATTTTATCTGCGGCCTGGTCCGCGATCCGCAAGGCCGCTTTTATACGGCCTCTGGGGCGCAAGGCTTGATTCGCATTTCGGCCGACGGAGACAAGGTCGATGTGCTGGCGACCGGCTTTCGCAATCCGGATGGCGTGGGGCTGTGTCCCGATGGCGCGGTGACTTTGCCATGCAGCGAAGGGGATTGGACGCCGGCCTCGATGCTCTGTCTGATCAAGCCCGACAGCACCCGCGAGACGCCTCCGTATTTTGGCTACGGGGGGCCCAAAGGGGGCAAACCGCCGGCGCTGCCATTTGTCTATTTGCCGCGCGGAATGGACAACAGCAGCGGTGGACAAATCACCGTGCCCGACGACCGCTGGGGGCCGCTCAAGGGGCAAATGATTCATTTCTCCTACGGCCAAGGCTCTCACTTCTTGCTGTTGCGCGACGAGGTCGATGGCCAAGCGCAAGGCGCGGTTGTGCCGCTGGTGGGCGATTTTCGGTCGGGCTCGCACCGCGGCAAGTTCAATCCGCAAGACGGCCAGCTCTACGTCTCTGGAATGGGAGGCTGGGGAACGTACACGCCGGACGACGGCTGTTTTCAACGTATTCGCTATACGGGCGAAAAAGTTCAACTGCCGCGCTCGATTCATACGCACGAAAACGGCGTGCTGATTTCCTTCACGCAACCGGTCGATCCCAAGGCCCTCGAGAAACGCTCCAATCACTTCGCGCAAGTTTGGAATTATCGCTACAGCCCGAGCTACGGCTCGCAAGAATATTCTCCGTGTCACGCCGGCGCGATCGGCCATGAGGTCCTGCCCATTGCCGGCGTCCATTTGATCGATCCGCAGACGGTGTTCGTGGAACTGCCCGCTTTGCAGCCGGTCAATCAACTCCATTTATTGCTGCAAGTCGATGAAGGTCGGCCGCAGGAGTTGGTGCTGACCGTGCATCGGTTGGACAAGCCATTTACGAACTTCGCCGGCTATACGCCGCAAACAAAGCTGATCGCGGCCCATCCGATGCAGATCGACCTGGCCCGGCTCGGCAAGCAACTCCCGAATCCGTGGACCAAATCGCTGCCGCAGGCCGTTCCGCTACAGATCGCGGCCGGCAACAACCTCACGTACTCGACACGCACCCTCCGTGCGAAGCCGGGAGAAAACGTCAAGCTGACCTTCCAAAATCCAGACGTCGTGCCGCACAATTGGGTCCTCCTCAAGCCGGGCAAGCTAAAAGAAGTCGGCGAACAAGCCAATCGGCTGATCGCCGATCCGCAAGCCTATCTGCACCAGTACGTTCCCGAAAATGACGCCGTGCTGGTCTACACCGACATTGTGCCAGGGGGACAAGAGTTCAGCATCTACTTTCAAGCTCCGCGCGAAAAGGGCCGGTATCCGTATCTGTGCACGTTTCCGGGGCACTGGATGGTGATGAACGGCGAGTTGATTGTGGAGTAGGCGCGGCATTCGAGATCGGACGACGCTGAGTTGGCCGTCTGCGGGCCAGTGGCCGGACGTCACTGCCGCTCTCTGCCGCTCTCTGCCGGGCTGACCGGCTCTCGGCTAACGCTCTTTCCACACGCCCGGTCCGAGCTGTTTCTCACGCGCGGGCGGTCGTTCGGCCCCTCCCGATTGTGCCGCGGGCGCGGAGAAATCGCGAGCGACGGGCTATGCGCAACGCGCCGGTTGCAGCGTGCCGCGAACGCCTGTTTTGCCGACTTTTCGAGCGGCATTTTCGGACCGAGGCGCGAGAAGCGCGAATTGGCTCAGACTGGGCGGGGCGGAGGACGATTCGAGACTTTAGGAATTACTGCGTCGCAGCGGAATCGCGGCGCTCTTTTAGGAAACTTTGTCACGGACGAGCGATGGATCGTACCACGCGCCGAACCTACGCGCTGTTGGGCGGAGGCTTATCCAGCCTCGCGCTCCTCTGCGGCTGCAATCATAGTCCGACCGACGGCGCGCCCCCCGACCGCGCCGCGGTGAACCCGCGGTGCTACTCGGCGCCAGCGGAAATGAGCTTAACGCCCGGACCGGCTCCGGGCTTGCTCCTCGCGCCCGAAATTGCCGTGGCCGAACCATTGCCGGGGCAAGCCGCAATTTGCGATTTTCAAACCGGCGCGGCCGCCGAGCCCGCTCCAGCCGCCGCGCAGTCCGCGGACGGGGCATCGCCGCCGGTCGCTCCTGGGGCGGCGAGTGCGCCGGCACTGAACGAGGCGCGAATCGCCGGCGAGCCCGCCGTTGCCAACCCTGCGCCGGCCGGCGAAACCGCGGCGTCCAACGGCGCACCACCGAGCTTTGAATCGCCCGAACTGCCGCCGTATCAACCCGCCGCTCCGGCCTTGATAATTCCGCCGCGGGCGACCACCGCGGGCCCGCTGCTCTTAAACCGGCAATACACGACCGATTACGCCAATGCGCAGATTTGGGACGGGCATGAGGCGCTCGCCGCGCCGACCCCTTCCCCCGGCGATCGCGGCCCGGCGACCTTCCCCTCCCAAGTGCGCGGAATCAACTCGACGGCGATCGCCGCGGAGCTGGGCGCCGGCCCGCAGGGCCTGACCGCGCCGACTCCGAATTCGCTGGCTGGCAATTCGTTCCACGCCGCGGCAACGCTCCCGCCGATCAGTCCGGAATTGAACACGGCCCGGCGGCAAGCGGACGAAACGGTTCGCCGCGGTTTTGGTCTGGCTGAGCGCGGCGCGCTGTTTTCCGCTCGGTGCGAGTTGCTTCAGGCGCTGCGCGATTTGGCCGACGCGCTCGACGCGGCGCACGGGGGAATGCAACACGCCCAAGCCTTAGCGGCCGGGTTGCGGGCGGAGGAAGAAGCGGATGATTTTCAGCCAAAAGGCGCGCAAGTCATCAGCCAATTGCCGATGGCGGTGCTGATTGAGTCGCATCAAACGCCCATTTTGAAAGAGCGCGCCGAAGGAATTTCTCCCTTGCAGGCGCGGCAACAATATCTCAATTTCGCCCAAGAACAATTGGCCGCCGCGGTCGAGCAAGAGCCGATCGGCTCGTTGGCCCTGTTCGCGCTCGCCAAGATTCAAGTGGCCATCGACGTGAAAAACCCCAGCGACGGCGGTTCCGGCGTGGCGCGGGCGATAACGTACCATCGGGCGGCGCTGCTC
>DASRSE010000226.1:0-5333 GCA_035656655.1 Pirellulales bacterium
CGATTCGGCCGGGACGCGCTAACGCGTTGAAGATTTCGCCTGCGAAGATATCGCCTGCGAAGATTTAGACGTCGGTGATATCGCCTGCGAAATCTCAAGCGTGAATATCTTAGCGCGGCGAACTCGGTTGACCGCGCCCTAGCGATTAGCGAATCCGCCATCCGTCCGGCAGGCTCGCATCTTTCTGCACGACGACGACGCCATCGGCGATCATGTGTTCGGGCGATTCTTCGCTGCTGTCGACGCCGTGCTCGTTGACGACTCGCACGTTGCGGCCGATCCGGCAGTTCTTGTCGACGATGGCCCCTTCGATGAAGGAGCCGTCGCCGATTCCCCAAGGGACTTTGTGGTTGCCGCTGGCATCCTTGGCCGTGCGATGCGATTCGTATTCATCAGCCCCCATGATGATGGAGTTGCGGATCGTCACCCCTTGTCCAATCTTGCACCGCAAGCCGATCACGCTATTCTCGATCACCGCCCCGTTGCCGATCACGCAGCCATCGCTGACGAGCGAATTGCGAATCGTGGCCGACTCTATGCGCGAGGGGGCCAAGAAGCGAGCCCGGGTGTAGATCGGTTCCAGCGCCGATGCCAACTCGAAGGGCGGGTTGCTCGCCGCCAAATCGAGGTTGCACTGATAGAACGACTTGATCGTGCCGATGTCTTCCCAATAACCGTCGAACAGGTGCATTTGTACGTGCCGCGTGCGGATCGAGGCCGGAAAGATCTCCTTGCCGAAGTCGCGATAGTCGGTCTTCGTCAGCACGTCGATCAGGGCGTCGCGGGCGAAAAGATAGATGCCCATGCTGGCCATCAAATCGCGCCCTTTGCTCTGCACGCCGCGCCGTTCGATCCATTCCGGACTCATCTGGACGTGCTGGATTTCCTCGTCGGTTTTCGGCTTTTCCAAAAACCCAACGACGCGGCCGCTGTCGTCTAACTTCATGATGCCCAGCGCCGCCGCGTCCTTGCGGGCGACCGGCATGGCGGCAATTGTCACGTCGGCGTTCGAACTTTTGTGCGTTTCGAGCATGTGCTCGTAGTTCATCCGATACAACTGATCGCCTGACAGAATCAAAACGTAGTCGATCCCTGGCTGTTGCAAATAGCGAATATGTTGGCGGACGGCGTCGGCGGTCCCCTGATACCAGCCTTCGTTGTCGAGCGTTTGCTGAGCTGCCAAAATTTCCACAAAGCCGCCGCTATAGGCGTCGAAAATATAAGTGCGGCGGATGTGCCGGTGGAGGCTGACGGAGTTGAATTGCGTCAGCACATATACCCGGTTGAGGCCGCTATTGATGCAATTTGAGAGCGGGATATCGATCAGTCGATACTTGCCCGCCAAGGGAACCGCCGGCTTTGACCGATACTTGGTCAAGGGATAGAGCCGGGTACCGCGACCGCCGCCGAGGACGAGCGTCAAGATGTTTCGCATGGTGGAGTCGAAAGTCGAGTGACAAGAGAGAATCGCGCCGACTGCGCCGCGCGGATCGAGGCTTCATTTAACAACAAAGTTGACCATTTTGCCAGCGACGGCGATGACTTTCACAATCGTTTTTCCGGCTAGCTGCTCGGCAACCTTTTCATCGGCGCGGGCCGCGGCTTCCAAATCGGCCGCCGCCGCCCCCGTGCGCACGCTAACCCGACTGCGCAGCTTGCCATTCACCTGGACCGGAATCTCCGTGGTCTCCTCGACCAGCAAGGCCGGATCGGCCACCGGCCACGCGGCATAGGCGAGCGTCTGCTCATGGCCGAGCATGTGCCACAGTTCTTCGGCGAGGTGCGGGGCGAATGGCGCCAGCAGCAGAACGAAGCGCTCCATGACAGACTTGGGCCGCTGGTCCGCTTTCGTGAAAAAGTTCGTGAACTCCATCATCTTGGCGATGGCCGTGTTGAATTCGAGCCGCTCGAGATCGCGGGTCACGGCGTGAATGGTTTTGTGCAGCCACCGATTTTGCTCGAGCGTCGGTTCGCACTCTTGCACCGCGGCATTGAGCTCGAAGTTTTCGGCCCGATCGTTCACGATCATGCGCCAAACGCGATCCAAAAAGCCGCGCACCCCGTTGACGCCGGTCGTGCTCCACGGTTTGGTGGCTTCGAGCGGACCCATGAACATTTCATACAGCCGGAGCGAATCGGCGCCATATTCTTGAACGACGTGCTCGGGATTGACGACGTTGCCGCGGCTCTTCGACATTTTGTGCGCGCGGCCATCGACCTTGATGGCCGGATGGACCTTGATGACGAAGCCGTCGCCTAGTTTTTCGACTTCGTCCGGCGGCAGTTTAACGCTTGAGAGCAATGCTTGCGTGCCGCGGTGGACCGGCTTGTTCTCGTCGTTGAAGCGGACCTCGGCGGCGCTAACCCAATTGCGTAGTTCGTCCTGATATGCGGTGTATTCCAGGTCGCCGAGAATCATTCCTTGATTCACGAGTTTTTGGAACGGCTCGTCCGTGCTGACATGGCCGCGATCGAACAGCACTTTGTGCCAGAACCGCGAGTAGAGCAAATGGAGGACGGCGTGTTCGGCGCCTCCGATATACAGATCGACTGGCATCCAAGCCTTTTCGAGTGCCGGGTCGACAAACTGGCGTTCGTTTTTCGGATCGATAAAGCGGAGAAAATACCAGCAGGAGCCGGCCCATTGCGGCATCGTGTTCGTTTCACGCTTATAGCGCCGGCCGTCGATCACCGGATAAAGCCACTCGCGCGGCGATTTTTCCAGCGGCGGAACCGGCTCGCCCACCGGCTTATAGTCGGCCAGCTCAGGCAGATCGACCGGCAGACTTTCGGCCGGAACAATCCGCAGCAAGCCCGTCGGCTGATCGTGCTCGTCGAGCTCGTGTAGAATCGGAAAAGGTTCGCCCCAAAAGCGTTGCCGGCTGAACAACCAATCGCGCAGTTTGTAGTTGACTGCGCCGCGTCCTACTCCTTGCTGCGTCAGATCGGCGGCAATCCGCTGCTTGAATTCGGCGGTCGGCAGACCATCGTACGGACCGGAATGGATCGCGACGCCGTCGCCGCTGAAACAAGGCTCCGTGCTCGCTGTGCCGGGCGGGGGCGACACCACCTCTCGCACGGGCAGCTTGAATTTTTGCGCGAACTCAAAATCGCGTTCGTCATGCGCCGGCACGGCCATGATCGCGCCGGTGCCATAGCTGATCAACACGTAGTCGGCGACCCAGACCGGAACCGGCTCGCCATTGATGGGGTTGATGGCATAAGAACCGGTGAACTCGCCGGATTTGTCCTTGGCCAGCTCGGTTCGATCGAGATCGCTCTTCGTCGCGGCGCGATCGCAATAGCTTTGCACCGCCGCGGCCCGCTCCGCCGTAGTCAACTTTTTGATGAATGGATGTTCCGGCGCAATGACCATGTAAGTGGCGCCAAAGAGGGTATCGGGGCGGGTCGTGTAAATTCGCAGAACGTCCGGACCCGGCTTGTTGGGAAACCCACTCTGGGCGCGGTCCGTCTGCCACGCGGCAAATTGCTTCGGCGGGCCAATATAGAAGTCAACCTCCGCGCCCGTGCTCCGCCCAATCCAGTTGCGTTGCAGGGCTTTCACGCTCTCGGGCCAGTCGAGCCCCTCCAGGTCGCGATCAAGCCGATCGGCATAGGCCGTGATGCGCAGCATCCATTGCCGCAACGGAATCCTGACGACCGGATGGCCGCCGCGTTCGCTCACGCCCCCTTGCACTTCTTCGTTCGCGAGCACCGTTCCGAGCGCGGGGCACCAATTGACCGGCGCTTCGGTCTGAAACGCCAGTCGCTGTTCGTCTTGAAAGCGGCGGACCGCCACGCCCCCTTGTGAGACAACTTCATGCGGAATCGGCAACTCGCTGATCGGGCGGCCGCGCTGTTGTTGCGCGTCGAACCAGGTGTCGAACAACACGAGAAAGATCCACTGCGTCCAGTGAAAGTAGCCGCGATCCGTCGTCGCCACCTCGCGGTCCCAGTCGTAGCTGAACCCGAGCATCTTCAACTGGCGGCGAAAGGTCGCAATGTTCCGCTCGGTTCCCACCCGCGGCGGCGTGCCGGTCGCAATCGCATGCTCCTCCGCCGGCAGCCCAAACGCATCGAAGCCCATCGGATGAAGAACGCTCTTGCCGCGCATCCGCTCAAAGCGACAGACGATATCGGTTGCCGTATATCCCTCGGGGTGGCCGACATGCAGGCCGTCTCCGCTTGGATACGGAAACATATCCAGCGCGTAGAGCTTTTTCGCCGGGGGCAACCGAGGGGCAGCGAAGGTGCGGTTCTCCTCCCAGAAGTTTTGCCACTTGGGTTCGATTTCGGCAGGGTTATATCGTGGCATGGAAGCGTCGCGCACCAGGCATGAGAAAGAAAGGGCGGCTCGCGACCAGCGACCCGCGAATTGGTCGCGATTTTAACCGGTTTCGCACTGGCCCGCAAACGACCCGCAGCGCCGGCGCTGCGCGGTGGCTCGGCGGCGGATCCGGAGAAGCGGCCCGCGCGCCCCGGCCGGCGCGGCGCGGCGTCGCAGCACGGACGAGGATGAAGTTGCCAAGAGTCTGGGACACCGCTGGCGCCGCGCAGGTTCAGGGCGGCCGCGGGCAAACGTCGTGAATCCACTTGCGGCAATCTTCATTCTAGCGCATCATACGCGAACTTCACCGCAGGACTCATGATGACCGCACGGGAACCCGAAGCATTGATTCTGCCGCGCCGCTTTCTGCGGATCTGCCGAGCGCAAAAAAAGACGCAAAAAGTCGCCGATTCCACCGGCGTGGCGCTGACAGGCGAGCAGCTTTTGCTCCGCACGCTGATCGTGCGGCGGCTGCTGGCGCGGATCTTGTCCGCCGACGAAAAGTATGTCGGGCTGCTCTTGCCGCCGTCGGTCCCGGCCGTGGTGGCCAATGCGGCGCTGCCGCTGCTGGGGCGCGTCGCCGTGAACTTGAACTATACGGTCTCGGGCGAAATCATGAACAGTTGCATTGCTCAATGCAACCTGCGCCACATCTTGACCAGCCGCCGCGTGTTGGAAAAGTTCAAATTTGAATTTGACGATCGCGTTCAACTCGTCTATTTGGAGGATTTCAAAGACCAGATCCGGCTCTCGGACAAGCTCCTCGCCGGAGTGCAAGCCTTCGCGACTCCGGTCGGACTGCTCGAAAGGCAACTCGGCTTGACCAGGTTGAAGGGGAGCGACCTGATCGCCATCGTGTTCACGTCGGGCTCGACGGGCGAGCCGAAGGGAGTGATGCTTTCCTACGACAACATCGGCTCGAACGTCGCCGCGATCGATCAGATCGTCAACCTCAAGGCGAGCGACACACTGCTGGGCATCTTGCCGTTCTTTCATTCGTTTGGCT
>DASRSE010000227.1:0-6529 GCA_035656655.1 Pirellulales bacterium
GGGGTGCTGCTGTTGCTGATCGTGAACTTTTTCCGCGATCCGCCGCGGCGTCTGAACCGAGGCGCTGGCCAATATCTTTCGCCCGCCGATGGCAAGATCGTCGAAATCACCCGGCTGGAATACGACGAGTTCATCGGCGGACCGGCGGTCCGGATCGGAATGTTTCTCACCATTTTGAACGTCCATGTAAATCGCATGCCCAGCGCGAGCCGCGTGCTGAGCCTGAAGTATAATCCGGGCCGTTTTCTGAGCGCGACCAAACCGGAGAGCGCGCTGGTCAACGAATGCATGTGGATCGGCTGCGAAGAGACCGCCCCTGGACAGCGCCGCTACGCCATGCGCCAAATCTCGGGTGGGTTGGCGCGGCGGATTGTCTGCGATGTCCGCGGTGGCGAAGCGTTTGAACAAGGCCAAAAATTCGGGATGATCAAGCTCGGCTCGCGGGCCGAGGTGATTGTGCCGGACGAAGCCGGCTTGGAGCTCGTGGTCCCGCTGGGCAAATGGGTTAAAGCGGGGCGCGACGTGCTGTGCCGGTTTCGGTAAGCGTTCGGAGGAATCACACCACGAATTCCGCTTGCGGAATGAGGTTGTATGGCTGAAGAAGCTCGCCCGGGCGATTTGCCCGATTCGCCCGCTGCAGAAAGGCTGCTTCGCCGCAAGCGCAAGCGATTGAAGTTTCTATCGATGCGGCGGATTCGAACCGTGGCGATTCTGCCGACGCTGTTCACGCTTGGCAACGTGGTCTGCGGCTTCTTCGCGATTGTCGTGGCGGCGCGGATTGTCAAGCCGACCGCCGAATACGACGTTTCGACCCCTGCGGCCAATTCCGCCACCACGAATTCTCTCGTGGCGAATCCCGCTGCGGGCGATTCTGCCGCGGTTGCGAATACGAGCGATGCGAGATTGGCGGAAGCCCGCGCGAGCGACCTGAACAACGTGATGCTCAGCGCTTGGCTGATTTTTTTGGCGATGATCTTCGACGCGCTCGATGGACATGTCGCGCGGTTGGCGCGCACGACCAGCGATTTTGGCGCGCAGCTTGATAGTTTGTGCGACGCGGTGACGTTCGGGGTCGCGCCGGGCTTTCTGATGGTGAAAATGTGCCCGCAGTTCACGTATCTGCATGCGCATACGCCGTGGATCATCGCCGCCACGTATACGGTTTGCGCGGTGCTGCGGCTGGCGCGGTTTAATGTCGAATCGAACGAAGACGACGACCACTTGAAGTTCAAAGGGCTGCCGAGTCCGGCTGCCGCCGGTTCGATCGCCGGATTTGCGATCTTCTTTTATACGCTCCGCGACGACCAGAACGCCTTCTCGGTCGGCTTTCGCGCCGGCTTGGACGTGACGCTGCAACACGCCTTGCCGTGGTTCACGCTCGCGGTCGCGGCGCTGATGGTCTCGCAGATTCCATATCCGCACCTGATCAACCAGTTATTCAGCGGGCGGCGGAGCTTTTCGCACCTGGTCGGCGTTGTCTTTTCGCTCGTCGCGATCATGGTCGTCCGCGGTTATGCCGTGCCGATTGTGTGTATGATTTTCGTGCTGGGCCCTCCGGCACGCTTTTTTTGGGAAAAGTGGTATCAGCACAAAGAAGGACAAGAGCCGCTTTTCTGACGCTTGAGCGCCGCGGAATTCGCCCGGTTACGCCCAGCGGCGCGGCTGCGGCGCACGCCATGTGGCGAAGCGCCGCGGTCAAAAACGCAATTGGGAATGACTTTGCATGCTGGTCCGTGGCAAAATCGTGTTCTTGGTGATGGCCTTGCTGATCGTCGGCGCGGCGGGGTTTTCGATCTGGTACAACCATCATCAGTCGGCCCAATCGATCGCGTTTTGGGGCGACGAGGCCGTGAAAACGATCCTCCAGGCCGAACACGTGATCATTGCGCGCTGCGCGCCAGCCGCCGCCGAAGCGCCGGCCGCCGAACGGATTACGCTCGCAGGCCAAACGTTTCAATTGATCCGGCGCAAAGACATGGCGCAAAACCACGATTTGAAAGCGATCTGGCTTGAAGACGGCGCTTTCGATTGGCAAACAGTGCGGCATCCGCCGACCGAACTCGCGGCGCAGAGCTTGCTGGCGATTGAATTTCAGCATGGCGACCGCGTGGCGCGGTACGCGATCGATTTGCCTAGCGGGTGGGTGTTTGACCCGGCGCAGAATCGGGCGGCGCTGCTGATTCCGCTACGGCGCGAGGAATTCCAAAAGTTTGCGGCCGACGAATTTCCACCGTAAACTATTCGGCGAAACCCAATTGGGCTACGTTTGCAAACTCCGTTGAGGTGGGCTATGAGTTCGGTTCGTGTTTTAGTCGGAACGCGCAAAGGAGCGTTTGTCCTGACGGCGGACGGGCGCCGTGATCGCTGGGAGATCAGCGGTCCGCATTTTGGCGGCTGGGAACTCTATCATCTCAAAGGCTCGCCGGTTGACCCCAACCGGATCTATGCGTCGCAATCGAGCGGCTGGTTTGGACAAATCATCCAGCGCTCGGACGATGGCGGCAAAACGTGGAACCCGGTCGGCAATCAATTCGCGTATGCCGGCACGCCCGGCACGCACCTGTGGTACGACGGCACGCCGCATCCTTGGGAGTTCAAGCGGGTTTGGCATCTCGAACCATCGCTGCACGATCCCGACACGGTCTACGCCGGAGTCGAGGACGCCGCGCTGTTTCGCTCGACCGACGGCGGCCAATCGTGGCAAGAGTTGCCCGGACTGCGCGAAAACGGCACCGGCCCGCGCTGGCAGCCGGGCGCCGGCGGGATGTGTTTGCATACGATTTTGCTCGATCCGATGCATGCCGGACGGATCTACATCGCGATCTCCGCGGCCGGCGCCTTTCGCTCCGACGATGGCGGCCAGACTTGGCGGCCGATCAATCGAGGGCTTTACTCGAAATACATTCCCGATCCGAATGCCGAAGTTGGCCATTGCGTCCATCGCATCGCCTTGCATCGCGATCGGCCCGACGTGCTCTACATGCAAAAGCACTGGGACGTCATGCGGAGCAACAACGGGGGCGAGCAGTGGGAAAAAATCAGCGGCAACTTGCCGACCGATTTCGGCTTCGTTATCGATGTTCATGCGCACGAGCCCGAAACGATCTACGTCGTGCCGATCAAAAGCGACTCCGAGCATTATCCGCTGGACGGCAAGTTGCAGGTATTTCGCAGCCGCTCGGGCGGAAACGATTGGGAGCCTCTTACCGCCGGACTGCCGCAGAGCAATTGCTACGTCAATGTCCTCCGCGACGCGATGGCGGTCGACGCGCTCGATTCGTGCGGCATCTACTTCGGCACGACCGGCGGTCAAGTCTATTGCTCGGCCGATTCGGGCGACTCTTGGAACGCGATCGTGCGCGATCTGCCGGCGGTGGTCTCGGTCGAGGTTCAAACGCTGCCATGATCCGCGTCGAATTGCCTTATCATCTGCGGTTGCTCGCTCGGATTGACGGCGGCGAACTCGAGTTATGCGTCGCGGCGCCCCCCACGCTGAGCGCGGTGCTCACGGCGCTCGAGGCTCGCTTTCCGATGTTGCGCGGGACGATTCGCGATCAGACGACCGGCGCGCGGCGTCCATTTCTGCGCTTCTTTGCTTGCGAGCACGATATTTCGCAGCAGAGTCCGGATGATCCGCTGCCCGCCGCGGTCGCCGCCGGTCGCGAGCCCTTGCTCATTGTCGGCGCCCTTGCCGGCGGCTGAGGCGGCCGCGACGGCGCTTGAAAGAGCCACCAGCCGCGGTCCGTATGGCAGCTCACGTCCGCCAGGTCCCAGGCCGTCCGCCGGCGTTCCCGCATTTTTTAGACTCGCATAGTATTTCTTGCCCGAATTCGCCATAATACGGCATCAAATCGCGACGGACGGATTCGCAATGGGCCGCGGTCGCAGGTCCCGAGCAGGGTGGTTTCGCATATCCAGGGAGAGATTCATGACACGGTTTTTCGGCAATCGCGCACGACCGGCCTGTTGGGCCGTAGTGTCGCTTGGCATGTTCTTTTTGGCGGGCGTTCGCGCGGAAGCGGCCGAAAATGAAGGTCAGGCCGATCTGGACCACGCGACGGAAGTCAAACTCGGCGCTGAGTCGCTCGACGATTTGAACCTGGTGATCAATCTGTCGCAAAGCGCGATCAATCGCGGGCTCGATGCCACCAATACGGATTTCGCCAAGAAGCTCTTAGCGAGCACGCTGATCCAACGCGCGACGGCGCTGTGCAAACCGATTTTCGACCAGAACCCGCCCGATGTGCGCTGGAACCGGCTGCGCCAAGCCGCATTGATCGACTTGGAACGAGCGAACAAAAACGACAGCAGTTCGCCCGAGGCCTATTACCTCATTTCGCGGCTGAATTCCTTACCCGGCGGAAACCGCAAGCAGGCGCTCGAAGCCGCCGGCGAAGCGATCAAGCTGGCGGGGAGCGACGATCGGGTGCGGGCGAAATCGCTTGTGCTGCGCGCCAACTTGACCGACGACAAAGACAAACAGTTGGCCGATTACAACGAAGCCTTAAAGCTCGAACCGAACGAGGCCGAGTCGCTCCGAGCGCGCGGCGTGTATTATCTGTTGCAAGACAAGCCGGAACTGGCGCTGAAAGATCTAGAAGCCGCGGTCAAGGCCGACCCGAAGCAAGTCGATTCGTTCGAGGCCGAAGGTTTGGTTCTGACGATCTTGAAAAAATATGACGAGGCGATTGCCGCGTTTGACAAAGTCATCGAGTTGGCGCCGGAGGCGTCGGTCGCCTATCTGCATCGGGCACGGGCTCGATTCGCCAAGGGCGATGCGAAAAAAGCCCTCGAAGACTTGAATAAAGCCGCGGAAATGGATTCCGACAATGCGGGCGTGTTGTTGCTCCGCGCCCGCGTGCATCAGCAGTTGGGCGATGTCAAAGAGGCCCAAGCGGACATCGAAGACGCCTTGAAGGATCATCCCGGCGCCAGCCAAGCGGTCGGCTTGCAAGCGATTTTGGCGGCCGGCAATGGCGATTTTCAGCAGGCGATCAACGACGTTCAAGAACTCCGCAAGATCGCTCCGGACAATGTGCAATTAACGTTGCAGTTGGCGTCGGTCTACACCTTAGCGAAACAATTTCGCCACGCAATCGAAACCTACAATGATGTGCTCACTGCTGACAACAAGAACTTTGCCGGCTATCGCGGCCGCGGCGACGCGTATCTCAGCATTGGCAAGCAAGCCGAAGCCCTCTCGAACTACGAAGAAGCGTTGAAGCTCGAGCCCGAAGACACGGGAATCTTGAACAATCTCGCCTGGGTTCTGTGCACCTCGCCCGACGACAAACTCCGCGACGGCAAACGGGCGATCGAACTCGCTAAAAAGGCCTGCGATCTGACCGAAAACAAGCAAGCCCATATACTCAGCACGATGGCTGCCGCCTATGCCGAGACCGGCGATTGGGAAAACGCGATCAAGTGGTCGAAGATGGCGGTGGAAGCCGGCGCCCCCGACGTGAAAGCGGAACTCGAAAAGGAACTGAAGAGCTACGAAGACAAGAAACCAACGCGCGAATTGCAAAATGAACCTGAGGACGGCAAGCCAGCCAAGACGGACGAAGCCAAGCCGGCCGAAACAAAGCCGGACGACAAATCCGCGAAGCCCGACGACAAGCCCGCGAAGCCGGACGACAAGCCCGCCAAATGAACGCGGCGGCAAGGTCGTTTCGCCGCCGTGGGCGGTGGGTGAGCGACTTGCTGATCTGGCTGGCGTTGCCCTCTGTTGTTGTTTTCTCTTTTTTGTGTTTGGAAATGTCTGACCCCACCCAAGAGATTCTGGTCCTCAGCCGCCGCTTGTTGGACAGCATCGTGAGCGGCGATTGGAAGTCTTACGAAGCCCTGTGCGACCCGAGCATTACGTGTTACGAGCCTGAGTGCTTGGGCCATCTCGTCGAGGGGCTCGCATTTCATAAGTACTATTTTGACTTGCCAGGCGGCGGCAAATCACCGGTCAATACGACGATCTGCGCTCCGCACGTCCGCTTCTTGGGCCCCGATGCGGCGATCGTCTCCTATGTGCGGCTGACGCAAAAGCTGGGCGCCGACGGCGCGCCGGTTTCGGTGCGCGTGACCGAAACGCGCGTCTGGCAGCGTCTCGACGGCAACTGGCGGCACGTCCATTTTCATCGCTCGCCCGCCTGATCCTGAACCGCAGCCGGCCGAAACGGGGGCGGATCGCAATGGCCCTCTGGCCGCTTGTGGGTGGAACGCGATGGCCCTCTGGCCACCTGTGGGTGGAACCCGACTTTGTCATTCCCGCCCTCGCGAAGCAACGGCGTCATTCCCGCGCAGGCGGGAATCCATTGGCTTGCAGGCCAACCGGCGCCGCGCTGGATTCGCGCCTGTGCGGGAATGACGGAACTCATTAAGAGCGGAAGGCGACGGCGCCATTCCTCCCTTTGCGCAGAAGGGATGGCCCTCTGGCCGCCTGTGGGTGGAACCCGACTTTGTCATTCCCGCCCTCGCGAAGCAACGGCGTCATTCCCGCGCAGGCGGGAATCCATTGGCTTGCAGGCCAACCGGC
>DASRSE010000228.1:0-12658 GCA_035656655.1 Pirellulales bacterium
GCGAGATCATGGACTTTGACGTGGTCAAACGGTTGACCGAGCAAGACGTGATTGAAATGATTCCTCTGGCGTATATGCGCGGACGGACCTTGAATCAGGCATTTATTATTCTCGATGAGGCCCAGAATACGACCGTCTCGCAAATGAAGATGTTTTTGACTCGGATGGGTTTGGAGTCGAAAGTCGTCGTCTCGGGCGACACCACGCAGATTGACTTGCCCGTTCATACGAAAAGCGGCTTGTTTGATGCGATGTCACGGTTGCATACGATCGAAGGCTACTGCGAGGTGGCCTTGACCAAGACGGACATCGTGCGGCACCGGCTCGTTCAAGAAATAGTCCAAGCCTATGAGGAGGAACCGAAGCAAAGACGCTGAATCGCCGGACCCGGCGCTCGAAGCGGTCGAGCGGTTTCGCGCATCCTTTGCTCGGCAGCATGTCTAACGGCAGCCAAAAACGAACTCGATTGGAGCGGGTCGCTGCGCTCGAATTGCCGCCTAGCGCGCTGGAGCGGACGATGCTCTATTTGCGACGCCGCGACGTGCTCGTTCGAATCGCGATTTGCGGGCTCTCCGCCATCGCCATGTGGGCCATGATGCGCGGCTGGTCGGCCCCCTTCAACTACCGCACCGGTTACGAACCGCAGCGGACGATCATCTCGCGCGTCGCGTTCGATGTCCCCGACGAAAAAGCGACCGAAAAAGAGCGGGAGCGGGTCGCGTCGCAAGTCGTTTATACCTACGATCAGAATCCGGAAGAATTGAATCAGCGCCGGGCCGAATTGGTCAATCTAGTGGCCAAGATCATCGCCACGCCGACCCCGGCCGAACTGGGCACGCCGATCTGGGATGAATTTTTCCTCGTTCCCAAGGACCAGCCTCCCCCGACTCCCAAGGAAAAGGCGGAAGCTTATCAGCGTTTTCGCGAGGCTCTGTCGGGCGAAGGCAAGCTGGCCAAGCTGAAAGAAGATCTGGCCGATGTGCTGCGGCCCTACGAGCAACGCGGCTTGTTGCAAGAATTGCAAGAGCTCTCGGCAAATCACAAAGGCAATCAGCTCGAGATCGACGTCCGCGACCCGAACCAGCCCGAGGTCAACCTGCGGGCCAAGATCAGCGATGTGATGATCGTTGAAGCCGTGGTGAAATTGCAAAAGAGCCTCGACACCAAACTCGATTCGCTGGAGGTTTCTTCGCGTGTGTTTGCGTGGCTGGCCAAGCGCTTGCCGACGACGCTCAAGCTCAACCGACCCCTCTCCGAGGCCGCCGAAGTCAAGGCCGCCGCCGAAGTCAAAACGGTCTACAGCCGGATTGATGCCGGCAAGCCGTTGGCGAAGGCGGGCGAACCGCTGACCGAGGAAAAGCTCTCGCTGTTGCGGATGGAACACGATGCCATCGCCGCCAAGACGGGCTTTTCGGCAAAGCTCTACCGGTCGCTCGCCGTGCTCGGTATGTTTCTCGCCTTGAACACGCTCTGCGGATATTACGTCTATTACCGCGAACGGCGTTTATTGGCAAACCTCCGCCGCTTCGGGATGCTCCAGGCGCTGATCGTGCTCACGCTCGGCCTGTGCTTGATCGCCGCCCGCGACGACTGGCGCGCTGAGCTAATTCCCCTATTGCTGTTTGGCATGACCGTGGCCATCGCTTATCAACAAGAGTTGGCCCTCCTCTTGTCGGCGGCGCTGTCGCTGGTGATTGTGCTGACGCTGGGGCACGGGTTGTCGTCGTTCGTGATCTTGCTCAGCGCGGCGGCCGGCGCGATCTTGATGCTGGGCCGCATCCGCAGCCGCAGCAAACTGATCTACGTTGGCATTTGCGCCGGCGTGGTGGCCGCCCTGACCACCTTGGGCGTGCAAGTATTGAACCAGCATTCGGTCGATGCCACTCTCTTGGCCGACGCCGGCCGCGTGGCGATCTGGTCGGTCGTGGCGGGCTTTCTAGTGACTGGGTTGCTGCCGTTCATCGAAAGCCTGTTCGAAGTCTTGACCGACATCAGCTTGCTCGAACTGGGCGACATCGCGCATCCCCTCTTGCAAGAATTAGTGCGCCGCGCGCCAGGCACCTACAATCATTCGATCAATGTCGCCTCGATCGCCGAAGCGGCGGCCGAAAGCATCGGCGCGCATGGCTTGCTGGTGCGCGTCGGCGCGTACTTTCACGACATCGGCAAAATGCTCAAGCCGGGCTATTTCATCGAAAACCAAGGAACCGAAGGCAATCGGCACGAAAGCTTGCTGCCGGCGATGAGCACCCTCATCATCATCGCCCACATCAAGGACGGAGCGGACCTCGCTCGGCAGCACCACCTCCCGCAGCCGATCATCGATTTCATTCAACAGCACCATGGCACCACGCTGGTGGAGTACTTCTTCCGGCGCGCGAGCGAGCAAAGCACGGCCGATCCGTTTGCGGCCGATGTCGATGAAAACGCCTACCGTTATCCCGGCCCCAAACCGCAGACGAAAGAGGCGGCCGTGCTGATGCTGGCCGATGCAGTCGAAAGCGCCAGCCGCGTCCTGGTGGAGCCGACGCCGGCCCGGATTGAAAGCCTGGTCCACGATATCGCCCGGAAGCGATTGCTCGACGGCCAATTCAACGAATGCGGTCTGACGCTCGAAGAACTCAACGCGGTGGAAGATAGCCTCGTCAAATCGCTGACCGCCGTTTATCATGGTCGGGTGAAGTATCCGGAGCGCGCTGAACGGCCCGAGCGGAATGAGCGGCCCGATCGAGCCGACCGGCCTGATCGCGAGTCGCGCGAACAGCGCACCGCCTGAGGCGGCCGCGCTGAGCGTGGCGGGAGCTAGGCGCCGGCGGCCGCCATGCGCCGTCCGCAGCGCAACGCGAACCACACAATTCTGGTGCCGAGGCTGGTGGATGTTGCTATCGCTGGAAATCTCGAACGCCCAGGCCGCGCTGGCGGTGGACGAAGCGAGCCTGCGCGCCGCGGTCGAGAGCGTGCTGGCGGCGGCCGGTTACGAACAGGCCGAAATCAGCTTGGCCGTGGTGCAGGACCGCCGGATTCACGAAGTCAACCGCCAGTTTTTGCAACACGATTATCCGACGGACGTGATCAGTTTCTTATGGGAACAGGGTTCCGATCGGCTCGAGGGAGAAATCGTGGTCAGCGCCGAGACGGCGGTTCGCTGTGCGGCCAAGTGGAACTGGCCGGCCGAGCACGAGTTGCTGCTGTACGTGGTGCACGGCTTGCTTCATCTGGTCGGTTACGACGATACCACGCCCGCGGCCGCCGCCGCGATGCGCGCAGCGGAACAAGCGGCGTTTTCGCGGCTCGGGATCGGCGCCGTGGTTCCGCGCGAGCCGGAACTGCATTGGGAATCGTTGCAACCGCAATAGGAGAGATTTGGCCCGCATGAGCGATCTTCATTTTTGGTGGGCAGCTCTGTGCTTTGCAATCAGCGGCGGCGCCGCGCTGGGCGCTCGGGCCTTGCTCGATTTTTCGCGCATCGAGCTCCAGAAACTCTGCCAAGAGCACGATCGCGAAGAACTGTTCAGCACCATCTCGCACGACGATGTTCAAGTCGCCGAGGGCCTGCGCATCTGGCAAATGCTCAGTTTGACGCTGGCCCTCATCAGCTATGTCTTCGCCGTGCTGAATCATGATTCGGCCGGCTTCGAGGGACAGTTCTTCAGCCATTCACTCGCCTGGGGCGTGCTGCTGTTGATCGTGGTCCTGGTCGAGATTTGGCTGCCGCAAATCGTCGCTCGGACTTGGAGCGCGCCGTTCGTGTATCGGCTCTGGCCCGTCTGGCGGACCGCGGCCACGCTGGCCTTGCCGGTGTCCGGGGTCACGCGCATCCTGCGCGGGGTGATCCAACGCGTCTCCGGTCGACCGCAAACCGTGGCCACGGAGGAAACGCTGGAGGCCGAGATCCGGACCATCGTTTCCGAGGGGGAGCGCGAAGGGCTCCTCGAAGAAGAAGCCCGCGACATGATCGAAGGCGTGTTCGAGCTGACCGACGCCGACGTGGCGCGGATCATGACGCCGCGCACCGAGATTTATTCCTTGGCGCTCGACTCGACCTGGGACGAGGCGGTGAGTTTCGCGGTCGAGTCCGGGCACTCGCGGATCCCGGTCTATGGCAAAAATCGCGACGACATCGTAGGCGTGCTGCATGTCAAGGACTTATTCTTGGAGTTGGCCAAGCCGGCCGCCGAGCGCCGCCCGTTTAAAAATCTGTTGCGCAAACCGTATCATGTCCCCGAGACCAAAGCGGTCAGCGACCTGCTGCAAGAATTTCAACGCAAGCGCAACCATCTGGCGATCGTGCTGGATGAATACGGGGGCGTGTCGGGGGTCGTCACCATCGAAGATGTGCTCGAGGAAATCGTCGGCGAAATCGACGATGAATACGACGAAAATCCGATCGCCGAATTGCAACAAGTCGGCGAAGGCCGCTGGGAAGCGCTCGGCCGCACGCGGATCCAAGATATCAACGAGGAGTTGGGACTCGATCTGCCGGAGGAGGCGGAGTTCGACACGCTGGCGGGCTTCGCGTTTCATGAGTTGGGCCAGATCCCCCATGTCGGACAAGAACTCGTTTGGAAGAACATTAAACTGCGCGTGCTGGATGCATCGCGGCGGCGGATCGATCGCCTGCTCCTCGAAATCTTGCCTGAACCGGCCGAAAAGGCCTCCGACGCCGCCGCCGAAAGCGAGCCTCGTTAAATTCGCCGGCCGGTCGCCAGATTTCCACAGCGCGGGCGTTCTCCTGGTGCGGCGGTTTCGCTCCGCTGTGTTTGGCGGAAGCCAGCCAAGAGTCGGCGCGCGTGGCGGCTGCCGGCTAAAAATCGACTTTGCCTTGAACTGGCGCATGCCTTTCGCCATGCCGGGCCGTTCGTGGATTGCCTCGTCGCGGCGGAGCCGGCCATCGGCTAGCCGGCGAATTTGACAGCCTTAGCCGGTCCGATAAGACTGAAGATACCCCGTCTGCCTCGCGCCCCCTCGCGGCGCCCTACTTTGGAGACCTCCTCGTGCTCAGCAAGATTCTTGGCGGAATTGTCCTCGTGGTGGCCGCGATTAGCCTTTGGGGAGTGTGGCAAGCTCACAAGGCAAACGGTTCGATTGAAGCGGCGAATAAGCGTGTCCTCGTTGCGAACCAAGCGATCGAGCGAGCCATGGTGCTTTATAAACAACTTTTTTCCGAAGAAACGCTTGGCAAATTTCCGAGCAACCGAGCCGAGGTCGTGCCCAAAGCCAAGCAAGCCGCCGATCTGCTCACGAGCGCCGCCCAGGAATATCGCGCGGCGGCCGACCAACTCGACGTGGGGCGCAAAACAATTACCGACGACACGGTCGCCAAGTATTGGGAGATCCTCGCGACGTCCTTCCGGCAACGCGCCGATAGCAAGGAGCAAGCCACCGCCATGCTCCTGCTCTTCACCGATCCTACCGTCACCACGCTCGATCAGTTCACCGCGAAGATCAACCCGCTCGCCGAGAAAATCCAGAAGGCGGCCAAAGATGCCGACGCTTCCACCGCAGAAGCCAACAAGATCAAAACGGAAAACGCCAGCCGCTTTGAATGAGCGTACGACCCAACGAGACCCGAGCTCAAGCGTGCCAGCTCGGCCGGAGGGAGTCATTCACCACACACCCCTCGGGCCAACGGCCGTGCAGCAAATCGGCCAAGCACTGCGCCGCCATGGAACTCATCGCCACCAGCGACTCTTCGTCAATTCCCGCCATGTGCGGACAGAGCAGGACATTGTCGAGCTGCGCCAGCGGATGGTCGGCGGGCAAGGGCTCGCTGGCAAAGACATCCAAGCCCGCCGCGTAGAGGCTGCCTGATTTCAGCGCGTCCGCCAGGGCTTCTTCGTCGACCAGTCCGCCGCGCGCCGTGTTGATCAAGATGGCCCCCGATTTCATTTGCGCGAGGGTGTGCCGGTTGATCAACCGCGCCGTGTCGGCGGTCACGGGCGCATGCAAACTGACAATGTCGGCCGACGTAAGCAACGTCTCGAGCGCAACGAGTTCGATCCGGTTTTGCGCTGCCGTTTCTCCGCTTGTAAATGGATCGTGGACGATCACCTTCAAATCCAAGGCGCGCGCGCGCCGCGCGACGGCCTTGCCGATGCGGCCAAACCCAATCAGGCCGAGCGTCCGGCCGCCCAGACGCGGCAAGGCCGTGCGCGACCACTTGCCCGAGCGCGCTTCGCGGTTGCGGCTGATTAGCCCGCGGTAGATGGCTAGAATCATCGCGATGGTTTGCTCCGCGACGGAGTCTTCATTGGCGCCCGGCGTAATCGTCACGGCGACGCCGCGCTCGGTGGCGGCCGCGACATCAATCGAGTCATAGCCAACGCCATGCCGCGCGATGACGCGGAGGTTTGTTTGCTCAATCAATTCGCGCGAATAGGGTTCCACCCCCGCCAACACGCCGTCAATGCCCTCGAGCAAGACGCGCAGATCGCCCCCTTGAAAAATATTAGCCGATTTCGGCGGATAGACGACTTCCAACCCGGCGGTCAAGAGGATCTCGCGATACTTGCCCGGCAGTTGATGCATGTAAGCCGGCGCGACCAGGACTCGAGGCATGAACAGAATTCCGTGAAAGGAGCAATAGGAAGGGACCGCGCGGCGACCCTTTGCCGAGCTGATCAGGGCGAGCCGCTGGGCGGGGGCCGCCGGACCCCTGAATGATAACGCTTGGCCGCCGTCTCGTCAGCCTGCGCGGCCGCGCCTGATCCGATCCCGTTTGCGGCTGCTTCCGCTTTTGCGCAGAATGCCTTAGAATCGGTCGTCCGAGTTCCAATCCTGACTAACGAACTAAGGAACCTCGCGTGAGCGGCGCGGAACGCAAAATTCAAATCATTGGCATCGGCGATGACGGCCTGGAAGGCCTCACGGCGGCGGCGCGCGGCTTGCTCCAGCAGGCGCAGGTCTTGGTCGGGCCCGAGGCGACGCTGAACCTGGTCCCCAAGTCGGCGGCTGAGCGTTTTGCCGTCGGCAACAACCCGGAAGAAGCGGTCATGCTCATCCGCAGCCGCCCTGGCAAGGCGATTGTGGTCTTGGCCTCGGGCGATCCGCTCTTTTATGGAGTCGCCCGGTATCTGTGCGACAAACTCGGCAAGGAGCGTTTCGACGTTACGCCCCACGTGAGCACGATGCAATTGGCATTTGCGCGGGTGAAGGAGAGTTGGGAAGAAGCCTTTCTGACGAACCTGGCCAATCATTCGCTCGAGAGCGTCGCGGAGCGCATTCGAATCGCCGATAAGGTCGGCCTGTTCACCAGCGAGCAATATCAGCCGGGCGATGTCGCCCGCGATCTGCTCGCCCGCGGCATCGACTATTTCAGCGCCTACGTCTGCGAGAATCTTGGTTCGCCCGACGAACGAGTGACGCATAGCGAATTGCGCGAGTTGGTCGGCGAGCAGTTTTCGCCCTTGAATGTGATGATCTTGGTGCACAAGCCGGAGATGCCTGACCGGCCGGCGGAGGCCATTGGCCACCGGCTGTTTGGCAACCCGGACGAGGCCTTTTTGCAATCGCGGCCGAAGTATGGCTTGCTCACGCCGTTTGAAGTTCGCTCTTTGGCGTTGGCCGAACTCGACCTCGGTCCCAGCAGCACGGTGTGGGACATCGGCGCAGGGAGCGGATCGGTTTCGATCGAGGCGGCTCAGATTGCCCGCGACGGCCAGACCTTCGCCGTCGAAATGGACCAAGAAGACCATTTGCTGATCCGATCCAACGCGCAGCGATTCGGCGTGGCAAATTTGGTCCCCGTCTTGGGACGCGCGCCGGAGGCCTGGGCCGATTTACCCGACCCCGACGCCGTCTTCATCGGCGGCAGCGGGCGCGAGATCAGCCGGCTGATCGAGTTGGCGTTCGATCGGTTGCGGGCGGGGGGCCGGCTCGTGGCCAACGTCGGCAGCATCGAAAATCTGTCGGCGGTGCACGAAACGCTCCAGCGCCGCGCGGCCGTCAAGGTGTGGATGATCAACATTGCCCGCGGAACGCACCAGCTCGAGCGATTCCGTTTTGCGGCCCTCAATCCGACATTTTTGCTGGCGGTGACCAAGCCGAAGTAACCCTCCGCGCGGCGCGGACGAACTCCTGCACGCGAGAAATTCATGGCCCGATCAACCGCCAGCGCGCCATCGCCCGCAACGTCGCCTGATTATCCGCAATTGGATGTGATCGCGGTGGGGGCGCATCCCGACGACGTGGAAATCGCCTGCGGCGGAACGCTCGCCAAATTGGCGAAGCAAGGCTACGCGGTCGGGATCATCGACCTGACCGATGGCGAGCCGACTCCCAAATCGCCCGGGCCCGAGGCCCGGCTGCGCGAAGCGAAGAACGCCGCGAGCGCATTGGGCGTGCAACTTCGAGTCACGCTCGATTTGCCCAATCGGCGGTTGTTCGACACGTTTGAAGCCCGCGTCGCCCTGGCCAAGGAGTTTCGCAAATATCGCCCGCGGCTGGTGCTGGGGTTCGGCGACAAAACGCCGCTGGCCTCGCCCGATCACAATCAAGCAATGCATATCACCGACGCGGCGGTTTTTTACTCGCGGCTCACGAAGTGGGAACATTACTTCGACGGCTTGCCGGTGCATACGGTCTCGGCGCACTTGTATTACTCGCTGGCCTTTGGCGCCCATGGTGGCCCGCCTGGTCTCGGCCAGTTGGTCGTGGACGTTAGCGATACGCTGGAGGCCAAGCTGGCCAGCATCCACTGCTATGAATCGCAATTTCCGCCTGAGAAAGCCTACATCTTCGAGCGGGTGCGGGCCTTCGCGCTGCACCAAGGAGCCATCGCCGGATATCTGGCCGGCGAAGTGCTCGCGTCGCCGCGCGCGCTCGGGACGCCTGACCTGATGCATTTCTTGTTTGGCGAACAAAAAAAGCCGGCCGCCGTGTAACCCGGTCGGGCATTCGCCTGCGGTCAAGTCTGCGCGGCGCCGCGGCGGCCGCGAGCGCGGGCGGCGCGTGAAATTGGCGTAAAATTTTTCTGCGCGCGTTCCCTTTGAACCCCGCACCTCGTTATATTAGAGGTCTTCCGTCATCGTGTTTTGCAGGGGAAATCCATGTCCGCACCGGTCACCATTAGCAATGCGACGCTGCACGAGTTGCATCGCATCCACCGCCAGTTGGGCGATCTCCGCGAACGTCAAGAGCGCGGACCAAAGCAGGTCAAGGTCCGCCAACTGAACGTCCTCCAAAGCGAGGAAAAGCTCGCCAAAGCGCAGGCCGAACAAAAAGCGGCGCGGATCGCCATCGATCAAAAACAACTCACGCTCAAAACGAACGAAAGCCGCGTCAACGACTTGCAAGCGAAGCTCAACGCCGCCAACTCCAATCGCGAATATCAAGCGTTCAAGGATCAAATTGCCGCCGATAAAATGGCCAAAAGCGTCTTGGAAGACGAAATCCTCGAAGCGATGGAGAAGCTAAATGAATTCAAAACGAGCGTCACGGTCGCCGAAGATCAATTGAAAAAATCGAAGGACGAATTGCAGAAATCGCAACTCGCCGTGAAGGAACAAGAGCAGTTGGTCCAAGCCGACATCCAGCGTTTAGAGGGACAACTGCATGAGGTCGAGTCCGCACTCGACGCCGACTTCTTGACCGTCTATCGGCGAATCGTGGCCGCCAAGGGCGAAGACGCCATGGCCCAGGTCGAGGGAGAATTCTGCGGCGGCTGCAACCAACAATTGACCGCCAACACCATTAGCGAATTGCGCCTCGCCCGCGCCATTTTTTGCAAACATTGCGGCCGCTTGATCTATCTGCCGAGCGACCGGATGCCCTCACGCGCTTAAGCTGCCGGCCGCGCCCCGAGTCGCAAGTCCATACTCCACAATCCTTTGCAGGGCGGGGTTTACGCGTCAAATAATTCCGTGCACAATACAGTCTCGGTCCTCCTCGCGAGGACCGCCTTCGTTTGCAGAACTCCGCGGGCCTCGTCGGCCAGCGAGCGCGCCCGGACCGTGTGCTGCCGCGGCGGATCGCGTTGGTCTCGATCTCTGTTTTTATTAAGAGTTGGTTTCGCCATGTCCGACATCGTTCCTATTACGCGCAAGGGCTATGAGAAGCTGAAGGCTGAACTCGAACAACTCGAGGAGGTCGAAATGCCAAAAGTCGCTCAGCGGATCGCGCTCGCCCGCGCCGAAGGCGACCTGCGCGAAAACGCCGAATATCACGGCGCGCGCGAAACTCAAGGAATGCTCCAGGCCAAAATCAACCTCCTCCGCGACAAACTTTCCCGCGCTTCCATCATCGACACCTCCAAGCTCCCCAAGGACGAAGTCGTCTTCGGCGCGACGGTGCACGTCAAAGACCTGAAGTTCGACGATGAGGAAACCTTCACCTTGGTCGGCGCCGGCGAAGAGGACTACGACACCGGCAAGATCAATGTCACCAGTCCGCTGGCCCAAGGGCTGATGGGGAAAAAAGTCGGCGAAAAAGTCGAGATCGAAGTCCCTGCCGGAAAAATGAAATTTCAAATCCTCGAAATCAAGTTCGAGTAGCGCCGCCCCTCTCGCTCTGGAATCTCTGCCATGCGAACCACCGGCGTCGGCGCCTTGTTGCAGATGTTGGCCGATGCGGGCGTGAAATATCTCTTCGGCAACCCCGGGACGACCGAACTTCCCCTGAACGATGCCCTGGTCGACTTTCCGCGCATTCAATACATTCTCGGCCTGCAAGAAATCCCCGTCATGGGCATGGCCGACGGCTACGCGATGGCCGCGCGCTCGCTGGGCGTGGTGAACTTGCATATTAGTTGCGGCCTCGGCCACGCAATGGGCATTTTGTACAACGCCTTTCGCGAAGGAACGCCCCTCTTGGTCACGGCGGGCCAACAAGATCGCCGGCTCAAATTTGAAGAACCTATCCTCTATGGCCAAATGGTCGAGGTCGCGCGGCCGTGGACCAAATGGGCGGTCGAAGTGGAGCGGATTGAAGATTTGCCCAATGCGCTGCGCCGCGCGATTCAAATTGCCCTGACGCCGCCGACCGGTCCCGTCTTTTTGTCGCTGCCGATCGATGTGCAAATGGCCGAGGCCGAACTCGACCTGTCTCCGGCGGCCAAGCTCGACTGCGCGGTGCGGCCGGCCCCCGGCGCGATTCGCCAAGCCGCCGAGGCGCTCCTCGCGGCGAAAAATCCGGCCATTCTGGCCGGCAGCCGCGTCTGCGAAGCGGACGCCGTCGCCGAACTTGTCACGCTGGCCGAAGCGCTCGGCGCGCCGGTGATCTCCGAACCGGGCACAACGCACGGCCGCCTCGCCTTTCCCGCCGATCACCCGCTCTATGCGCAAGGCTTGCCCCTCTGGTCGCCCGAGGTTCGCCAGCGGCTGCACGAATTCGACGTGCTCTTTGTGACGGGAATGGACCTGCTGCGCCAATATGTCTATTTTGAACCGGCGCGGCCGATTCCCGAGCAGACGAAGCTCGTCCATTTGGACGAAGACCCGGCGCAACTCGGAAAAAACTATCCGCTGGAAGTCGCCGTATTGGGAAGCACCAAGGCCGGGCTGGCCGATTTGACTCGCGAAATCCAATCGCGGCAAAGCGCCGCGCACCGCGAGCAAGCGCAACAGCGGAGCGCCAGATATGCCAAAGCGCACACCGCCGCCCGCGACGCGCTGCGCGCTGAAGCCTGCCGCGAGCGCGGCCGCCGTCCCCTTACGCCGCTGGCGCTCATGGAAAGCCTCGCCCGCGTTTTGCCTGATAATGTCGCCGTGATCGAAGAAGCCGTCACGACGACGAACACGGTCTTCGAGCGGCTCGGGGCGCTGCGCAACACGACCGGCTATTTTGGCCACCGCGGTTGGGCCCTTGGCTGGGGACTGGGCGTGGCGCTCGGCGTGAAGTTGGCCTGGCCCGACCGGCCTGTCCTCGCCCTCTTGGGAGAGGGCGCCGCCATGTATGGCATTCAAGGACTCTGGTCGGCCGCACGCTACCAAATTCCGGTCACGTTCGTAATTTGCAACAATGCCCAATACCAAATTCTCAAAATTGGGGCAGGCAACCTGGGCCTCCCGCAAGCCGAACAAGGACGCTATCTCGGTCTCGATCTGGCGCAGCCGGAGATCGATTTCGTAGGCTTGGCGCAGGCGCTCGGCGTCGAGGCTCAAACCATAACCGATCCGGACGAACTCGAACGGCAAGTAGTCGCGTCGCTCGCCGGCAATCGTCCGCGCTTGTTCAACGTCCCGATCGCCCGCGAGACCCCGCGCCGGCTAAACTATGGTTGAAGCACGGCTGAATCACGGCTGAGCCGAGTTTTAATCGCTGCGCAGGATTATTCGCCGGGCAGGCTGCCAGCTTAGCTCTCGCCGAAAAATAACTTCGGTGTTGGGTAAGGATGATTAGCGAGCGGTGAGGGGAGCGGTGTAATTGAGCACGGGCAAGAAGTGATGAAAGCGAATCGGCATGCGGGCGAGGAAGTCGGCCGTGGCCGGGATCCCTTTGGAATAAGTGCTCCGGGCCTGTTTGGCAATGACCCGCAAACCCGTGCTGGTGGTCGCGCGGCCGATAAACTGTTTGGCAATGTCCACGCTCTCCAAGACGACGCCCTCCATGGCCCGGGTCACCTGGCAGAACATGCGATGCTCGATCGGATTGTACTTCGAGCAGCCGGGCGGATAATGAGCCACCCGAATCGACATCCCCAAATCTTCGGCTAATCGATGCA
>DASRSE010000229.1:0-27497 GCA_035656655.1 Pirellulales bacterium
CGTCTCCTTTTAGGAAACGATCTTAGGGGACATTTCTAATGGTCGCTGATGGGGACATTTCTAATGGCGCAAGACAAACCGGCGGCACCGGCAGTGCCCGAAGCTGAGTGGCGTTTTTTTTCTGCCCGGCGCGCGGAGCCTGAATTGGAATCGGCGAATGGGAGCATTCCAACACGAGCGCGCGCGGAGCGGTTCAGTAGAGCGGCAAGAAACGGTTATCTCTTTTGCCCCCCTCGTTTTCCCGAATTTTTCTTCGGCTTTGGCTCCGGCGCGGGTGCTTTGACGGGACTCGCAGCCACAAATTGAATCGACTGCAAAACCAGCGGCGTAATCGCGGGGACATTAAGCGGCGGCAATCCGGCCCTGATTGATGCGGAATGGACAAATTCACGCCAATACGGCCAAATCTGAAACAAGGCTCCTTGTTGGGCAAATTGCTGTGCGAATGCGTGATTCAACGCACGAGGATCATCGACTTGATAGGTTAAGCCAAAGGTCGCCTCAACTCCGAAGTCTTGTTCGCCAGGACCATCCTTGAGTTCGCCGCTTAGAACAAATCGAATCATCGCCACGATCTGCGACGAATCATTACGAACTTGGGTTTGTACATCGATGCGTTGCTCAATGTTAATGGGAGACTCGTGAAACAAGAACGCCGCGCGCGATTGTAACGTGCGAATTTCAAGCAACCGTAACTTTGCGGCCAATTGTTGCGGTGTAGGAACTCCCGCGACCGATGGTTCTGGAAGTTTTTTTGGCGCCATTATGCCCCCACGCCATACGTAGTATTGGAGGGGCAATCCGCGGATGGCTTTACATCGCCACTCCATTTCCGTTCTGGCGCAGTAAGCATTTCCTCATATCGAAATACGGAAATGCTGGTGGCTCCGACAGCGCCACGATCAGGCACGAATTTGTCAATAAATTCAACTCGTAGCTCTTTTCCGAAAGCTTCGGCGATCTTCAACAGCAGCGAAAGGGAATGGCCCGCGTAGTCGGCATCTTCCATGCGAGCGATTGCGGACTGATGGCTGCCAATCCGGGCTGCAAATTCTAACTGAGTGAGGCCGTGCTGAACCCGAAGATCGTACAGTTTCTGCGCGATTGCCGCATTAAATGTCTCGGCTTCAACAGCCTGAGCCAACTGAGGATCGCAACGCAGCTCGGCTCGAATGACTTCGGCAAAGTTCTTGGTTTTCATAGGTCGGAGATTTCAAATTCAGCGGTGTGTTTGGTGGGGTTTTCCTTGACGAGGGCCAATCTCTCAATCGCCAGCTGAATTTCCTTCTGAGGTACATCTCCCTCTTTCGTAAAACCGCTGGTCAACGTAACGACACATTTGCCCGTGAATCCGTAAAGAATCCGATAATGCACTTTCCCCAGACGGCATCGAAGTTCGTG
The DNA here is from genome assembly GCA_035656655.1 of Pirellulales bacterium. GTDB lineage: Bacteria > Planctomycetota > Planctomycetia > Pirellulales > DASRSE01 > DASRSE01. The sequence goes on from DASRSE010000229.1 coordinate 1,402, forward strand.
AACGCCGTCCCCCAGAGAGTCTGCGAGCGGACGACGGAGGGCGTTGCCGTTTTCCTCCAACAACAGAATTCGCTGGAGACATTTTTTGTAAGCTTCTGGTTCGCGAGTCTTGGTGTGTCGGAGCCACGAAAGAAGCGGGATTTCGCCGGCCGCATCGCGAAAAAGTCGAACCTCAGTGGCTGGCATGCGGCACCAATATAACAATATTGTGATTTCGGCGTTTGTCAAGCGATGAATTAGGCCAAATCCTACTCGCGAAAGGGGTTAAAGCAATCCTTCCAAAGATTGACAAAATTCTCGACGTGGCCCCGCTTGCCTCAGCCCGGAGAGCAGGCCGCGTCTATGAGGCACGATAGCTCTAGAAGCTGCCACTGGCGGCGGCCGTCGCCATGTTCGCCTCTCACGACGATCGCTGCTGGCAGGCCGCAAGCCGTGAAGAAGTGGCAGCAAGCGTAGCTCCGCCTAAATGACGGTCGGTCTGGTGAACGCCTGGAGTTTCGACAAACAGTTCGCGACGGTCATGGGGCAGTTCATTTTTGGCAACACCGATGCGGACACTACCGGCGGCGCCCGCGGCGCTCGATTACGGCTGCCGAAAAAGAAACCGCGCCCTTTGTCCTTAAGCGCCGCGGAAGAAGCGTGATTACGCTGCGGCGGGGACCGCCAAGCCGAGCACCTCGGCCGCCAAACGGCGGTAATCGTCGGCCCCGTTCGATTCGCCCGAGTATTGGAAGATCGATTGTCCAAAACTGGGCGCCTCGGCCAGACGAATGTTGCGGCGAATTCGTGTTTGAAACATTTGCACGTCGGACCAGCGGGCGCTCGACGCGCGGCCCTTCTCGAAGAAGTCATCGACATCGCGCGTCACTTCGCTCGCCAACCGAGTCCCCGACTCGTACATGCAGTACATCACGCCACTCAGCCGGAGCCGGCCGTTCAAACGCCGAGCAACCAAATCGATCGTCTGCAACAATTTACTTAGCCCATGCAAGGCGAGAAAATGGGGCTGGAGCGGCAGAAAGACTTCATCGACCGCAGATAAGGCGTTCAGCGTGAGGACGCCCAGCGATGGCGGACAATCGAGAAACAGATAATCAAATTCGGCCGGGTCTTCTTCCAAGGCATCGCGGAGAATCACCTCGCGCCCGACGACGCCGGCCAACTCCACTTCGGCAGCCGCCAGATCGATATGCGAGCCGACGACCCAGAGATGGTCGCTCACCTGCCGGCGCGCGTCGGCCAATTTCGCGCGGCCGGTCAGCACGTCGTAAATCGAGCGGCAATCGCTGCTCGGAGTCACGCCGAGATGCAGCGTGGCATGCGCCTGCGGGTCCATGTCGATGAGGCAAACCCGTTGGCCCATCTCGGCCAAAGCAGCGCTGAGATTAACGGCGGTGGTCGTCTTGCCGACGCCCCCTTTTTGATTGATGACTGCAATCGATCGCATTGGAATTCCCTTTCCGTGCTTCAGCCCGATGCCACCGGCGATGCAAGCCGAACGCCCGCTCGCGGATTCCCAGGCAGGCCTGCGCGTGCTCGGACCTGCGTGCACAGGCCGCGCCAAGTCGGACAAACGGGCGGATTATACGCAGTTCAGGTAAACCGGCCTAGACCGTTCCGCGGCCGCTTGCGTGCTCGCATTTTAATGGTATTCTGAGGCAGGTTGCTGCTCGGGCCGCAGTTCGTCGGCCTGCCGCCCCGCGTCATGTGCCCGTAGCCCAATTGGATAGAGCGTCGCCCTCCGAAGGCGAAGGTTACAGGTTCGAGCCCTGTCGGGCATATTCGCGCGGAGCCGTTTGTCGAGTCGGTCGCGGCGCCTGGCGGCTACGCCAGCGGAACCTTGTATGCCGCGCCGGCGACCTCTTGAACATACCGCGGGATGGCAAAGCCAGGCAGCCGCCGCCGCAATTCCTCGATCAGCAACAAACCCTCGGCAACCGGCACTTCAAAATGGGCCGCTCCGCGGACCCGGTCGAGTTGGCTGAGATAGTAGGGCTGGACGCGGGCGTCGATCAGCCGCTCGCAGAGTTCGGCCAGCACCTCGACCGAATCGTTCACGCCGCGGAGCAAAACCGCCTGGTTCAAAACCGGAATGCCTGCGTCGATCAGCCGGGCGAGCGAATTCAGCACGGGCTTGTCCAGTTCAGCCGGATGATTGGCATGCACGACCACCCAGGGGGTCAGCCGGGACGTGGTTAACCAGGCCAGCAGAGTCCGATTTACCCGTTCGGGAATCATGATCGGCAGCCGGGTATGAATCCGCAGCCGGCGCAACTGCGGAATCAGAGCGAGCCGTTCGACCAGCTCGGCCAATAGGCCGTCGACCAGCATCAGCGGGTCGCCGCCGCTGAGGATCACCTCGCGGAGGCTCGGATCGGCGGCGATTTGAGCCAGGGCCGGCTCCCAAGCGGCCACGGACCGGGGGCCCTCCGCGTACGGAAACTCGCGGCGAAAGCAGTACCGGCAATGGACGGCGCAGGCCCCAGTTGTTACCATCAACACTCGCGATTGATACTTTTGCAGCAGGCCGGGAGAAAGCGTCGCAGCGCCGTCTCCCACCGGGTCGGCCAGGTCGCCCGGCCGTACTTCCGTTTCCTCGCTCCGAGGAAGGACTTGCCGCAGCAAAGGATCGTGTGGATCGCCGAGCCGGATCCGCGCCAGATAGGCTTCCGGGACGAAGAGCGGAAATGTGCCGAGCGAAGCGGCCGCCGCCTGAGCCAGTTCTCGCGGAAGTTGCAGTCGCCGACACAGTTCAAACGGATCGCGAATGGCCGTTTTGATCGCGTGTTGCCAGCGGGCGGGCGCCGGTTCCAAACCCTGGTCCGAGTCACGCGCGACGGGATAATAACCTACGGACATGGGGGAATTCCAAACGATCCTAGGGGCCACGGATATTTAAACCGTTGTTGACATCCACCGCCGTCCCCGAACGGAAGGAACGAGACGGGGCTGCGACGAATGGCGGCCGGTTTTTTGACAGCGAGAGAGCGTCCCTCCGACCCGAGGGCTGGCGTTTACTCTTTTGGTAATCGGAATTATGCTCTCGGGCCGTGCCGAGAACCGTGTCCCTTGCCAAACGGGCTCCGCCCGCCCCTCCGTTTTTTCGGCGCCGGAATCCTGATTCCGACCCGTGTCATCATACTATTTTGTCACCAGCAAGCGCAGTAGGAACTTAACACGTGGCCACCTATAACACGAGCGAATTCAAAAAAGGCTTGAAGATCCAGATCGACGGCGATCCTTACCTCATGGTCGAGTGCAACTTCGTCAAGCCGGGCAAAGGACAAGCCCTCTACAAATGCCGGATGCGCAACTTGATCCGCGGGACCATGCTCGACCGGACTTACAAAAGCGGCGACTCGCTCGATGGGGCCGATGTCGAAGAAATCGAAGGACAATTTCTCTACCGCCAAGGAGACACCTTCTTCTTCATGGATACCGAGTCGTTCGAGCAATACGAACTGACCAAAGAGCAGGTGGACGACGCTTGGAAGTTCATCAAAGAGGGCACGATCTGCTCCATGATCCTCTTCAATGGCAACCCGATCACCATCAGCCCGCCCAACCATGTCATTTTGAAAGTCGAGTACTGCGAGCCGGCGATTCGCGGCAATACGGCCACGGCGCTCACGAAGCCGGTCAAGCTCGAGACCGGCGCCGAAGTGATCTGCCCCTCGTTTATCGAGATTGGCGACATGCTCAAAATCGACACGCGCACGGCGGAATACCTCGAGCGCGTGAAACAATAACGATTCGCGCGCGGCTCTCGAGGGAGAGACTCGCGGGCGATCCCTCCTCGCGCGGCGGCGAAGCGCTGCGGTCTGCCCACGCTCCCCCGACCTCCGCACGGCGCCCATGCAACTGCTCGAGCACACGTTTTTGATCACCGGCGGCGGATCGGGCCTAGGACGCGCGTGCGCCGCGGCCTTTCATGCCGCCGGCGCGAACGTGGTGGTCGGCGACGTGAACGAGACGGCAGGCACGGAAACGGTCGCGTCCCTCGGCCCGCGCGGCAAATTCGCGCCGCTGGATGTGACGAGCGAAGCGAGCGTGCAATCGGCCGTGGATTTTTCCAGGGTCCAATTCGGCGCGCTCCACGGCGTCGTCCAGTGCGCCGGCATCCTGGCGTCGGGGCGGCTTGTGGGAAAGTCCGGTCCGCACGACTTGGCGCTATTTCGCCGCGTCATCGAAGTCAATCTGATCGGCACGTTTAACGTCTTTCGCCTGGCCGCCGCGGCGATGCAAACCAACACGCCCAATGCCGAAGGCGAACGGGGCGTGCTCATTGCCACTTCTTCGGTCGCTGCCGAAGATGGCCAAATCGGCCAAGCGGCTTATGCCGCCTCCAAAGCGGGCGTCCGCGGATTAATGTTGCCTTTGGCCCGCGAACTGGCCCGTTGCGGCATTCGCGCGGTCGCAATTGCGCCGGGCGTGTTTGCCACGCCGATGATGTCAGCCGCTCCGCCGGAGTTGCAGAAATCGCTGGCGGCGCAAATTCCCTTTCCGCCGCGATTTGGCCAGCCGGCCGAATTTGCGCAGCTCGCACGGCAAATTGTCGAAAATCCGTATCTCAATGGCACGACGTTGCCCCTCGACGGCGCGCTGCGGATGGGGCCGAAGTAGCTCACGGCGAGCCGTCGCGGCAAGGTGTCTACTCGAGCCGGCGCTGACGCAACTGATCGACGACGACCGCGGCAATGATGATCGCGCCGAGCACGATATCTTGATACGAATTGGGCAGTCCCAGTTGGGTGCAGCCGCTGGTAATGGCGCGGATGATCAGCGCCCCGGCCAAGGTTCCCAGCACCGAACCGCGCCCGCCGTTCAAGCTCGCGCCGCCAATGACGACGGCGGCAATCACGATCAATTCGACGCCGCGGCCCGAGGTCGGGTCTCCTTGCGTCAAGCGGCCAAAGTTGTACAAGCCGGCGATTCCGGCAAAAAAGCCCGCCAGCGTGTAGACCGCGATTTTTGTCCACGACACGCGGATGCCACACAGCCGCGCGGTCGCCTCGTTCGAGCCGAGCGCAAACACGTGCCGGCCAAATACCGTGTACCGCAAGACGCACACCAGCGCGATTGCCAGCAGCACCGCCAGCCAAACCCCGCGCGAGACCAGCAGCCAACCCGGCTCCGGTTCGATCTGCAACAGGTCGGGCAACCACTGCGGCACTTGGGCAGGCAAAGGCCGCACGGTCGTCTCGTCGGCGACCAGCTTGCTCAGCCCGTAATAGATGCTCATGGTTCCGAGCGTGACGATGAACGGGCCGACGTCCAGCACGCTGATCAAAATGCCGTTCAAACAGCCGGCCAGACAGCCGGTCCCGATACAAGCCGCAATCGCCAGCCACGGGCACCAGCCGGCCCGCAAGCCGACGGCCAGAACGGTCGCGCACAAGGCCAGCGCCGTGCCCACGGAAAGGTCGATGCCGCCGGCGATGATGACGACCGTCGCGCCCAGCGCCGCAACGGCGACGCCGCTGGTGCTGACGGCGATCGTGCGGAGGTTGTGCACGGTGCCAAACGTATTGCCGCCGTAGAAGGCGTCGGCCGCGGTGAAAAACAGCACGACGCAGGCCAGCGCCAAGAGCGGTCCTAGCGCGGAGAGCAACTGGCCGACCCGCGCTGTGGCTCGTTGTGATGGTGAGCCGAGGTGAATCATGCGGCCGCCTCGTCGTCGCTCACTGCCAGAGCCATAATGGTTTCCTCGCTCCATTCGCCAGCCGGGCGAATCGCCCGCAACCGGCCGCGGGCCATGACGCCGATCCGATCGCAGACCGCCAGCAACTCGGGCAAATAGGAGCTCACAAAGATAATCGCCTTGCCGTCGGCCGCCAACTGGCCAATCAAGCGATAGATCTCCGCTTTCGTGCCGACGTCGATGCCGCGCGTCGGCTCGTCCAGCAGCAGCACTTGCGCCTCTTGGTGCAGCACGCGCGCCAGCGCGATCTTTTGTTGGTTGCCGCCAGAGAGCTCGTGAATCGGTTGCTCGGGTCCGCGAGCTTTCACTTGCAGCCGCGCCAGCCAGCCGCGCACCGCCTGCCGCCGCCGGCGGAGGTTGAGCCAGCCGGCGCGGCTGTAGGGAGCCAGCCGGCTGAGGGTGGCGTTGTCTTCGATCGAGCGGATTTGCGCGAGCCCTTCGCCCTTGCGATCTTCGGAAACAAAGCCCAAACCGGCGCGAATGCGGGCGCGCGGGGTGGGACGCGGGCGCAGTTGTTCCACCAGCACGCCGCCGTGCCGCGTCGCGTTCAATCCAAACAAGGTACGGAGCAGTTCGGTGCGGCCGGCGCCGACCAGTCCGGCGATGCCGAGAATTTCGCCGCGGCGGAGCGAAAACGAGACGTGCTCCGGAATGGGCGCGCCGGAAAGCTGCTCGGCGGTCAGGATCGGCGCGCCCGGCTGATGCGCGACTTGCGGAAAAAGCTCGGCAATTTGCCGGCCGACCATCAGGCTGACGATTTGCGCCTCCGTGGCCGAGGCGACGTTCCCGCTGCCGACGGACTCGCCGTCGCGCAAGACCGTATACCGGTCGCCGATGGCGCGAATCTCTTCGAGGAAATGGCTGATGTAGATGACCGCCAGCCCGGCCCCTTTCAACTTGCGAATGACCTCGAACAAATGCTCGACATCGTGCCGAGCGAGCGAACTGGTGGGCTCGTCAAACACCACCACCCGCGCCTGCTGGACTAGGGCCCGCGCGATCTCGACCACCTGTTGCAGACCGACGCTCAAGCGGCCAACCAACAGGTCCAAGCTTAAAGCGGCATGGCCCAATTGGGCCAGGGCCGCGCGGGCGATCGTGCGTTGCTCCGACCGTTTCACCAATCCGAATCGCGATCGCTCTTGCCCGAGCAGGATATTATCTTCGATGCTCAGATCAGGGGCCAGGTTCAACTCTTGATAGATCATCGCCACGCCGGCGCGGCGCGCGGCCGCTGGGCCCTGGGGAGCGTAGGGGCGGCCGGCGAGTTGGATCGCGCCGCCATCCGGCTGATAAACGCCGCTGAGAATCTTCATCAGCGTGCTTTTGCCGGCGCCATTTTCGCCGATCAGCGCCAGCACTTCGCCCGCGCGCGCCGTCAAGGAGACCTCGCGCAGCGCGTGCGTCGCTCCGAAGCGTTTGCGAATGCCAAGCATTTCGAGCAGCGGTGCGGCCACGTCACTTTTTCGCCCCGGCTTGATAGAGCTCGCCCAGCCGCTGCGCCGCCAGCACGCCGCCATGATAGTTATCCGTCGCGACGTAGCTCACATACGCGTCGGGGTCGTTCAAGCCGCTGTCGAAGATGACCGTCGGAATGCCTTGCTGTTTCGCCTCTTTGACCGATGCGACCAAGGCTTGCGAGTCCAGCGGGGCCAGACAAATGCCGCTCACCTTTTTCGTGACAAAGTCTTGCACCACGTCGATCTGGCCGTCGCGATCGTTCTCGTTCAACGGACCCTTCCAATACAGGGCGACATTGCCCAGTTCGTTTGCCGCGCGCGCGGCGCCCGCATGGACCGACTTCCAAAACTCGTGCGTCGTCCCTTTGGGAATAATCGCGATCGTATATTTCGCGTTGCCAGGGTGCGGGTCGCTGCCGGAGAATTGCTCCGGACTGAGCAGTTTGGCGATTTTCTCGTCGCCGGCGTTTTCCGGAGTCGCCAGGTTTTCGCCCGTGCCGATCCGCTTTTCCACCGCTTGACCCTCGAGATGCGCGACAATCGTTTTCACCGCGAGGTAACCCATCATGACCGGGTCTTGCAGAACGATTCCTTGCATTTTATTCGCTTTCAAGGCCGTCACCATCCGCGGATTGGGGTCGAAGCCGATGAAGGTGAGCTTGCCGAGCAGGCCGGCTTGATCGAGCGCCGTCATCAGTCCGGAGGCGGCCGATTCATTCACGGCGAAGATGGCGTCGGCCCGCGTCCCGAAGCGTTGCAACAAATCTTGCGATTTTTGCAGCGCATCCTCGGCCGTCGCGCCGGCGTATTGGTTGGTGGAGATCAGCGGAATGGTTGGAAAGTCCTTCTTCATCGTGTCCAAGAATCCCTGCTCGCGCTGCTCGGTGCTCTCGCTGCCCGGCGCGTAACGCAAGAGGATCACGCCGCGTTCGTTGGAAGCAGCCGCCGGTCCGTGACAGCCGAGCGCGACCAGGAGGCTCGCGGCGCCGAGTGCGCAGGCCGCCGCGCGAAAAGCGATGCCCAATCCCGGGGAAAACTGCCGCACGATAACTCCTTCGCTGCGCAAGAAGAGAACGGGCCGCTCCGGCGAGTCCGGCCGGCGACGCTTCGCGCCGGAGGGCGCCGCGCCATTGCCGCCTAGCGTAACGCGCTGGCGCGCGGCTCGCAAACCTCAGCGAAATTTCTGCCGAATATCGAGCCAGAGAATTTGCCGGGCCGCAGCACGACCGAGCTATGGACGCTGGCTGCGGCAGGACCGAGACAGAACGTCGCGTTCAAGCCCGTCGCCCGCCGCGAGCAGGACAAATGCGGCTTGGCGGAGCGCGGAATTGATTTTTCTGCCGAAGCTTTACCGCCGGCCGCGACGATGGGGCGGACCGCTGTGGCCCCGCGGCGATTTCGCGCGCGATTCCATGTTCGTCGCGACAATCATCCCGATCGCTTCTTGCCACGTGCACACGTCGCGCGTCCCGCTCCGCCGCGGTTCGTCTTCGTGCTCGTCGGCGTCGTCATGCTCATCGAGATCGTCCTGATCGTGGTCATCGCGGGCCGCTTGTTTGGCGGCGGAGGGCCCGCGCGCCGGCGCATCGTCCCAAGCGAGATGCTCATCGTGCTCGTCCAGGTCGTTCTCATCCGGAACACCATCGCCGGCAGCGTCGCGCGCCGCGGCCGATTTACGCTCCGGTTTGGGCGCATCGCCTTCGCGCGTTCGGCGGCCGCCGCGCCGGCGGCGACGGCGCTTGCGCGGCTGATCGCCATCCTTGTCGGACGAGCGTTCTTCCCCCTCCGGGCCCGATTCTTCGCGCTCGTCGCCGACCGCCAAGGCATCGTCGTCATCGTCCGCATGCGCAAAATCATCCAGATGTTCGGCGGCGGCAGGCTCGCGCGGTTCCGCGGAACCGGTCGGTTCGCCGCTGCTGCTTTCCGAACGGCTAAACTCGTCGCGGCGGCCGCGGCCCCCTCGGCGGCGACGGCGACGGCGCGGCCGGCGATCGTCGTCGCTTTCGCGCTCGGTCGGCCGCTCCGGATCCGATTCCGAATCCGCGTCCGAACGGAGTTCGGCCTCGTCGGCAAACTCGGCATCCGCCGGCGCCGATTCGTCCGCGCCGCTCTCCGACTCTTGAAACTCGCGGACCGGCCCAAAAAACTCGTCGGCAACTTTCGGCAACTCTTCTTTGGCCGAGAAAAATTCATCGATAGTGAAGCCGGCCGAAAAATTGGGCGGCTCGCGGCGGTCAGGCAAAGGAGGCGGCTCGCGCCGCGGCGGCGGAGGCGAAATCGAAATCGGCGCCGCGAACTCGATCGAGTTCACGTCCCCCTCCCAAGGCAGACGATGCCGACCGTATTGCGCAGGAGATGCATCGCGCGACGGCTCCGGACGCTTTTTGGATTCGCTCGCGGAGGTTTCCGCGGCCCGCTCACGCGGCCCCGTCGAATGTGGTTCCAGCGAGCGCGGTTCCGTCGAGTGCGATTCGGGGGAGGGGATTTCGCCGCGCCGTTCCTCGGCGCGCGATGCGGCGGCCGGCGAAGGCCGATCCAAGCTCGTTGTCGATTCCGTCGTCGGCGCTCTGCTTGCCGGCGTCGCACTGGCTGGCTCGACCGGTTCCGGCGGCGCCAAGCCGAGCGTCGCGGCGACCTCGCCCCAATTCGCTTTTTTCTTCGAGGGCGGCGGAGCGGCAGGCCGCGGCTTCGGCGCGGCAACCGGGGGCGTGGCGGGCGGCGGAGTCGGAGCCGCACTCTCCTCGGCGGCATGAATGCCAAGATCGTCGATCAAGGACTTCCAGTGGCTCGACTTTTCTCCGTCGCTCATATCAGCACCCCGCGCCGCCATGCGGCCCGCAAAAACAAAATATGGATTGCCCCAAGTCATTGACAATCTTCAGTATAGGGCAATTTTCGCAGCTTGGAAAGCGGTCTCGTGGCCGGCCGCATATTCGAGGCGATGCGCGGCAAACGCGGCAGCCATGCTCATTTTGCCGCCGTTTCATGCATGACCATGGCGCACGGGTCGCCACCGGTCGTGCTGCGCGGATTTGCCGTGGTCGATACAATGGGGATACGAGCAGTTTGCCACGGCCGCCGATCACGACGCCTATTGGGAGCGGCTGAAACTCGTTGCGGTCGGCCCAAGAAAGCCGCGCCGGCTGGACCCTTCCTCGTAGAACTGAGTACTCGATTATGGATGTTCGCCGGGCTGATCCGCCGCCGGAATTCGTCGAAGAGGTCGAAATCCGCGGCCACATCATCGATAGCCTGATGCTACCCAAGATATTGGACGTGATCACCGCGGCCGGCGGCTCGTTCTTGATCAAGCGAATCGCCATCGGCCAAGCGCGCCAAGATCCGAGTCAGGCCTTGGTCGAAGTCCGCGCTCCGAGCGAAACGCAGTTGCAGGCCATTCTCAGCCAGATCAGCGACCATGGTGCCGTGCCGACAGCGCTGAATGATTGCCGCCTCGTCGCCGCCGATATTCGCGGCGCCTTTCCGGAAAGCTTTTACAGCACCACCAATCAACGGACCGAAATCCGGCTGGCCGGACACTGGACGCCGGTCGCCGATCAAGAAATGGACTGCGGCATTGTCGTTGACGTGGCGAATCGCTCGGCCCGCTGTCTCGCCATGACCGCCGTCGAGCCCGGCATGCAGATTGTGACGGGACACGCCGGCGTCCGCGTCTTTCCTGAGGGACGCTCGGTCGAGCATGCCGGCTTCGAGTTCATGAACAGCCCGGTCTCAACGGAAAAGCCAAAGGGAATTGCGATTCGCCAAATCGCCGCGGAGTTGTTTCGCAACCGCAACGAAGGCCGACGTTCCGTGCTCGTCGGTGGTCCGGCGATCATTCACACCGGCAGCGGAGACTACGTCTGCGAACTGATTCGCCGCGGCTATCTCACGGGGCTGTTTGCCGGCAACGCGCTGGCGACGCACGACATCGAGCAAGCCCTGTTCGGCACGAGCCTCGGCGTCTATCTCGAACAAGGCGCATTGGCCGAGGCGGGCCACGAGCACCATCTCCGCGCGATCAATCGAATTCGCCGCGCCGGCAGCATCGCCGCCGCCGTCGAGCAAAAAATTCTGACCTCGGGCATTATGTATGAATGCGTACGGCACGGGGTCGATTTTCTGCTCGCCGGCTCGATTCGCGACGATGGACCATTGCCTGACGTGATCACCGATTCCTTAGACGCCCAGCAACAAATGCGCGAAAAGCTGCGCGGCGTGTCGTTTTGTTTGATGATCGCGACGACGCTGCATTCGGTGGCAGTGGGAAATCTGCTGCCCGCCTGGGTGAAAGTCGTCTGCGTCGACATCAATCCTTCCACCGTGATCAAACTGAACGATCGCGGCTCGTTTCAGACGGTCGGTCTCGTCACTGACGTCGAGCCGTTTTTACGGGCGCTCGTGCAGGAGTTGGCCGCGCTCGAAGCCGGGGCCAAAGGGTAGTCCAAACCCGCGCGGCGGCGCGACCGATGGGCCCGGTTCCATCGGCACGGCCACAGGGGCCGGACGCATTCGCTCAGCCGAGACTCAGGCCCCCGCCGAGCGATAGATCGTCGCGACGTCCTGGATGCCCGAAAGGTTGGTGTTCAGGTCGCGTAGGAGGCCGTCGGCCAAGCCATAGATCCAGCCGTGGATGGTCAGCTCGCGTCCTTGCCGCCAAGCCGATTGCACAATCGTCGTGTGGGCGACGTTCTTCACTTGTTCGACAACGTTCAACTCGCAGAGCCGATTAAGCCGGTCGCCGGTGGCAGCGATCGCTTCCAACTCGGTCTGATAGAGCTGGTACACGTCCTTAATATTGCGGAGCCAATTGTCAATCAAGCCGAGTTCGCCGTTTTCCATGGCCGCTCGGACGCCGCCGCAGCCATAGTGGCCGCACACGATCACATGCCGCACGTGGAGCGCTTCAACGGCAAATTGCAACACCGACAAACAGTTGAAGTCGGTTTGCACCACGATATTGGCGACATTGCGGTGGACGAAGACTTCGCCGGGCAACAGGCCGCAAATCTGGTTGGCAGGGACGCGGCTGTCGGCACAGCCGATCCACATATATTCGGGCGACTGCTGTTTGGCGAGCTTCTCGAAAAAGGTCGGGTCGTGCTGCTTCACCCCAGCCGCCCACTGGCGATTCAGATCAAAGATATTTTGCAGATTGTCCACGGAACCTCGGTCAGGCCAACGGGTCAGGGCCAACGGATGCAGTAATCGGAACGCGCCTCCGAGAAATCGATGCTAGCAAGCGGCTATTCCCAGCGTCAATGGGCGTGTCGAGGCGTATTTCCGCGCGGACGAGGCTATTTGTTCCGAGCGCCCAGTTATCGCCTGACGTGAGCGTTTGAATTTGGGCGCGCTGTGCACATGCGAAGCGCCTGGGCCAGATCCTCGGCTGCATCTTCACGCCGGCCAAAAATCGCGCCACGCAAAGCCATCGGCCAAGTGTGGTTCCGGGGCGAACTCAAAATGCAAAATCCGCCGGTGGCGTCCGGCGTCCGCCGCGCTCGGTCCGCTGCAATGGCTCAGCAGCGGGCGCATCCAGAGGACGTCTCCGGCCGCGGCCAAAATCGGCTGCGCGGCGGCGGTCGCGCCGCACGTCCGATGCGAGCCCGGCAGAACTTGCAGCGTGCCATTTTCGAGCGTGGCCCGGTCGAGGTGCAGCCGCGCGGTCAACATGGTTTCGAGCAGCGCCTGCGGCGCTTCGACATGCGCGACGCCGGCCTTGGTGGTGGGCTTCGTGAACAGGCGGCTGTGGAGCGAATTGTCGCGGACCGCGATCGTCCGGTCCTGGTGCCACGGCAGCGACCAGCTTTGCTCCGGCGGCTTGTCGAAGAAGAGGACTCGCACCAAGCCGAACCGCGGTCCCAGCAGGTGTGTCACGAGAGGGACCGAGGGCGGGCGGCGCCACACGGAGACGACTTCGGGCCATATCTGGGCGACGTTCCGCGCCGTACAGCCCTCCAGCCCGACTGCGGAGCGGGCCGACTTCCGTTTGTCCGGCAGGCCGTGCGGCCACGCTGCCGGCGGCAGTGCCACCGGCGGCCGTGCGGTTCGCCGTGGAATTGTTCGCCGTGGAATTGTTCTCGGCGGCTGCCACGGCGGCATTCCAGGCTGCCAGAAGCGCGGCGATTTCCGCGCTGGAAAAAGCAGCCCGCGCGAGCGCGAAGCCGTTTTGCTCAATTTCACGACCGATTGATTCGGTGTCCATGGATAAAATCCAAGCGTAATTCGCTCCGTTCGCGAGACTCCGGCCGCGTGCCGCACGCCTAGGGAATCGTTCCCTCGCCTGCTAGCATGGCCGCTACGGCTGACATTGACCCGCACCCGGGAATTACTAAAATGTTGCGACTCTTAAGGTTAAATGCAAGATGAACGAAGCGGTCCCACCGACGAACGAGACCTCCGGCAGCCAGCTTGAGGCTGCGCGCCGAGCCAAATTGCAAAAAATCATCGAGCTCGGTCACGATCCGTGGGGACAACGCTTCGATGATCATCAGCCAATTGCCGAGATTCGGGCCCGCGAACATGAGATCACCGTCGAGCCCCCGCCGGAAGGCGCCCGCGACTCCGTTCAGCACGGTCCCCTCGTGCGCGCCGCCGGCCGCATTGTCTTGCAGCGCGATACGGGCAAGCTGATTTTCGCCAACATCAAAGACTGGTCGGGCACGATCCAATTGTTTCTGGGTCAAAAGCAAGTCGGTGAGGCGGGCTGGGCGTTGGCCAAATGCCTCGACCTGGGCGATCTGATCGGCGTCGATGGCGAGCTCAAGAAAACCAAGACGGGCGAGCTGACGATCTTCGTCACGAAACTCTTTTTCTTGACCAAATCGCTAGAATCGCCCCCCGACAAGCATCACGGCTTGCATGACCCTGAGCTGCGCCAGCGGATGCGCTATCTCGATCTGATTCATACGGAAGGGGTCCTGCCGCGATTCTTGAATCGGACGAAGATCGTGCAATCGATTCGCAACACCCTCTCCGGCGAGCGATTCGTGGAGATCGAAGGGCCGACCCTGCACACGATTGCCGGAGGCGCGGCGGCGCGGCCGTTTGTCACGCATCACAACACGCTCGACATGCCGCTGGTGCTGCGGATCGCCCTGGAATTGCATCTCAAGCGACTCTTGGTCGGCGGCGTGGAACGCGTCTACGAACTGGGCCGCGTCTATCGGAACGAAGGGATCAGCCCGCGGCACAATCCCGAGTTCACGATGCTCGAGCTGTACCAAGCCTACGGCGACTATCGCTCGATGATGGACCTGACCGAAAAGCTGATTGCCAATGCCCTGCGGTCGATCGGCAGCGATTTGAAGGTTGCGTGGGGGGACAAAACGATCGACTTCACGCCTCCGTTTCAGCGCCGGACGTACGATCAACTCTTCAGCGACCAGACTGGTCTGGCAGCCGACGACACGGCCGCCATCCGCCAGCGCGCCGAACAAATTGGCCTTGAAACCGCCGGCAAGCATCCCGACGTGGTCAAGAGCGAGGTCTTTGAAGAGCAGGTCGAGGAAGCGCTGGTCGGGCCGATCTTCGTGATGGACTATCCGGCCAGCATTTGTCCGCTGACGAAGCGCAAGGCGGACAACCCGGCGGTGGCCGAGCGATTTGAGCTGTTCGTGCAGGGGATGGAATTGGCCAACGCCTACACGGAGTTAAACGACCCCGACCTGCAAGAGCAACTGTTTCGCACGCAGCTTGCCGGTCAAAAGGAAGAAGATTCGATGGCGAAGATGGACCACGATTTCATCCGCGCGTTGCGGCACGGCATGCCGCCGGCCGGCGGATTGGGAATTGGCATTGATCGCCTGATAATGCTGCTGACCAACTCGCAGACGATTCGCGACGTGATTTTGTTTCCGCTGCTCCGCGAAGCGAGCAGCGGCTCGTGAGGATTCACCAAACAGATTTGCCCGCGTAATGCGGCGCCCGCCGGGCGACTCCCAACATCTTCGAGGCCAAGGACGGCTATGTACAAACAACTGCTTTGCTGGCGGTATCTCCGCACCCGCTGGATCGCCATCGCCTCGATCATCAGCGTCACCCTCGGCGTGGCCACGATGATCGTGGTGAACAGCGTCATGTCGGGCTTTTCCCATGAAATGCAGAAGCGGATGCGCGGCATCTATGCCGACTTGCTCGTCGAAGCGCAAAGCATGGACGGCATGCACGACGCGCGCTGGCACAAAGAGCAAATCCGCCAAATCGCCGGCGACCAGATCGAGGCCATGTCCGCCACCGTTGTCGTCCCCGCCATGCTGAGCTATCGCGCCGGGGCGAGCGGCCAGTGGATCAATCGGCAGATCAATTTCATCGGCGTGGAAGAAGACTCCGTCGGCGCGGTCAGCGACTTCGGCAAATATCTCCAGCATCCGGCCAATCGCGAACAACTCCGCTTCGCGCTGCGCGACGGCGGCTATGACTTGCGCGACCACAACGCCGGGCCCGACTCGCCAGAACGGCCGGGCATGGACAAAGCCGGCTGGGGTTGGCGGCGGTTTTGGGCCCAGCGCCAAAAGGAAGTCGAAGAACTCCGCGCGAAAACGAATCCGCCGATTGCCACGGCGGACGCCGCGCCGACCGCCGCGCCCAACGCCGCCAATCCAAACGCCGCGGAACCGGCCGCCAACCAACCGCCTCCCGCGGAAGCAGCCCTGCCGGTCGATCCCTTTCAGGCGCATCTCCCCCTGCCCGAACAGGTTTTTGATCCCGCCAAGGAACAGTATGCCGGGGTCGTGCTCGGGATGTCGCTGGTCAGTTTCCGCGGTCACGACGGCGCGGACCATTTGGCGGCGTTGCCGGGCGACGACGTGAAGATCACCTTTCCGACGGCAGGCTCGCCGCCCAAGGGGGTCAGCGACACGTTTACGATTGTCGATTATTACGAAAGCAAAATGAGCGAGTACGACTCGTCGGTTGTGTTCGTGCCGATCCAGAAATTGCAAGAGATGCGGGGCATGATCGACCCTTCCACGCATGTCGCCAACGTCAATGCCATTCAGATCAAGCTCAAGGACGCCAGCCAATCGATCGCGGTGCGCGACAAGTTGCGCAAGGCGTTTCCGCCGGAGCTGTATGGCGTCTACACTTGGCGCGACAAGCAGAGCACGCTGTTGGACGCGGTCGAGATGGAAACGGCCGTCCTCAACATCTTGCTGTTCATGATCATCGCGGTGGCCGGCTTCGGCATCTTGGCGATCTTTTTCATGATCGTCGTCGAAAAGACCAAGGACATCGGCATTCTCAAATCGCTCGGCGCTTCGGCCCGCGGCATCATGGCCATTTTCCTCGGTTACGGATTGTCGCTGGGCCTGGTCGGCTGCGGGGCCGGGCTGATCATCGGCTTGCTCTTTGTCCATTACATCAATTCGATCAAGACCGTCTTAGAGTGGGTCACCGGGCGGCGCGTCTTCGATCCGGCGGTCTATTACTTTCAGCAGATTCCCACCATTATTCAGCCCTGGACGGTCGCTTGGATTGTCGTCGGGGCGCTGGTGATTGCGGTGTTGGCCAGCGTGTTGCCGGCCCGCCGCGCGGCTCGACTCCATCCCGTGAAGGCATTGCGCTATGAATGATTTTCAACGCCTCGTCGAACGCGAACGGCAACTCGCTCAAGAACGGGGCGCCAGCCCCGCTGCGGCCGGAGACACCGCGCGGGGCACATTCGCCGCGCCGCGCGAACTGAATCCGGCCCCGGCCGAGGCTCCCCATATGCGACTCGAGAGCTGGCGCGAGCCAGCGGATGACATGGAATATCTCAACGACATTCGGATCCCATCATTAGCGACGTTGCGGCGCGAGCCGGCCGCCGGCGGCAAGAACCCTGCGGCTCGCCGCGAGGGGAAACCGCGCCAATTGGCCGCGGTCGGCCTGCGCAAATCGTACCGCAAGGGATCGGTCGAAATTCCCGTCCTGCGCGGCGTTGACCTGGAGGTCGGGACGGGCGAGTTCGTCGCGATCGTCGGCCAAAGCGGCTGCGGCAAGAGCACGCTGTTGCACTTGCTCGGCACGCTGGATGCCCCCGACTCCGGCGAAGTCCGCTTTGAAAATCAGCGGATCGACAATCGGCCGGCGCGCGCCCGCGATCATCTGCGAAATGAAAAATTCGGCATGATCTTTCAGTTCTATCACCTCCTGCCCGAGCTGACGACGCTGGAAAATGTCCTCATGCCGTTGATGATTCGCCAATCGTTCCTCGGCTATCGCGTGCAGCGGAAAAAGCACGTGGCGGCGGCCAGCGGCTTGCTCGAATTGGTCGGGCTGGCGCACCGGTTGAAGCACAAGCCGCGCGAGCTGTCTGGCGGCGAAATGCAGCGAGCGGCCATCGCCCGGGCCCTGATTACTCAGCCGCAAGTCTTGCTGGCGGACGAACCAACCGGCAATTTGGACCATTCCACCGGCCAAGAAATTCTCAAAATCCTGCGAACCTTGAACCACGATCGCAACCTCACTATAGTCATGGTGACGCACGATCTGGGAATCGCGCAGCAGGCCGACCGGATCGTCCGCTTGGCCGAGGGGCGCGTCGTCCGCCAATAGATCGCGTCGGCGCTCGGAGCTTTGACCTCGGGCTACCGAAAATCAAACAACTCGGTAATCCGAGCAATAAACACTCGGTAATCCGAGCAATAACCTCGGTGCCCCGAGCAAGTAATTCGGTAATCCGAGCAATAAACTCGGTACTCCGAGCAAGCAACAACTCGGTAATCCGAGCAATAAACACTCGGTACTCCGAGCAAGCAATTCGGTACCCCGAGCAATATTAATAGGTCTCCGCCGCCCGATTCGGATTCCAGTCAACACCCTGTCTCAGATTTCTCGAAGCGGCCCCGCGCTGGCAGCGATTCGCGGCCCGGCTGTCCGGACGCGGCGGTTTGACCGGCCGATCGGTCGGTTCGCCCGGCGGACGATCTCTCCGGCTCGCAATTTTGGTCTCACGAGTTCAAGCATGGCTTTGCAAATTTGGATTTCCGGACGCCTCTACGACAAAGAAGACGCCAAAATCAGCGTCTACGATCATGGCTTGTTGTATGGCGACGGGGTCTTTGAAGGCTTGCGCTCCTACGGCGGCCAGGTCTTTCATCTCGACGACCACCTCCAGCGGTTGTGGGATTCCGCCAAGGCGATCTGGCTCCAGATTCCGCTCAGCCAACCAGCGCTCGCCGACGCCATCTACGAAACCCTCGCCGCCAACAAGCTGCAAGACGCCTATATCCGCTTGATCGTCACCCGCGGGGCCGGCAGCCTGGGCCTCGACCCGAATCGGACGAGCGAACCGCAAGTCATCATCATCGCCGACAAGATTCAACTCTATCCGGCCGAATTGTACGAAAACGGGCTCGAAATCATCACGGCCAGCACGATCCGCAATCACACCGCCGCCCTCAGCCCGCGCATCAAGTCGCTCAATTATCTGAACAACATCTTGGCCAAGATCGAAGGCTTGCAAGCCGGCTGCGTCGAGGCTTTGATGTTGAATCACAAGGGAGAAGTCGCCGAATGCACGGGCGACAATATCTTTCTCGTCCGCCGCGGCGCCGTGCTGACGCCGCCGATTGATGCCGGCATTCTGGAGGGGGTGACGCGCAACGCCGTGATCGGGCTGGCCCGCCAGATGAACCTGCCGGTTCACGAGGTCGCCTTGACCAAACACGACGTGTATATCGCCGACGAATGCTTTCTCACCGGCACCGCCGCCGAGGTCATTCCGGTCGTGAAGGTCGATAGCCGGCCGATCGGCGATGGGCTGCCTGGCCCGTTGACACGCAATCTCATTAAGGCCTTTCAGGCCCTCGCCCGCGGTCAAAAAGGGGCTTGAGGCGGGGAGTTCGCGAGCCCGGCGTGCGCGTTTTGAGACCGAGTTGCCACCCGCTGCGCCGAGCGCAACTTGGCCTCCCAACGGATCGGTGGGCCGAACGCGGGCGTGCTTTCCAGGCGCATCCGGCTCTCGAACGCGCGGCCACGAGGCCACCCCCCGCCGACCCGTTGTGGCCGGGTGCGCCACGCCTGAGCCGGGCACCACGCCATGCCAGAAATCCGAAATTGCCAAATAAAAATGGATAAAAAACTTGACGGCGGCGTTCCCCCAGATTATTTTCCAACTTAACTAATCCCGACAATAGTGCAGCTTTCTCAGCCAAAACTTTTGATGTTTTGCGCGCGTGGAAGCTGCAGAATATGAAAGCGGGCGGCTTTCTGTCGGAGATTCCCGCCAGTTCTCTTCGTGTGTCCTGCGTTCTCGTGAAAGTTGGTAGCGACGGTCCGTTTGTCAGTCCCCCGTTTTGTCAGTCCCACATTGCTCCTATTCCCCTTGTCAGTGTTTTTCCCTGGTTAGTTTTTTCAGGCAGGAATTCTCCTGCTTGCATATTCAGTAACGGATTGCTGCTGCGCCGAATTCCCACTTCCTCTGTAAAGGCTGCCCCACCATGTCTTGGCGATTTCCCCACCGTTTCGCTTGGAAAGTTACGTCCGTTGCCATTTTCTGCATGTTGCTGGCGCCGTATGCGCAGGCGAGCATCGCCGTGGTTGATCCGTCGCAGAGCTTCGTGCTCACCAACAATTCTGCGGGAAATGACACCGCTTTCAATCAGTCGTTCAACTACACCGTCTCGGCCGGCGCGAATGTGCTAATCGTCGATTACGCCGCGTTTGTGCAAACACCGGCCACGAGCAATCCGCTGACGACGATTACCTGGAATGGCGTGCCGCTCACCGCTACGACAGTTCAGGTAACGACCAATGTCACGACCGTCGATACACAGGTCTTCTACCTTTTCAATCCGACTCCGGGCGGTGCGGGCAGCCTGGTCGTTTCGGGCAGCAATCGTGGCGGCGCCTTGGGAGCCTTTACCTTGTCCGGCGTCGATACCGCCGCCGCGCCAACGATCCTCGGCACGACCAATGGAACCACGACCACCGGCACCATCTCCGTGGCGACCCCTTCAACGACTATTGCCGGGTCGTTTGCAACTGTTGTCGAAGCCGACCGAGCTGGCGGCGCGTATACCACGACCGATTCCGCGACCAGTGGAACCAACAGCGTCGTCACGCAGACATTCAACAGCATCCACGACCCTGGGGCCTACATGAGCGTCGGCGGGGCGACGATCTCCAACATGGCTGCCGGCGCGCAAACCATTACTTGGACCAATGGAACATCGACCAATCGAAACGCCATCTCCGTAGCGATCTTCAATCCGCTCCTCGCGGTAGGGACGATTTGGACCGGCGTTAACAGCTCTGACTGGAATGACGGCACGAACTGGAACCCCAATGGCGTGCCGACCGGCGTGACGGTCACGTTTGGCAGCACCAGCGCGAACCCGATCGTCGATCTCGGAAACACGAATCAATCGGTCAGTGGTGTCGTTTTTGTGTCGGCCGTCAATACGACGATCGGCAGCGTTGCCGCGACGAAGCTCGTCCTCGATAACGGCGCCTCGCCGGTCGCGGTCGCCGTGAATGGCGGCAACCACATCATCAATGCAGGCGTCACCCTGAACTCGAATGCCACGATTACCGGCAACGGCGGCTCGCTCACTCTCAACAACGTCATCGGCGAAGGCGCTCTAGGCAAGGCTGTGACGTTTGCCGGCACCGGAAACTTCAATCTGAATGCCGTGAATACGTATACCGGCGGCACCAACATCAACGGTGGCACCATCCAAACTGTCGCCGGCGGACTCGGCACGACGGGGAATATCACGTTCGGCGGCGGCCAATTGCAATATGCCACCACCACGAGCCCCCTCGATATTTCGTCGCGTCTGGTCAACAGCACCGGCGCGATCAAAATTGACCTCAACGGCAACACGGCCACCTATGCGAGCGCGATCAACTCGTCGAATACCGGCGGCCTGAACCTGAGCAGCACCGCGGCCGGCGGCGTGGTCAATTTGAACGGCGCCAACAGCTACACCGGCGCGACCACGATCGGCCAGAATGTCACGGTCAATCTGAACAACGCCAACGCCTTGCCGAACAATGCCTTGGCCATCAACGGCGGCACGCTCGATCTAAATGCCAACTCGGCCACCGTCAGCGCACTCAGCGGCACCGGCGGCGCCATCACGGACAATTCCTCGTCGCCCGGCTCGACCACCCTGACAGTCAACCAATCGACCAACACGACTTTTGCCGGCACGATCGGCGGCGGCGCCACACGGACGATCGGTTTGACGAAGTCAGGCACCGGCAGCTTGACCCTCACCGGGCAAGTCAATCTCGGCTCGAATGTGCCTTTCCTGTCCGGCGGCACGCTCAACCTCGCCAACAACAACAACTCGATCGGCGCGGGCCCAATCGTGGTCTCGAGCGGCAACACGCTCGGCGCGGGCTCCGGATTCGCAGCTAGCAGCAATGCCTTGTCGAGCGCAACGGTTCACCTCACCGGGGGTACGCTCAGCTTGAACGCTGGCTCGACGGCCGTTTCTGGCTTCGGGGGCAATGGAACGGGCTGGACGCTCAACGGCGGACCGACCGTGACCGGCGATGTCGCGACGGTGACGACCGCAGCGGGGAGCGAAGCCCGCAGCTTGTATTACAACACCAAAGAATCGATCACCAATTTCAACGCCAGCTTCATCTACACGAATACGACCGGAACGGCCGACGGCGTCACGTTCATCCTGCAAAACTCCGGTCTGACCGCTTTAGGCACTTCCGGCGGCGGGTTCGGCTACACCGGCATCACCCCCAGCGCCGCGGTAATCTTGAACATTTACTCGGGCGCCGCGGGCGGTCGAGGCACCAACTTCTCGACCAATGGGACAATCCCCTCGAACGTCGCCACCGGGACGGTCGATCTGCAAGGGGGCCATCCAATCAGCGTCGCGCTAGCGTACAACGGCACGACCTTGACGGAAACCTTGACCGATACCACTGCTCCGGCAAATACATTTACGACCTCGTACAACGTCGATCTGGCGACCGCCCTCGGCGGGACGACGGCGTACCTCGGCTTCACCGGCGGGACCGGCGGCGAATCGGCCAACCAAACCATCAGCAATTTCGCGTTCTCGGCCGGCTCCGCCTCCGTGCTCTACAACAACAACGTCATCGTCGATACGGCCGATTCGACTATCAGCTCGCCCAACGGCAGCAGCACGGTCGCCTCGCTCACGCTCAATCCGAATCTGGTGCTGAACGTCACCGGCAAAGTTCGGGCGACGACCACGACCTTCACCGGCACCGGCGGCAACACGTACACGTTCAACGTGGCCGCGGCCGGCGAATATGATGTCACGCAACCGCTCAACACGAACAACATTGTGACGATCAACAAGACCGGCGCCGGCATTTTGGCGCTCGACTATACGGCCGGCTCGAGCTTCACCAATGCCGCCACGAAATTCAATGTCACCGGCGGCACGCTCGCCCTCGTCGGACTCAATGGCGATCCGCAGGCGAATCCGCTCGGCGCCGCCAAGATTCAACTCGGGACCGGCAGCAACGTCACTTTGGCTTTGAGCAGCAAGGGGGGCAACGTTGACTTCGACAATGTGCCGGTTACCGTCCTCGACAGCGCGACCATTACTGCTGGACAGTACGCTTCAGGCATCGCAGGAATTCCGCAAGCGGTGGCTTACGTCGCTCCCACCTTGGCCGCCAACTTCAACGCCACGAATGGTCTGGCCTTGGCCAGCGGGAAGACCTTGACCCTCAATTCCACGAACGCCTATTTGCTGAATATGGCTGGCGTGATCAGTGAAATTGGCGGCAGCGCTAACCTCGCCGTCAACGGCGGCTGGGTCAATTTCAGCGCCACCAACACGACCACCGGCACGGTCACCGTGACCGCCGGCACCCTCGGTTGGAACAATGCGACCGCCCTGTCGAGCGCCAGCAGCATCGCTGTCAGCGGGACCGGGACCCTCGATGCGCTCGCCGCCAATTCAAACTTGGCAAAAGTCTCGATCGCCACCGGAGCCACCTTACGGCTGTCGGCGGATCAAGCGACCGGCGTCGCGCCCACCGCAGCCATCGCGGGCATTCTCTCGCTCAATGCCGACATTAGCGCCGGCTTCAACACCACGATCGCCAGCGGCGGCACCATCCGCTCGATCGGAACCGCCCACAGCCTGGGCAGCAATGTGGCCCTCCAAGGCGGGTCCGTGAATTTTGGCGGGACAGGCAACGCCAATAACTTGACGATTACGGGCAACGTGATCAACGGGACCTCCGCGGGCGGCGTGACCGTCAACGGAACCGGCACGTTTACGCTCAACGGCAACAATACGTACACCGGCGCGACCGCCGTCAATAGCGGCACGTTGGCGGTCGGACCCAATGGGCTGGCCGGCACGAGCGGCGTCACGATCGGCGGGCAAGGCAGCAATGCTGCCCTCTCCTCGGCCGGCCCGATTGCCGCCGCCATCACCGTCAACAAACAAGGTACGTTCACCGGCAGCGGCGCGGGTTCGGCCGGCGCCGGCGGACTCAACGTCAACAGCGGCGCGATCGCCAATTTGACCGGAAACGGCGCGGCCGCCGGAGGAGCGATTGTCGTCAATGCCGGCACGCTCAACGTCTCCGCCGCAGGGGGTATTCAAACGCCCACCTCGGTTACGGTCGGTGGCGCGGCAGGCACCACGTCCATCTTGAACGGCGCGGCGGGCGTCGGAAATACGACCACGATCAATCAGAATGTTTCGGTCACCAATGGCACCATTCATGCCTCCAGCGGCACGCTCAGTTTTGGTTCGCACACCGTGACCGGCGTTCCGTCCACGTTTTCCGCCGGCTTACTCGAAGGCCAGATCAGCAACAACGCCTTCGATGAAACGTCGGCCAATCCGGGCGGAGCCGTGCAGCTCGGACCGGTGCGGGCGCAATCGACGGATACCACGCTCTTTCCGAACAACACCACGTTTGTCTATTCGGGCCAGGTTTTGGTCCCCAACAACAATGGCGACGGGACGGGTTCGATCGCCTTGGCGGAAAACTTCGACGACAGTGTCTTGATTAAAATCGACGGCGTCCAGAAGGACCGCGACACGGTCTATAACTCACCCACCAGCACCGGCAAATTGACCCTCTCCGCCGGCTGGCACAACATCGAAATCCGCCTGGGCCAGGGCGGAGGCGGCGTCGGCCCCAATGCCGTGGCCGGCGGCTGGGATACGACCATCGGCGTGGGCATCGAAATTCCTGCCAATGGCATGACCGCGACGTTTGACGCGGCCGGCGCGGGCGCGATCCGCGCGAACTATGTAATTCCGCTCGACAGCGGCTCGATGAATTTGTTCCGCGTCGCGACGGCCACCTCGTCGGTGATTGTTGACGCCGGAGCCACGGCCCAAGCCGCGAGCTTCAGCAACTTTGAAAACATCACGCTCAACGGCGGGGCCACGGCCGCCAGCCCGGCGACCCTAACCTTGTCCGACAATGCGGTGTCCACAACCAGCAGCACCAACACGCTGACGGTGGCCGGGGCCACGACTCCGTTCGCGGTGATCAATGTTGGCCAAAATAACACGTTGACCGCCAACTCGCTGAGTCTCGCAGCCGGGTCGAACTTGACCATCAACGGCACGGCCACCAGCACGGTCACACTCAGCAGTCCGAACTCGTGGGGTGGCACCAACGCCGTCGTCAACCTCAACGGCGGAAGGCTGAACTATAATTCGTCGGACAGCGGCCCCATCAGCGGCACGTTGAATGTGAATAGCGGCAGCACCTTGGCCGGCACCGGCACGATCAACGCGTCGGTCAATCTGGGGAGCGGCGCGACCCTTACTCCGGGCGGATTTTCCGGCGCTACGGTCATTCCCTTATCGCTGGGGGCGGGCAATTCGCTCACTTTGAACGCCGGCGCGGTGCTAGCGTACGACCTCAGCAACACGAACCAAGGCACCTCGCATGGATCGCCTGGCTCGACCAATTTGTTGGCCCTCGGGACTGGCGGGTCCTTGCTCTTCCCCAGCGGCGGGTCGGTGACGTTAAATCTGCTCGGCGCGGTGCCGACCGTGACCCAAGGGACGACGGCGTACTACGAATTGTTCAGCTACACCAGTCCTGGCGCGGTGTCCAATTTTGTCGATCAAATGAATTTTTCCTTTGCGTCGCAAAACCCTTCGGGTTCGATTCAGCTCGGCGCCGCATTCTCTTCGGCCCCGTCGAGTTATACCTATTCGTTGGTGAACGACATGGCGACCAACGGAGTTTATCTTGACATCACCAATGCCGCCGCCTCGACGGCGAATGGCACTTGGACCGGAAACGTCGATGCGACTTGGCAGAATGATGGCAACTGGAATCCGGCCAAGCCGAGCGGCGCCGGGGCGGCCGCCATCTTCTCCGGCGCGAGCTCCGGCTCGCCGATCATCCTCGGCCAAGATCGCACCATTGGCAGCCTGCAACTGAGCGGCGCTGATTACACGATCGGCAGCAATGCCACCTCGTCATTGATCTTGGACAATACGGGCGGCTCAGGCAACGCCACGATCACCGCCAGCAGCGGCGCTCAACTGATTTTGGCGCCGGTCTTGGTCTCCAACACGAACCTCGACATCAGCGAATCGTTTGGCAGCTTGGAATTGCGAGGCGGTTTGACCGTTTCGAGCGGCAAGACGGCCAACCTGATTGAGTCGAACTCGGCGAGCCTGACCGTCGGCGACGTGGTCAACAACGGCACCCTGAATGCCGCCACTGGCACCACGACCGTCGGCAACGTGACCGGCAGCGGCAGCACGACCGTCGCCAACAACGCCAAACTGACGGCGAAGCAATTTGTGCAAGGCAGCTTGACGGTCCATGGCGACAGCACGCATACGACCGCCAAGGCCACGGTCACCACTAGCGGCGCCAATTCCGCCGGCGATCCGAACCAGGTCAGCGTGCTAAATTCGCTGTCGATCGACAACGACGGCGGAGCGCTCGGCAGCCGCAACTACTACGGCACCGTCGATCTGAAGAACAATGACATCATCATCAACAAT
>DASRSE010000230.1:0-32284 GCA_035656655.1 Pirellulales bacterium
CATTGATGTGCTCGCCTTCTTCGCCGACTTGCCGGTCGGTCCATTCCAGACCGTCGACGCTGCGCATCCGCAGACCGTGCAAGCCACCCCCGACGAACACCCCATTGCCGAATGCCACGTCAATCAGACTATCGACCGGCTTGTAATGGGGCACATCCTTCCAAACGAGGCCGTCGGAGCTGACCGCGCGGCGGCCGTAATCGCCGACGCCGACCAACAGATTGTTTCCCTGCGCAAAGCGACGGAGGAGATGTTTGCCGGGCAAATCGATCGCCTTGTCCCACGCGGCGCCGTCGGACGAAGCGATCACAAAGAGCTTGCCGTTGCCGCCGCTGTCTCCGCCGAGGCCCAAAAACCGCTTGCCGAAATAAGTTCCGCCCCGGACGAAAAAGGCATATTGCGCATCACGTTTGGTCGGCTGCCACGTTAGTCCATCGGCCGTTTCGGCGAAGTGATTGTCCCCGCCGTGGCGGCCGAAGACAACGCAACGGCCGGCGCCAAAGGCGGCGGCGAGAAAGGTCTCGCCCTCTTTGCCGGTCTGACGATGGGTCCAGGTCTGGCCATCGGTCGAAAAGGCGCGCCAGCCATCTTCTCCAGCGGCCACAAAGACGTTGGCGGCGAGTGGTTTTTCTTCCGGCATGACGCGCTCGCAAGGGCAGCAAGGAATTGGCGCGAGGCCGCGCATATTTTAGACGAGGTCGGGCAAGCGTCCGTTGTAAGCCGCTTTGGCCGACGTGCGGCTGTTGCCAAATTCGCCCGCCGTGTCGCCCATCCGCGCGAGCAATTCAACATACAGATTGGCCATCGGCGTATCTTTTTGATAGGCGATATGCCGGCCGCGGCGAAAGCTTCCGCCCCCTCCGGCCAGCACCACCGGATAGTCTTGGGTGCCGTGTCCCCCGTTGGCCATATAGGAGGTATAAACGAGCAGGCAATTGTCAAGCAACGACGAGCCCCCCTCGTCGATGCCGCGCATCCGCTCGATGAGATAGCCAAAAAATTGCGTGTACCAAGCGTGAATCTGGCGGCATGCCTCGCGGCAAATTGGGTCGGCATTCTCAATGCGGTCGGCGTTGCCTTGATGCTCGAGGGTATGCGCATGCCGCTCGAAGCCGACGGTCACCACGCCGGGGAACAGCGCCTCGTCGCTGCCCACCCCGATCGTGCAGACCCGGGTCGTGTCGGTTTGAAAGGCGAGGACTTGCAGATCGACCATCAGGCGAATGTATTCCGCATGGTAGGCCGGATTGCGTGGAACCAGATTCACGAGTTTATCGGACGCCTGCATATCGATCGGCAAGTTTTCCGGATGCATCGGCGCGGTGGGGCCCGGGTCGGCGGCATCGGCCGCTTCCAGCGCGAGCCGCTCTTGCGTGCGGACGATCCGCCGTTCGATCCCATCGAGCGACGAGAGATATTCTTCAAGCTTGCGGCGATCGCCCGACCCCAGGCTCTTGTTCAAGCGGCGCGCATCGGCCAGCACCAAATCGACGACTTGTTTGTCGTAGGTGTCTGCGGCCGGCGGGAGCGCGACCCCGGACGCGGCGGCTGCGGCGCGGCGCGACCAATTGGGAGCGACCAGCGGCCGCGCTTTGAACATGCGATTGAACACGATCCGCGGGTCTTTCTCGAACGGCACATTGGCCCCATTGGAGCGAAAGCAGAACGCCGTCTCGCCTCCCGCATAGCCGATTTCCAAGGAGGGAATCAAGCTCTGCGCTGGCACTAATTCGGCGGCTCGTTGGTCGACCGACGGCGCGGGGCGGCGCGGCGCCTGGCCGGAGCCAACGAGCGTGATCGGTTGGCCGTTTTTGTTCGAGACCTGGTCGGCGCCGGTCAGATGCATATAGGCGCAATGCTGATGGGCGTTCACATCTTGGGAGGAGCCGGCATGCGACAGATTTGATAGCACGAGCAATTCTTGCTTGTGCGGTTCGAGGGCCCGCAAGATCGAGGGGAGCTTGCCCAGCGGCCCGACCTCCTTCGGCACGAACGATTCGCTGACCGTGCCGCCGGTGACCGTCAACAGGCCCAATCGCAACGGCGGCTGGGCCGACCCGCTCGCCGCGAACGCGAGCGATTCCAAGTACGGCAGCGCGACGCAAGCGCCGGCGCCGCGCAGAAACGTCCGTCGTGTAAAGCCTCGAGTATGCTGTCGCATGTGGTCTTTCCTGGCGGCTAGGTGCGGGCCAAACGCGGGCGGTCACGGGCTGCCCAAATTGCGCCGATATCGGAACGGACGGCTGTTCACCACGCCCAGCACCAAGGCCGAAAATCGATAATCTTGGCGGGCCAACTCTTGATCGATCTCGGCCACGGCTGCCTCATCATAATACTCGATGTTTCGCCCGAGTGCATAGGTGAGGAGCTGCACCGTAAAATTGCGGACAAATTGGTCCTGGCGGGCGTGGAGAATTCGCTTCAGGCCGTCGGGGCCGTGAAATGCTTCTTCGCCCGGCAGACGGCCCGCATTGTCCACCGGCGCGCCGGCGACCTGCTCGCGCCAAGCGCCGATGGCGTCGTAGTTCTCGAGGGCGAAGCCCAGCGGATCGATCCGCTTATGACAGGCCGCGCAGCTCGCCTCGCTCGCATGGAGCGCGAGCTTTTCGCGAAACGTTTTCGGCTCGGCATGGCCTTTCGGAGTGGTCAACTGGCTGACGTTCGCCGGCGGCGGCGGCGGGGGAGTGCCTAGCAAGACTTCCAAAATCCACTTGCCGCGCGAGGTCGGTTTCGTCCGATCGGTGTGCGACGTGAGCGTTAAAATGCTGCTCATGGCGAGCAAGCCGCCGCGATGATCTTCCGGCCGCAACGCGACTTCTTCAAAGTCATTGCCGAGTGGCTTTTTGTCGGGCGAAAGGCGCAACCCGTAAAACTGGGCGAGCTCCGCGTTGGCATAAGTATAATTCGCATCGAGCAAATCGAGCACCCGATGATCTTTCGTCCGCAGCGCGTCAAAAAAATGGCGAGTCTCTTGCTCCATGTCGTTTTTCAAAGAACCGGTCAGAGCCGGAAAAAAATCCTTGCTCGGCAGAGCCCGATGGAGCCGCTGCAATTGCAGCCATTGCATTCCAAAATAGTCGGTCAGCGCATAGGCCTTCGGGTCGGCCAACATCCGCTGCACCTGCCAGCGGAGGACGTCGGGTTGAGACAAGACGTTTTCGTCGGCCAACGTGAAGAGCGCATCGTCGGGCATGCTCGCCCAGAGAAAATAGGACAGCCGCACCGCCAGCTCATGGTCGGTGATCGGATAGGCCTCGTGCGACCCGGGCGGCCGTTGGTCGGTCTCCAGGCTATATAAAAAGTAGGGCGACACGAGGACCGGCTTCATTGCTTTGCGCACCGCCAGATCGAACGAATCGCCTTGTTGCAGCGCTCGATCGGCGATCGCCAGCACGCGGTCAAGCTCCCCCTCTTGCAGCGGCCGGCGGTAGGCGCGGCGCAAAAAGGGCCCCAAACACTGCGCCGCCGCCGCGTGTGCGGAAAGCTGCGCGCCAGGCCGCGCCGCGAAAAGCGACTCGCGGGCCCCTTTCAAACGCCATGATCGCTTCACATCGGCCGTGAACAAATAGTCGAGTGCCGCTTCCGCCGCCGCAAAATACTTCTCCATCAGCGGCTCGGTGATCAACTGGCTGCCGGCCAGGTTCGCATAGCCTGTGGCCGTCTGCTCTTCGGCGATGCCTGCCGCCGAAGCCGGATCGAAATCGATGCGCAGCAACTCGCGCATCGTGCGTTCATACTCGGCGCGCGTGAACTGCCGCACCAGTGGCGGGCCAGGATCCAGATAGATGGGGCTGGCGGGATCAATTTTCTCGACGCGGTTTTCAATCCAGTTCGTCAAACGAGCGCGATCGGCGGCGCTGAAGCCGGTCTTCTCTGGTTCCGGCGGCATTTCTTCGCCCGCCAAGGCGGCCTGCGCTTTGTGCCAGAGGGCGCGCTGGCTGAGAATCGAAGCCACGTCGCTCAGCGCCGAAAAATTCACTCCCCCTTCTTGCTTTTTGTCGCCATGACACGCAAAGCAATGTTTTTCGAGCAGCGGCCGCGCCTGTTGAAAATCGAGGGGGTCGGCCGCCTCATGAGCGATTGCCGGAGCGGCCTTGTTCGCCTGCGGACTCTCGTCCGCCGCGTGGCTGGCGCGAACCAGCAGCGCCGCGACCCCTAGCGCGGTCGCGAGCAAGCGCGCCAAACAGCGGATCGAAAACCGGGCGCGGCGGAGCATGGCGGAGGAAGCGGGGCGAGAGGGCGGGCAGGAAAAATGGCAGGCCAGCGCGAAAGCTCGGCCCTTTGATTATAATCGCTCGGTTTGAGCCTGCTCAGCCCTTTTTACGGGGCGCGCCATAAAAGGGGTGTATTTTCCTCTGACCTCTCGTTTCTCGCAAAAACCTTGACGGGCGGCGTTCGCCTCTTCGCGGTGAATCTGCCTTTCCTAGTTCTCCTCGCGCGCAAAAAAATGACCGCGATTGGAAGTAAATCCAATCGCGGTCAAAATGGCAAACCTTTCGCCGACTGCGACGGTGGCGTCGCTTCGAGAAAAACGGAGATCGGACCGCGCTAAGCGCTGGTCGGGATGATCTCGGTCATCGAGCTAATGGTTTTGGCACCTCCGACGGAATGCTGGCAAAAGGTTTGATTCCAAGGTTTGCAGATTGCGAAATGTCAGGCTCAAGCCCCAATTAAATCGGCACAATCGGCTCGCGCCTGTTGTCCAAATCGATATAATCCGAAGTTTTTCCAACCAAGCTTGCTGGCAAAATTCAGCGACGGCCGATGCCGTGGTCGCTGATTGTAGTTTGTGAGTTTTTTATTCGCCAGCCGAATCCATGCTGCCGGCCGCGTAATGGCCGCCGAATTGTTTGGAAAATCCTAGCGGCCTTTCGCTCCCAGCCGAATTCACCAGCCGAATTCAATTGAGTCTCATGAACTTGCGTCCGTTCGAGATCATCGTGCAGGCGAAACCGGCAGCCGCGTTAGCGGCATATGCAAAACCGGGGCCAATCATCCAGATCGACGGCCACACGTTTCGCCCAATCGAACTCGCCGCGCAGCAACTCGAAACAGCATTGCCAGTTAGCTTTGAAGAAGCCGGCGCGGCCCTGGCTGAACTGCCTCAACTCTACCTGGAGCCAGACGGTTCGTTTGTGCAAGTCTCGGCTGCCGGAGAACCAAGCTGGCAGGTCGAGGGGAATCTCTACGACTGCGCTGGCCGCTTGCTCTATGTCGAGTTGAAAGGAACCTGTCCGGCCGCCGCATTGGATCGGTTGCTCGCGGCCTTCGGCTGGCCTGCGGTGTCGCTCGTGTTTCAGCTCGTGCGAACAGGCATATTTCTCGATGAGTTGGAATTTCGCCGCTGGGCACGAATACAATGCGGCCCGCCGGCGTAGGTCTTGCGTAGCAGCACGCGGCGCGGCGAGATGCCGCTTTGGCGCACTAGCAGTTTCCAGCCGCTTTGAGTGGCTAATTGCCTGTTGAATACATCAACAGACGACTAACCGTCGCGACCGCGGTACGTCGCAAAGCATCGCGGTGTTTCCCACAGGACCGCTTCCACGATCGGAAAACCTTGCTCCGCGGTAAAATCGTAAATGAGCTTGGCGATGTTTTCGGCGGTTGGATTGACATCCATAAGAAACAGCGGCTCGCCCAACTGTTGCAGCGCGGCGACGGCGGGGTCATTGCGTTGCAAGAGCATGCGATGGTCGAGTTGCTCGTCGATCCAGCGGCTGACGACCTTTTTGATGTCCGAGAAATCAAGCACCATCCCTCGTTCGTCGAGCCGCTGGGCCTCGATGGCGATCACCGCGCGGCCATTGTGGCCATGCAAATATTTGCACTTACCGTCGTAGTTCAAGAGCCGATGGCCGTAACAAAAATCGATTTCGCGGGTGACCCGAAACATAGAATGTTCGCACTTGAAAAAAGGGGTCCAAAACGGAACATAGCCTCGGCTGAGCGCTTCCCGCTATTGTGAGCGTTCGGCGCCGCGTGCCGCGTGCTGCGCGTACAAGGTGAAATCGGCCAGGCCAGCCGCGCGAAAGGCGGCTTGCCGTTCCGCGCATTTATTGCATTCACCGCAATGCTGGCCATCGCGCGGCGCGATGCACGAAAACGTCCATTGCAGCGGCAACGCGCGCCCCAGTTCCAGAACGGCTCGCTTTTCGAGTTTGGCAAACGGTCGCGAGATTCGCAATGGGCTGGCCAGGGCCATGCTCATCATCTGTTCAAAAGCGGCAAAGAACGTGTCGGTTGCGTCCGGAAACGGATTCGCCCGCAATGGCGCCAGCGCGATCTCCTCGATCTGCTGCAAGTGGCACCAGACTGCCGCCTTGACCAACAAGAGCGGATTGCGGCCGGGCAAATAGACCGCTTCGTCCGGCGAGTTCGCGTCGGGGGCGCCGGCGCCGGTCAAACTCCAGTGGCCTTGGTAAATGTCCGCCAGCGGCACATGCAACACTTTGAGGGGGGCCGCCTCCGCCGCGGAAAAAGTCGCCAAGAATCGCTCGGCAGCGGCCAATTCCGCCCCCTGCCAGACCAGATCGGACTGAATGTAAAGGGGCTGCACCCGCTTTCCTTGGCCGGCTAGGTGGCCTAGCAGGATCGCGCTATCAAGGCCGCCGCTGTAGAGGAGTCCCACGAGTGGCTTGGCGGTTCGATTCATGGGCCTCATTGTAAATTGACGCAGGCCCGAGACAAAGCGGTCCGAGTCACGCGAAAAACGGCGTATTTTTGCGATTCATTCCGCTCTTGTGGGCAGGTTCCGCGCGGACTAAACTCCCGCTCCGCCGGGCTCAGGCCGAACTGCCGCGCGAAGTTGGCGGCTCGGAAAACCCGCGTGCCGGAGGCGCAGCGGGGCGGAAATAGCGGCGGCGCAGGGCCATCGAGCGCCGGAATATCCGGACTCTCGGCGGCGTTTTGGAGCGGAAAACTCGCTTGGCGGTGGTCGGAAAACGCTTGTATTGAGATTTGGCGCTTTTAGAATGGAAATAGAAGCTCCAAAGCTCGTAATCCCCATAAGCTCTCACAGGTGCTTTATGCGAATGACGATTTTGGGAGCCGTGTTAGGTCTCGTGGTATTGCTCCTCTTGGCGACCGTTGGCGTTCCTCGCCGCGAAGCGTTCGCGCAGCGGCCGAATCTGCCCGCAAGTAATTTGCCCTCAGGCAATGTTGCCGGCGGAGATGGTCTGCTCGCGTTCACCTCCGCGGTGGGCGAAAAGACGCAGATGCTGACCGTGGTCGATCCGCGTCAACAGGTCGTCAGTGTGTATCACGTCGATACGCATTCGGGCGAGATTACGTTGAAGAGCGTCCGCAATATCCACTGGGACCTGCAGATGTCCGAGTTTAACGGCGTAAGCCCGCTCCCGCGCGAAATCCGCGCCCTGGCGGAGCCGCGCTGACCGCCATTTCGTCAGGGGGAATTTTTTCGATGGCCCGCAAGCTTTTGAGTCCCGAAGAAGCCGCTCAGATCCTCAACGTCACGCCGGAAGAAGTGCACCAATTCCGCGAGAGCCAACAACTGTATGGCCTCCGCGACGGCGGTACCTGGAAGTTCAAAGAGGAAGACGTCGAGCGGCTGGCCGAAGAGCGCCGCAGCGGCGGGGGCTCGTCCGGTCTGAGCGGCACCGGCTTGAGCGGAATCGGCGCGATGTCCGATGTGCGGCTCGATCTAGGCGAGCCCGATTCCGTCCTGCTCAGCGAGCAAGAGTTGGGCAAATCGCCCGAGACGACCAGCAGCACGATCATCGGCAAAAAGAAAAAGCCGAGTGACAGCGAGAGCGACATCCATCTGGCCGCCTCCGCCCCGCCCCCGTTAAAGAAAAAGCCCAACAGCAGCGACCTGCAGTTGGCCGCCGCCAGCGATCTGAATCTCGCCCCCTCGGACAGCGGCAAAAAATTCGAGGAACTCGACGACTTTATCGGCATGGAATCCAATGCCAGTGGACTCGATCTGGCCGCGACCGACTCGGGCAAAGGACTGGCCGGCGCCTCGGATATCAGCTTGAGCGACAATCTCAAGCAAGGTAGCAGCAGCAAGGGCCATAAAGGCGAATCGACCGGCTCCAGCATCAAGCTGACTGACGACGATGAATTGGTCCTGGGCGGCAGCGGCAGCGATGTGACGCTCGGCACAGGCGACAGCGGCATCGGCCTCTCGTCGCCATCCGACAGCGGCTTGAACCTGGAAGAGCCGCTCGAGCTGGGCGGTTCCAACATTGAAATGATGGAACTCGGCGAAGACGACGTGGTCTCGCTCGAAGAGGACGCCGACCTCGAAGCCGCCACGCAGCTCAAGGCCGACGATGAATTTCTCCTCACTCCGTCGGCCGGCGCGGAAGATTCGTCCGACAGCGGCTCGCAAGTCATCGCGCTGGAAGGGGACGAAATGTTCGGCCAGCCCGAAGCCGGCGCTGGCATGCTCGTCGAAGACCAAGGAGCAATGGCCGGCGTCGGAATTGGGATGGCCGCGATGGGAGGGGTGCAACCTGGCACTCAGGTGATTTACGCTCCGGCGGTGCCCGAAGCGCCGTATACCATCTGGAACGTGCTCGCTCTGTTTCTGTGCATTGTCTTCTTGCTGATTGCCGGCATGTTCATCTTCGACTTGGCCCGCAACATGTGGAGTTGGGACAACGCCTACGACCTGAACAGCAAGATGATGGACGCGGTTCTGAAGTGGTTTGAAAAATAAGCCGGCCGCGCCGCGGATTCTTTTTGTCAATCCCCGAGCAGGCGCCGCGCGTCAATCCTGCGCGCCTTTCGTCATTCTCGCCCAGGCGCCTTTCGTTATTCTCGCCAAGACGCCTTTCGTTATTCGCGCCCAGACGCTTTTCGTCATTCCCGCGCAGGCGGGAATCCAGCGTGGTTCTATCCCGTCCCGCAGGCCGCTGGATTCCCGCCTGCGGGGAATGACGGTGAAGGCTGGCGCGCCGGGCGAATACGGAGCGGCCGCGTGAGTAATGATTCCGGAAGGGCCTCATTCCCGCGGAGGCGGTTGCGCCGGCGCGTTACCGTCATTCCCGCGCAGGCGGGAATCCAGTTGCCGGTGGGCCGACATGGTGGAAACCTGAGGGCGGTGAATTCCGACTGCGCCCGAATGATTGCCGGCCGGAATTCGCGCCGCGACGTACTGGATTCCCGCCTGCGCGGGAATGACAAAGGGCGCGGGAATGACGAACGGCGCGGAATACGCGACTAACTTAAATAATTGCGCACTGGATTCCCGCCTCCGCGGGAAGGACGAAGGCAAGTGGGAATGACGAAGGGTGCGCGGGAATGACGAAGGCAAGCGATGAAGACTCGTCTGGAATCTCGGTGCCGCGAGTTACCGCGCAGGGGCGGGTTTCGTTCCTGTCGATGCATCGTGCACTAACGTCAAGCCGCTCCAGAGGCGTTCGACCTCTGTCTGGTTCTCTTCGGTCTGGGTCACAATCAACATGCCTGCCACGACATTTACTGAGCCGTAACCGCCGGCGGTGTCCCACGAAAGGGGTGCGACGTGAGCCTTTAAGAGCGTCGGGAAATCGACGTCCGTCTTGGCCAGATGGTCCAGCGGATAGACGCGGGTAACCATCCACTTGGCGGCGCGCGCGTGCGAGGTGATCAGCAGAACCTCGTCGCGAATCACATAGGTCGGGTCATTTTTGACTTGGCTCAGAGCCAGATCGAGGGCTGATTTCAAGGTGACATTCTTGACGCGGACGCTAATCGACTGGTCGGCGGCAATCGAAGCGTCGGTCAAGGCCCGAGGATCGAGCACAATCTGGACGTGGGCTTTATCGGAAAGATACCCGAGCACGTCGATCAGAGACGTCTCTTTGAAATCGAGGCTCACTTTCTGTTTCAGCGCGTCCTCAATCGACACGGCGTCCGGAGCCGCCGCTTGATCTGCTGCTTTTGGCTCGTGGGAGTCCGCCGGCGCGGCGGGGGGCGTCTGCGCGCCGGCCGTCGGCTGGTCTGCGGCCTCGAGCGCCATCGCCGCCAATAACAGACCGACTTGAACAAGCAGCGCAGCGGCCCAGCAACCCGTTTGACGCATGAAAACACTCCTCCACGAATTGGAACGTCGAAAGGCCGTTATTTGAATATGCGGTAAAACCAATCGGGGGCCGCCGCTGACGCGCCCTTCGGCGGCGAAAGCCAAGTTATCGCCCCATTCCGGCGCGGGTCCCTTCGAGCGTCTTGTGCATTTGCATCAGCAAGTTTTCGACTTCACTGAAATTCTCGTACGTCTGCGTTACGACCAGCATTCCGGCGACCGCATGGACCGAGCCATGTCCGCCTGCGGCATCCCACGATTGCGGCTCGACATGCGCCATCAAGAGCGCCGGGATATCCATATCCGTTTTGGCCAGATCGCCGAGGGGATATACTTTGGTCGTCATCCAGTTGCTGGCGCGCTCCCGCGAGGTAATGAGCAAGACCTCATCGTGCAGCGCATACGTCGGATCATTTTTGATCTGACCCAAGATCAGATCGAGGGCCGATTTCAACGTCACATTCTTGATGTTGATGTTGATCGGCTGATCGGCGGCAATCCCCGCCTCGTTCAAGCCGCGTTGGTCGAACGCAAACGGCACCTTGGTCCGCTCCGACAGAAACGCGAGCACATCCGCCAAGGGCGTTTCGATGAATTCGACTGCGACTTTCTGATTAAGCGCGTCGGGAATCGAAATCGCCGCGGGATCCGCCGCCTTGTCTTCGGCTTTTGGCTCTGGGGCGGATGTGGCCACCGGCCGAGCGGTCGCGGCTTTTGGTTTGTCGGCGGCCGTGAGCCCAGGGACCGAAGCCACCAAGCATAGTTGCGCGAGTAGTCCCGCAGTCCAGCTACGAGTGTGACGCATCATAACCTCCTCCAGTTTTGGAACCTCGAATGAGCGGCAGAAAAGAGGCAGCTCCGGACCCGTTCCGAGGGACCGTGCCCATTCAGGATAACACGCCGGCTTGGACGGCGGAAACCCGGCAAAAATTTAATCGTGCCGCTCCTTTTTTCAAATTGGCCGCGGGCCGCGGCGGCGGCCCATTGGAGGCGGGCTGGCGGCGCCCCCCTTGGTTGTTGTCGGCCAAAAACGGGGCTACAATGCTGCCCAGCACGATTTACGCACGTTTTGGGGTGGGCGGCCCGATCTCCGCCCTTTTTCTTACACGGAGTTCCGATCATGCGGCACGGGCGATCCCTCGGTCGAACGATAGTTCTCGGCGCGAGCTGCGCGTGGTTTTCGCTGGCGTACGTTTTGGCTGCGGCGCGCGGCGCCGACGCGCCCGAATCGCTGGCGGCATCGCTCAAATTTGTCCCGGCCGACGTCTCGTCGTACATGGTGCAGCTCCATTGCGGCGAGCTGATCGATCTGGTCGCCAAGAGCCACGCGTGGCAGAAATTTCTGGCCTTGCCGTTGGTTCAATCAGCTTGGAACTCGGCAATGGCCGAGGGGCAGGTGGGCGAGGGCCTCGATCAAATCAAGGACTTTTTCGCCCAGCCGGAGAATCAAGAACTGCTCGCTCTGTTGCAAGAAATGATCCGCGACGAAGTGTTCAGTTACAGCGACGAACAATCGGCGCGGCTGTTGAACGTCGTACAGCAGGTGCAGACCGCCATGAATTATGGCCCGCTGTTCGCGCAATTTGCCGGCGGGGCCGATCCGCAAACAGCCCAAGGCCGAGCGGTTTTGGACGTACTCGATGCGAATCGCGACCAGTTGAAGATTCCGCAACTCATGCTGGGGTTCAAGATCCGCGACAAAGGGCGCGCCGAGCGGCAGTTGGCTCGTCTGACCGAGATCGCCCACGCGTTGTCCGGCGACGTGCCGGAGCTGAACGGACGATTCTCCACGGAAAAAGTGGGCGCCGCGACGTTTCTCAAGTTGAGCCTCGATGGCGGATTGATTCCTTGGGACGACATCGACCTGGCTCCGTATGAAACAACCCCCGGCCAATACGACAAACTGGTGGAGCATATCAAAGCGCTGAAGCTGACGATTGCCGTCGGTCTCCGCGACGACTTTCTCCTGATCAGCGTGGGCGAGTCGCTCGCGCCGCTGGCCAAGCTGGGTCAAGGTCCGCGGCTGGCCGAGCGGGCGGAATTCAAACAACTGACGCCGCTGCTCAAGGAGCACGTGTATTCGATTTCATACCTGAGCAAAGAGTTTCGCAATGCGCAGCAGAACGACTCCTTCGTGATCAACTACGTGCGTGAAAAGCTCGACAAGGCGGCCACCGATTTGCAACTGGCCGACGAAGTTCAAAAGCGGATTCAAACGGATCTCAAGAATCTCAGCGCCGATTATCAGGCGGCGAAGAACAAAATTGGCGCAAGCCTCGAAATCTCGTTCCGCGCGCCGCGCGGAATTGACGGCTTCTCGTTCGATTGGTCCGCTAATGCGGCCCGCGATGGCAGCCGGCCGCTGACCTTGCTCGACCACGTCGGCGGCGCGCCGTTGGCGTTCTCGGTGTCGCGGAGCAAATCGGACATTGCGAATTATGATCGGCTGGTGAAATGGGCCAATGTGGCCTACAAGTATTTCGAGGATTTTGGCGTGCCGACCATTCCTCAGGAGGGGCTGCCGCAATACAAAAAGTTCAAGCAAAGCTTTTTGCCCTTGATCGCGCGCCTCGACCAGACGACCCGCAACAAGCTTTATCCTGCCTTGATGGATGGCCAATTTGCGTTCGTGCTCGACGCGCAGATTTCCAGCAAACAATGGTTTAAACCGCTCACGCCAACCAAGGAAGCCTTGCCGATGATCGAACCGGCGCTGGTTTGGGGCGTGACCAAAGCCGACTTGCTCAAAGCGGCGATCATCGAGTATCGCGACGCCCTCAACGACTTTTTCAGCACCTTCAACCTCGAAGACAGCCCGCTCGCCCTGTTTCGCATCCCTGACGCCGACGCCAAAGAACTCAAGACCGGAACGATCTACTCCTACAACTACTTGGAACTGGCCGGCTTCGACAAGCAGTTTAACCCGAACGCCGGGCTGTCGAGCGACACGGCGGTCCTCTCGATCTCGCCGCGGCAGACCGAGCAGATCCTGAGCAAGACGCCGCTGGCGGTGGAAGGCTTGCTGGCGGAGGCCAAAGGCCGGCCGTTGGCGTCCGCCAGCTACGTCAACTGGGCCGGAATTTGCGACACGGCGACTCCCTTGGTCGACCAGTTGATTCGCTCGTTGGCGGACAACCCGGCGTTCATGAATCTGTTTGGCGTTTTGGTCGACGAGAGCGCGCGGCCGAAACTCCAGCCGATCGCCGATGATCCGGCCGAGGTCAAGGCCGTCATCGACCAGGCGCATGCGGTGATCGCCTTGCTGAAAGTCTGGCAATCGACCTCCAGCATCACGTACCAAGAAGCGGGCGTTTGGGTGACGCATCATTCGACCGTCTATCAAGACGTGCCGTAACCGAGGCGGAGAAACGGTCGCGCGCGTTTGCCGCCAGAGCGATTCGCAAACCGTTCGCGGGAAAGGCACTGCCGCTCAAGCAGGCATTGACGGACTCGTTGCCGCAGGGCTCGTTGCCGGAAGTTCGGATAGCGCCCGCTCGAGCGGACCGTCGGCCGAGGCCGGTTCGCCTTGCCGATAGCGCTCGAGCAACTCCTGCGAGCGCGCCGCGAGCCTCCGCCGGACCTCGCGGCGGCGGCCCTTTACTCGGGGAATGACTAGCGAGTCGTAGCCCGTCGTGTGGTGCCGCAGCCACGCGATGACGGCCGCCTCCGCGCGGCGTTCAATCGAGATTCGCTGGGTGCGGGCCACGGTTCCGCTGCCGACGGGCGTGGCGTGTTCCGTGACCGCGTACGCCAGCCGCGCGGCCAGCGCGGCATGCCGCGGATGAAAACCAAGAAACGCCACGACGGCCTCCCGAAAATCGTCCACATATTCGGCCTGGGCTTGCTCGCGGCGCCGTAGGTCGGCTTGCTTCTTCTTGGCGAATTGTTCCGTCAAACGCTCGGCCTCGAGTGCAGCTCGAATCCGCGCGATCGTGCTGGCTGGCGCCCAGACCCCGCGCGAAAAAACTTTGCGGCCCTTGCGCTCAGCCACGACCCAGTGCTCGCCCGCCCCTTTTACGCGGCGAGTTAACGCGGCATCTCCCGGCGTCAGGAGAACCCAGCCCGCCGGCACCGCGAGAATCTTTCCCGCGGCGTCGCGTACGGTGTTTTCGCGGGGACCAGGAGCAAAGAGGTTGTCGGGCATGGTGCTGCCTTGCAAATCGCGATCAAGACGGACGGCTTTCCGGGCCGACGGGCGGACGTGGGCGGATTGCGGCGAGTCGCTTGTCGGTTTCGGCTTTCGATCCTTGTACGCTAGGGCTAGGGCCGCCACGCTCCGCCGGCCGTGCCGTCGCGGCTCGCCAGGACGATCTTGTAGCCGTCGCGGTCGCGCAGCCAAATCTCCCAATGGTTCGGCCCGCCGTCCCCCTCGGGCGGGTTGCGATGGCGCGGGAGAAGGACTTCCGCGCCCAGCGCTTCGGCCCGCACAATCGCCGCGTCGATGTCGTCGAGTTCAAACCAGAGGAGCACACCGTTTCCAGGGGGCAGATCGTGCGGGTCGCCGATGCGCCCATGGTGATGCTCTTCCTCCCAGCGGTGCAATTGCAAGACCAACTGTCCGCGATGGAGGAGCCGTTCATAATTTGGCCCGCCGTGGTCGCTCTGACAGTCGAGCAGCCGCTGATACCACCGGCTGCTGGCCTCGACATCGCGCACGCAAATCATTGGTTGTGGCCGCATTAGAGCGCCTCCGCGTAATAGACCGCGAGCCAGATCGTCGGCTCGTCCGGCGTCGTCCACTCGACCCGATGCTTTTGGTGCGCGGCGAGATACAGATAATCGCCCGCATGCAACTCGACCGGCGATTGACCCTCGATTCGGAGAACCGCGGCGCCGCGCAGCACGACCACCCATTCATGCTGGCTCTGATCGTACCAAAAGCCGGGCGGAGAGGCTTGACCATGCGATACAATTCGCTCGATCCGCAATCGCCCCGCCGCATGGAGCGTGGTCAGCAGTTCGTCCGGAAACGCCGCCTGGAGGTCCTCGAAAAGATTATCGGTCATCGCACGGATGTCTGGTTTATAGAGGCATTCGCGGCGGGAACTTTCTTTACGGGATCCGTCCCTTGTCGATGCCGATCGTTTGTGCTTTCATGGGCGCAGGGCGGATATCCACAATGAGCCAGCCGATTGCGAGCAGCCCCATCAACGGATTTGACCAAAGCGGCTCCGGAACGTCCAGTTCGGATAACTACTTCAACATGCTGCACAGGAACCTACGATGAAAATCGAGATCGTTGACGAACCTATTCAATTTCGTCTGCATGGGCTCGGGGACTTCATCGGAAAGGAGCGATGCAGCGATGTCGGGCTGCGGCTCATGAACCAACTATGGAAGGCGGTCAAGACCGCGCAGATAGCAACGACGGGCATCAACCATTGGGTCTATCTACCGGCCGGCAAGCTGTTCGTCGGCGTCGAGCTGAGAACGACCCCGTCTGATCCCACGTCCGTTCCGCTGGAATCGCTCGATTTCGAATTACCGCGCCATTTGAGACATCTCCACGTCGGTCCTTATCAGGAATTGCCTCAGACGTGGCAAGCGTTGAAGGCCGAACTGACCGCATGCGGCGAGCGAGTTTGCCCCCCCTCGGTCGAGATTTATGGGCACCATCACGACGACCCGAGCAAGCTGGAGACGACCATTCTGATTGGACTCGAGACGAAACGCATCTGATCGCGGAGTTATGGTGGAGTTGTCGCATCACTTCGATATTGTCGGAATTGCGTGACGTTTCAATAACGCTCTTATCCGAAATGTCGCCCATACTTTGAGCAATGCATAAGCAGTGAACATCGCCACGAGCCATTTCCACCAAGCATGCGCCCACGGCTCGAAGAAGGCTATTCCCTCTGGATCTTGACGATTGCCCGCCAGGATGTGAAGGCCCCATCCTAACCCTCCGTAAGAGTATACGCCGACCGAGACACCCCCTAGCGCGATAATTCCCGCTGCAAATCCGCCAAACGCGCAGGCGCCGACCGCACATCCGCCAATTGCAATTAAAGCGAAAGACAACCCGCCGAAGCCGAACACGCCAAGTGTCAGGCCGCCGAGGCAGAGGCCGCCGATGGCAGTGCCTCCCATCGCGACCACACCAATGGCGACATCGCCAACCGCAAAAATCCCCTTCGCGATCCGCTTTTTGCCGGTGGCCGGGTCATAACCCATTGCGACGTGCAATAAGGGCCAGCCAAAAATTTTCCGCGACGAGATATATTCTTTTGCAAACGCGCGATTCCAGGCTTTCGAGTTGACTCCGACGATGGTTTGGACGTCCGTTTTGACGTCGCATGCATGTTGATAGCGAAGTTCGGGTTTGTTTTCGAGGGCCCGCAGCACAACTTCGTC
Source organism: Pirellulales bacterium (assembly GCA_035656655.1). Lineage (GTDB taxonomy): Bacteria > Planctomycetota > Planctomycetia > Pirellulales > DASRSE01 > DASRSE01. The sequence goes on from DASRSE010000230.1 coordinate 16,385, forward strand.
CAAGCGCACGTCAATTTGGACCTTTGAAGAGGGGGGCGCAAAGCGACCGACCGGCAGCTCTCCCGTAAGCATTTCATAGAAGACCACGCCGAGGGCATAGATGTCCGTCCGATGATCGACATCGAGAGGCCGTTCGATTTGTTCCGGCGACATATAATGCGGCGTACCCATTACTTGTTGCGCTTCGGTGAGATTCGCCTCTTCGAGCGGCAAAGCGAGTATTTTTGCGAGTCCAAAATCGGCTATTTTAACTCTTCCGCGTTTGTCGACGAGTAGATTCTCGGGCTTGATGTCGCGATGCACGATCCCCTCCTCGTGCGCAAACTGGAGGGCGTCGCAAATCTGCGGAATGAGGGCCAGCGCTTCCCGCGGATGAATTCCGCCGGAATGCATAAGTTGGCGCGCGTTCGCGCCATCGACATATTCCATGAGCAGATAATACAAGCCAGCCGCTTGGCCAAAATCATAGACTCCCACAATCCCCGGATGATTGAGCCGGGCCAGGGCCCGTGCCTCTCGAGTAAAACGTTCGGCAAATGCCGGATCCTTTCCCACCTCGGGCGGAAGGATTTTCAGCGCCACAAAGCGATCTAGGCCAGGTTGTCGGGCTTTATACACCGCTCCCATGCCTCCTTGCCCCAACAATTCCACGATCTCCAACTGCGGAAATCGTTTATTTAAATCGGCGGGGGCGGGCGGCACGAACCGGGCCAAATACGGGGTGGTCACGCTAGCTCCCGCTGACCACTGGGACTCATTCTCCAGTCCCACTTGCAACATGCATTGCGGGCATAAGCCTTGAACTGCATTGCCGGGAATGGGTCGCGCGCATCGGGGACAGTTTTGAAGCGCCATGATGCGATTTCCTCGATTCAGCTTGGATTGGTTCCTCACTACTTTCAATAACCGAATTTCATCGAAAGGTTGCAAAAAACCTGAAAACGGGATTGTTTTTTTCCAAGCATCAACGGGACGATTCACAACCAAAGTTGCCTTTAATCGAAGTTTCGCTAAAGGTTGCTGAGCGTGGAATCGGCCAAGAGGGCAATTTCAACCAACGGCTATGAACCGAATGCCGCAAATAGATCGTTGATTTCTTGCTTCACTTCCAGCGGATCCGCCACCGTCTCGCCGACGGCCGCGAGCAGCAGATCACGATACCGCTTTTTGAGGCTGTGCATGGCAGATTTAAGCGCCGCCTCAGTCAGGCTCAGTTCGGCCGCCAAATCCTGATACCGGACTTCCGAAGGCGACTGAAGAAGGTGAGCTTTCAAAGCTCCAAACAACGGAGCCTTTCCCTTTGCCGTGTATTCCTCTTGTAAGCGGCCCAAAGTTTGTTCCAACAATGCCATAGCCCAGCGGCGTTCAAATAGCTTCTGAGGGGATATCTCTTCGCGATCCTCGTGGCAATAACGCTGCTCGCCCGCGTTGAAGTCCAAGCTCAACATACGTTGCCCTCCACCCCGCTTGTCCGCGCGCGCGTGACGGCGCTCATTCGCGAGAAAGTGCTGGAGCGCACTTAATAGAAACGAGCGAAACCGGCCGCGATCGCGGTCGACCTTTTGCAGGATCTCCTTTTCCAGAAGTTGCGCAAAGAAACCCTGCGTCGTGTCTTGAGCGTCTTGCGCGGACTCTCCCCGTTTGCGCAAGTATGCATAGAGCGGATACCAATAGCATTCGCACAGATCGGCGAGTGCGCGTTTAGCCGAATGCGATGGATCGTTCCCGGCTGCGATCACGACACTCCACCGAGTGGTACGAAAATTCGGCTCCTGCGAAGAAGACGAAAGTTGCGACATGATAAACGTCCAGCGCGAATGTATGCCGCACAATGCGCGGTTCGAAACGGCGAGCCTAACAGGGCATGTCTTTGTGCCCACCGACGTCAGGATATTTCAAAAATCCAGAGTCTCCTCGTCAGCGGAATCCACGCACCAGCATACCGCTTACCTGTCGATCTCGCCCATCACGATGTCGAGCGAGCCGACGATGGCGGGGACGTCGGCGATCAAGCAGCCGCGGCAGAGTTCATGCGTCACCGAAAGATTGCAGAACGAGCTGCTGCGGGCGCGGGCGCGCCACGGAATCGACGAGCCGTCACTCACGAGATAAAAGCCCATCTGGCCGCGCGGGCATTCCGTTTCCAGATAGACCTCGCCCTTGGGCAGTTTTTCGGTGAGCTTCACGGGCACTCCCCAAGAGCCGCTCGCCCGGCTGTACCGGTCAATCGCTTGGCGGACGAGGTCGATCGATTGCATCACTTCCAGCATCCGGACGTAAAACCGATGCCAACAATCGCCGAGCACGGTTTGCGCCGGGACCGGCGGATACTTATGGTCTTGCGGATAGTGGCCGTCCTTTTGGACGATCACCTCGAAGGCGTAGCCATCGTACATTTCGGTATAGCGTTCTTCGCCGTCGCGGCGCAAGTCTTGGTCGACGCCGCTGCCGCGCAAGACCGGTCCGGAGGTGCCGTAGTCAATCGCCATTTGGGCCGAGAGAACGCCAATGTCGGCCGTGCGGCGAACGAAGATGGCGTTGCTAGTCAGCAACGCGTGGTATTCTTCGATGAGCGGGTGCAGCGTGTCGAGAAAGGCTTCGCATTTTTTCAGCCAGCCCGGCGGGATGTCCGCCGTCGCCCCGCCCACCGTGATGTAGCTATAAGTGAGCCGCGCGCCGCAGACCTCTTCAAACAGGTCGAGAATCCGCTCGCGTTCGCGAAAGGCATACAAAAACGGGCTGAAGCTCCCGAGATCAAGGCCATACGCACCCATCCCGACGAGGTGGCTGGCGATCCGATTCAATTCGGAAATCAGCACGCGGAGATGGCGCCCTTTTTCGGGCACTTCGTACTTGAGGAGCTTTTCGACCGTCAGCGCCCAGCCGAGATTCATATTCATCCCGGCAAGATAATCCATGCGATCGGTGTAAGGAATCCACTGCCGCGGAGTGAGGTTTTCGCCGATTTTTTCGGCGCAGCGATGGAGATAGCCAATGTGGGGCGTGACTTCGGAAACAATCTCGCCGTCGGTCCGCAACACGAGCCGCAACACGCCGTGCGTGCTAGGGTGTTGCGGTCCCATATTCACGAGCATTTCGTCCGTACGAACGTCGAATTCAATAATGCGCGGATCGTCTACAGAAGCGGTGGACATGGATTGTCTGGTTTCAAAAGGGATTGCGATATTTCTTGGGATGGCAGTCGCCGGTTCATCAAGCTGAGGTAAAAAAGAGGTCTTTCACGGCCAACGTATCATTATCGCCCGCCAGCATAAAGGCAATTTGATCGCGCGGTTTGTGGATCGTCCGGCTCTGATATTCAAGGCTCGATTTTCCGCGCGGCGATTTGAGATCGCAAAAGACTTCCAGTTGTCGCGCCGCCACGTTCACGATCCAGTAGTGAGGAATTCCGGCTCTCCCATATAAACTCGCCTTGAGGCGGTCCGCACGCAAGGTCGTATCCGCGACCTCGATCACCAGTTCAATGTCGCGTGGCCACGGATGGCGCTTCAGATAACGACCTTTCTTGCCGCGGGCGACCGCGATGTCCGGTTGCGGCTCGCTGGAGTCAAAAGTCACCGGCTGCTGAGCGCGAATCACGAGGGTTGCGCTCAAGGAGGCGAGGAGTTTTTCATGAATCTGGCCGACGAGGTACGCATGCGGCGGATTGATGGGGCTCATCATTACTAGCAGCCCTTCCAACAATTCCACGCGATCATCTCCCAGAACGCCCGCGCTGCCGAGCGCATGGTACTCGTCCACGGTGAAGCGTCGCAGAGCCAGATCGTTTGTCGAAAGCGATTTTGAATCTCCGAATGCTTCGATCATTGCGCACATCGCCAAACCTCCCGCGATCAACCGTTCCTACGCGCCGCCTGATATGTTTTGAACGCCGCTCACCGGCCGCGGATCCCGTGATATTCCAGCGGCATTTCATAATCGCGGCGGAGCGGATGGCCGACCCAATCCTCGGGGCAGAGGATGCGGCGCAGCGACGGATGGCCGAGAAAGTTCACTCCCGACAGGTCGTAAACTTCGCGCTCGTGCCAATCGGCCGTGCTCCAGATGCCGCTGACCGTCGGAACCTCGGGCAATTCGCCCGGCTGGTCGTTTTTCCAACGTGGTAGAATCACCTTCAACACGAGCGTCCGCCGAAACGGCACGCTCCATAGGTGGTAGACGACTTCGGTATGGGGTTGCCAGGCGACTTTGACCGCCTTCTTTGCGTCGGCTTCGAAGTAGTCAACTCCCGAAATGCAACTGAGCATATCGAACCGCAGATCGGGCTCGTCGCGCAAGTAGCGGCAGACGGCGACCAATCCGGCCGGCGCGACCTCGATCCACGGATCGAGATTCTCCAAATTCGCGCCCGTGATTTGATCGCCGAATTTCTGCTTCAAGCGATCGAGAAAACTTTGTCCGTTCATGCGAATCTTGTTGCCAAAGGAAAGAAAGGGCGAGGCGCTGAAACCCGGTTCACGCCTGAGTCCGCGCGGACCGCGATCCGCGGGCGCTACACAACCGTGAGCGTGGGCCGCTCCAAATGGATTTCTGGAATCGTGCGATCGTCGAAGCCGCGGTCGCGGCTGACCGCGCGCACCCAATCGAGATCGCCGCGCCGCCACACGTAAGCAAAACCGACCAACAGCACGGCAAAAAAGACCCCGATGTCGGCGATCGAAATCCGCGCTAATTGGCGCGCGTCCGCGATCCGCGCGGCCGTCGCCTCGGCCGACTCTTTGGCCGGCAAGACCGGTGGGTTGCGGATTCCCATCTCGCGATAGACTTCCGTGGCGGCCGCGGGCGGCAGCCGCTCGTCCATCAGCGCGGTGCTTTTGCCAAACACGACGGCCCAAGGAAAGAAGAACGCGACTTCCACGTCAAAAATAATGAAGAGCAGGGCGATGACATAAAACCGCAGATCGAATTGGACGAAGCTGCTGCCGATAGTCGGCTCGCCGCATTCATAGACCTCGAGTTTCTCTCGGTTGGGAGCATTCGGCCGCAGCAATCGCCCGGCCAGCAAATTCACAAAAATGAAGCCGGCGCCGACGGCGGCAAACAAAGCAAGATAGCCGACAATTTCCGTAGTCGAGATCATGATCAACCGCGAGAGAAAACGGGCAAGTGCACAAACCCTCATTCTAAAGTTCGGGCCGCAGTTTGCAAGACGAACGGTTCCACGCTGAAAATTGCCGCAAATTGGCGTTGCTTTGCTTGCCCAAACAAAGCGCACCTGACAAAATGCGAGACGCACACGAAACTTGGATCGAGAAAACGGAGCGAGCAATGTCCTCTCAGTTAATGCCGATGCTGCGGCTCTGGGCCGTTTTTCAACTCTTCATGCTCGCCGCGGCGCCGGCGATTTGGGCGGGCTCGCCGAGATTGAGTCCGCCGCCAGGACCCATTCATGTCCCTAGCCCGTTCGACGCGCCAAACAACGCGCCCAACGTCAACCCCTTCGCCGCGCCCCAGCATGCGGCCGCCGCGCCGAATCAGGGCGGCAATCCGCAACCGGTCGCTCCGGAAAAGAAAACGGGCGTCGGCGGCGCGGTCGGGGGAGCGATTGCCGGCGGCACGGCAGGCTTGCTGCTGGGACTTCTGCTCTGGGTTTTGCGCAAGACCGCCCAGGTGGGAATCAAAATCGATCCGATCACAAAAGGCGTCGTGGCGGAATTTCCGCGCGGCTTGTGCTGGCTGATGTCGGGGTTGGGCGCGTTTATCCCGGTCGTCATGACGATTGTTCTGCTCGTTGTGCCGCCGGCGCATGGCGGCGGCACGATCGTGGTCGTCGTGATCATTCTGCTGTTTGCCGCGCTCGGGTTCGCGCTCGCGTGGACATTGTGGAAAACGCGCGCGATCGCGACGGATGAGGGGATCCTATCCGATTCGGGGTGGCGCGGCCGGCGGCGGCTGAAATGGGCCGAGCTGCAAGCCGTGAATTTTTTGAAGCGCGATGCATCCATCCAGTTTTTAGGCGCGACCAAAAAGCAACAGATCCGACTGCCCATTTTTCTGGCCGGCTTAAAACCGTTCACGGAGCGAATGCGCAAGTTCTTGCCGCCGGAGCGCTATGCCAATGCGCGCGAAATCTTGGAGCGGATCGACCGCCTCAACGGGGGCGAAGCACTGACTTTCATGAACCCAGCCAAACCGGCAGCGCCCCAGCGCGATCCCAAGCCGACGTGAGGGCGCACCCTTACAGCCGGCGCCAACGCGCGCCGGCTAAAACTCGCGCAAGGTCAGCGCTTTGCGGCTGCACGAGGGATGCGAACTGCTTGCAACTTGATTGCGGCTGGCGCAGAATGGTCACACCGCTTGCACTTTCGACCATTGCCAACTTTCTGATTTGGAGTCTTCCATGTTGCGCCGCTTGGGTTGCCTGTCGTTGGGACTGTTTCTGATCGCGACGTTCTCCGCAGCGCCCCTCGCGTCGGCCGCCAAAGGTGAAGCGGCGACCGATCCCGCCAAGGCCGATGCCGATTTCGCTTATCAAGGCGAGTACTCAGGCGAGATCAAAGGAGGCGATCAGGCTCTCAAGGTCGGCGTGCAAGTCATTGCCTTGGGCGACGGCAAATTTCACGCGGTCGGCCACCACGGCGGCCTGCCTGGCGATGGTTGGGATGGCAAGGACAAGGTCGAAGCAGACGGCGAACTCAAGGACGGCGTGGTCACCATCAAATCGGCGGACGGCGCAGTGGGCGAGATCAAGGGAGGCGTGCTGACAGTCAAGACCTCGGGCGGCGACACGATCGGCGCCTTGAAAAAAGTCGAGCGCGAAAGCCCCACCATCGGCGCAAAGCCTCCCAAAGACGCCATCGTCCTCTTCGATGGAACCAGCGGCGACAAATTCAACAACGGCAAAGGCAAAGTCGAAAATGGCCTGCTCGTGCCCCGTGCGGACAGCGACCTGAAATTCCAAGATTGCAAACTGCACGTGGAATTCCGCCTGGCCTATCAACCATATGATCGCGGACAGGGGCGCTCGAATAGCGGCGTTTATCTCCAAGGCCGGTACGAAATTCAAGTGCTCGATTCATTCGGACTCAAGGGCGAAAGCAATGAGTGCGGCGGCATCTACACGATCAAGCCGCCCCTGGTGAACATGTGCTTTCCGCCGCTGTCGTGGCAAACCTATGACGTCGATTACACGGCGGCCAAGTACGACGACAAAGGCAAGAAGACCGAGAACGCGAAGATCACCGTGTTGCAAAATGGCGTGCTGATTCAAGATCAGACCGAGATTCCGCATGGCACGACCGCCGCGCCCGTGGCCGAAGGGCCTGAGCCCGGCCCGCTCCACTTGCAAGACCACGGCAGCCCGGTCCGCTTTCGCAATATTTGGATCGTGTTGAAAAAGTAGCCTCACTCCGCAACAGGCTGCTCGTCCGCGCCGTGCTGCGCAGCGTGCCGCAATCTGGGTGCTGCGCCGAGATTTGGCGGCGCGAGGGCCGGTCAGCTTCTCGCGACTAGGGCCGCGACCCGCGCTGCAATGCGGCCGCGTATTCCGCCGGCGTATTCACATTGATCAAGGACTCTAGCTCCGGATCGACCGTTCGCAGCGCCGCCGCTTCGATCCAGCGCGTCCGAATTGTGCCGAGAAACGTATGCACCGATCGTTCGTCGCGGGCAAGGCGCGCATCGATCGCCGAGACGAGCGTCGTTCGATAGATCCCGGCCAGCGGCTGCGCAACCCCGTCCACTCGCGGAATCACCGCCTCGTCCGCCGGTTCGAGTTGTGCTATCAAAAACCGGATCCACTCTGGACGCAGCCACGGCAGATCGCAAGAAGCAATGAAGGCAGCGCCCGTCTCGACGGGCAAGGCCAAGATTCCGGTCGCAATCGCTTCCAGCGGTCCTCGACCGTCGTGCCGGTCGCGCGCGACGGTGATTTCCGCCGGCAGCACGGCGAGAGGCTGATCGGGCCGGGCCACCACGACCAGCGGTTCGACGACTTCGCGGAGAATCCGCGCGAGCCGTTCGAGCAAGGTTTCGGAACCAAACCGGAGCGCGGCTTTCGGCTCTCCCATGCGGCGGCTTTCGCCCCCGCAAAGCAAGATTCCGCCGCATGCGGTTGCGTGTTGCACGACGTTGGTTCGCTCGCTACGATTGAGTGAGAAGCTCGCCCAGGGGCGCCCTCGTGCAAATGGCGAAAGTCTTCGCTTTCGCGCTCGACCAGCGTTCGAGGGGCACGGAGCGCATCATGTTGCTTGTCTATTGTGCCAAATGCGGCCATCCGTTCAAGGCGCATGACGAGTCTCTCGGGCTTAGTCTGCGCTGCCCCTTGTTTGGTGCAAGCGGCGAATGCCACGCCGCTGCTCCCGCTTGGCGCGCCGCCTCCGATTTCTCAACTCCCGGACGATGGAGAGGAGTTTCGCCTCGCTCCGCCGGCGCGGCGCGGTCCGCCGAATATTCGGCCTGTTCAACTTGCGCCCGCGCTCGTGACGCGGCGGGCAACTGCCGTGGCCCCGGTCGGCGGCGAGCCATCGTCGGACGCGGCAGCGCCTGCGTTGCTTGATTCGTTCCATTCCGGGACGGCCAAGTTGCCGAGTCTTTTCCCGCAATTCGGCCCGCACCAGTCGGGCCACCATCCGCGCCGGTTCTACTTGCTGTTCGTGCTGACCCTCTTGCCGCTGGCGATTCATCTTGTCTATGAACGAGATGACCTGCGCGAGCGGCTGACGCAGACGGTGCAGCATCACCCTGAGATCGGGCGGCAGCTCGGCAAAGGGACGGAGGCCGACGAACTTTCTCCGGACGCCCTGTTGGACTTATTGCCTGAGCATCGAGTGGAGGGGGCCTATCTTCCTCGCGACACGTGGGCGCACTGGTTTTTTGGCGGGCTCGCTTTGGTCTGCGCGCTCGGAGTTGTCGGCCTCTTGTTCGATCGGCGAGAGGCGAAGCTCTGGCATCTGCCGGCGGCGTCGCTCTTCACTTCGACGTTTGGGATTGCCTTCTTATGGGCGATCCAGTTTTTGGCAGTCCTCGCCCCGAGTGTGAAAGTATTCGCGTTTCGGCTCAGTCGGCTGCTCGCCGTGTTGGTGCTCCTGTTGTGGCTCATCCTCTGGATGTATCAATTGTCGCTCGATCCAGCGGAGCCCTTTCCGTTGAGCTTGCTAGGTTTCACGCTGGGAGTGGCGCTGTGCGAGGAGACCGTCAAGTCGCTGCCGGTTTGGATCAACCTGAGAAGCCGCTCGCCGGTGCGTAGTTGGCAGGCGGCTTGCATTTGGGGCCTCTGTAGCGGCATCGGGTACGGCATCGCCGAAGCAATTCAATATTCGGCGGCCTATTACAATGGCTACGAGCCCGGCTCGATCTATGCGGTCCGCTTCATCTCGTGCGTCGCCTTGCATGCGATCTGGGGCGGAATCGTCTCGATCAGCCTGTTTTCGCAGGCAGAGCTTGCGTCGCCGGGGTGGGAGTTTTCCGATTGGTTCGCGCGCTGTGCCCTCGTTTATTTTCCGGCCATGTTTCTCCACGGCTTGTACGATACGTGCCTGACGCATGATCTGCCGGGGGCCGCGCTGGCGACCGCGGTGGCCAGCTTCGGCGTGTTCGCCGGTTTGATCGAGTACTCTTATCGCCGCTATCGCTTTCAAACGCTCGCCGAAAATGCGCGCCAACGCGCCGCCGAGGGCTAATTCTCCGCGAGCTTGCCCCACGCCGAATCGAGCCGTGGTGAGCCCCTGCTCTGCAATTTGGCGAGGACGAAGAATCCGACCTGGGCCACGAGGGCGTTTTTCATCAAGCCGCTACGGCACGACGAAAATTTTCTGCAAAAATCCCGCCAATTTGTTTCAAGACCGGCGCCGACCAGGCGAATACCTCCCCAGGACCACAGAATTCTTACATTTTCCAACCTACTGGGAGGGTTTGCCATGTGCCGCAAAGTGATCGGAGGAGTCTTGGGCGTGATGCTGCTGGCTTGGTTTTTCGTCGGCCGAGACGCGGCCAGCTATATTGGCACGGCGGTCAACAAAATCAAAGCCACCGCCAAGGATACCGTGCCGGTCGAATTTGAAATCGATCGCGCTCGCCAAATGGTCAAGGACCTGACCCCGGAAATCCAAAAGAACATGCAGGTCATCGCCAAGGAAGAAGTCCAAGTCGAACGGATGCAGAAGCAGATTCAGGAATCGGAAGATGGATTGGCGAAGAACAAAGGCGATTTGCTGCGGTTGAAATCGGACTTGGCCGCGAACAAAACGAGTTATAGCTACGGCGGCCGCGTGTTCACTGTCGCTCAGGTGAAGGACGACCTGGCGAACCGGTTCGATCGTTACAAGACGAGCGAAGCGACCTTGGGCAGTCTGAAAGGAGTGCTGCAAGCGCGCGAGAAGGGCTTGGATGCCGCCAAGCAAAAGCTGGAAGCGATGCTAGCGGCGAAGCGCAAGCTTGATGTCGAAGTGGAAAACCTGGACGCACGGCTAAAAGCGGTCGAAGTCGCTCAGACCAGCAGCGAGCAAAACTTCGACGACAGCCAGCTAGGCCGCGTGAAAGAATTGATTACCGATCTGCGCTGCCGGCTCGATGTCTCGGCGAAGATGGTCGACGCGCAATCGCAAATCAAGGAAGCCATTCCGCTCGATACGCCCGACCAAGGCAATATCGCCGACCGCGTTTCGGAATACTTTGGCGACTCGGCGCAAAAAGTCGCCGACGCCGGCCAAAAGTAAGCCGCCGCGAGTCTCCTGGCGGCGACGCAATGGGCTCTCGCGCCGAGCGGAACCCTTGCGAACCAGGACCTGCTGAGAAAGATGGCCGCGGCTCGCCAATCGACGGCACGCAGCGCCGGCGTGAAGTCGAAGGGGGCGAGCCGTGGAGGAAATATAGCCAGAATTGACGATTCTCGTGAGTTGAATGTTTTTCCCGAGTTCCACTCTATAATCGAGAAACCGGCCGTGAAGTCGCCTAGCTCTTATTCCGCTCGCTTTCGCTTCTCACGCCAAAGTCGTTTCGAGTATCTGGCCGTGAACCGTCCCGCTCCATTTCGATTTCTCCTGTGGATTGACATGGTGGGGGGCTATTGGGTTTGCGGCGACGAGGTGGTGGCGCTCGGCCGGCCTTCGACGAATGCGGACGTTGACGTGCCGATCATGGCCGATTTATCGCGCCGGCATGCGATCCTCCGCCGCGACGGCGAAGGCTATTTGCTGCAACCGCTACGCGAGGTCCGCTTGAACGGGTCGCCGCAAACAACCGCTTGCTGGTTGAAAGAGGGGAGTCTGATCGAGCTGGGTTCGACGGTTCGCTTACGGTTCACGAAGCCTCACCCGCTGAGCGCGACGGCGCGGCTTGATTTTGTCAGCCCCCACCGGACCAGTCCGCCCACCGACGCGATCCTGCTCATGGCTCAATCGTGCATTCTGGGTCCGCAGCCCACGAGCCACGTGGTCTGCCGGCGTTGGACGCGCGAGGTTATCCTCCATCGGCAAGGAAACGGCTTGTCTTACCGTGGTCCGAAGGATAGCTCGATTGATGAGCAGCCCCCTTGCGGTTGCGGTCCCTTGCCGTGGAACGCGCGCGTGGCCGGCTCCAATTTTTCCTTTTCGCTCGAACCGCTCGGAGGCAGCCAACCGGGCCAGACGTGATAGAATGGGTCGATGCAGCGCCGGTCCAGAAAGGTCGGCGTTCCGCGCCGCTCGTCAAATGTGTCCGCACAAATCCCGTGTTTGAACCGAGGAATCCGTCCATTTCGGCCTGCGGCCGGCCCCGTTTACGTGGCCCCCGCGACCGTTCCGCAAGCGATGTCCGTTCCGAATGGCTCCTCCACTCCTGATCCGATCATGTCACTCGAAGCGAACAATCCGACCGGAGTTGCCGACGCCGCCAGCGGCAGCACGCCGCGGTTCGCTTATCCGAGCGGCTCGCGTCCCTTGGAGGGCTACACAATCAAGCGCGGTATCGGCCGCGGCGGTTTTGGCGAAGTCTATTACGCAGTCAGCGACGCGGGCAAGGAGGTCGCGCTGAAGCTGATTCGCCGCAACCTCGACATCGAGCTTCGCGGCGTGACCCAATGCTTGAATCTGAAACATGTCAACTTGCTCTCGCTGTTTGATATCAAACGCGACGCGCTGGACGATTCTTGGGTCGTGATGGAGTACGTTTCGGGTGAGTCGCTCGAAGATGTGATCGAGCGCTCGCCGCAAGGAATGCGGCTGGCCGATCTCCAGCATTGGCTCAGCGGGATTTTTGCCGCCGTGGATTATCTGCATGCGCATGGGATCGTCCATCGCGACTTGAAGCCCGGCAACATCTTCTCCGACAATCACGTCGTCAAGATCGGCGATTACGGCTTGTCGAAGTTCATTTCCTGCAGCCGTCGGAGCGGCCATACCGAGAGCATCGGCACCATTCATTACATGGCGCCGGAAATCGCCAATGGCCGCTACGGAAAAGAAATCGACGTCTATGCGCTCGGCGTGATCGTGTATGAAATGGTCACCGGCCACGTGCCGTTTGAGGGTGAAAGCCTCGGCGAAGTCCTGATGAAACATCTGACGGCCGAGCCCGACGTGACCCGGCTAGCGGAGCCGTATCGCTCCGCCGTGCGGCGGGCGCTCGAAAAAGACCCCGCCAAGCGATGGAACACCGTGGCGGACTTCGCCGCCGCGTTGCAAATCCCACTCGGCGCGCCGAGCGCAGCTGCCGCCGCGACGGCGCAGCCAGCCGGCACAAATCCGGCCGCGAACCCGGCCACGGAGCAAACCGCCACGCCCGCAGGGACGGCGGCAAGTTTCGGCGTGGATGAAAGACTGGGCGCTCCCGGCGTGGCCTCTCGGCGGCGCACCTTTGAGCAAGCGGTATCGGAAAACTTGAAGCAGACCGGCGGTGAGATTCAGGCCGCTTGGGGCGAAGCGAATTTCGGCGCGCCGATCCTGCTGGTTAGCGTTCTGGCCTGCGTCGTGCTATTCGGCAATGCGCCGCGCTGGATCGGCGCGGGCTTGCTGGGCAGCCTCCTCTACATGGGCATCGGCTTCGCGGTAGCGCTGGTCCGTGTCCGGCGCCGCGTGCTGCGGCCGCGATCAGAAGCTGTGCGCGGCCTCGATCGCGCGGCGGTCGATCGCGTTCCGGCAGGCAGGCCAATCTTTCCAACCTTGCCTGGCAAGCCGCAGCCGCCGCTGCGTTTTGGCAAGCCGTTTCCGGGGGTTGGGTTGCCGCCGCCGCCGGCGCCGGAAGGCCCGTGGCGCGGAAGTTGGAATTTTGCGCGCCGCTCCGATCGCTGGAAAACCTCGGCGGCGCTGAACTTGTCTGCGAAGACAATGCATACGCGGCTGACGGAGTTGACCGGGTCGATGTTGGTCGCCGCGTTCGTGGCCGCGGTCGCTGCGCTGGTCGCGCTGTTGCTGCGATCGGAGCAGTCCGAGCCGGAACAATATGCGTGGCTGGCGATCGTCGGTACCTTCGGCGCCTGGGGAATCATGATCCCTGCTAAATTCTGGGAAGGCCGCTCGGTCGAAACGGCGCTCCGCCGCTTGTTGATCTTCGTGATCGGGCTGGTGGTGGGGGCGGCCGCGTATGGGGTGCAATCGCTGCTGCAAGTTTCCGCCAATTTCATCGTGCTCCCCTGGGATCCGAATTCCGTCCGCGGCAATTTTGCGCGGCACGTGCTGGAAGGGCCGTACTTCAGTCCCGAGGGGATTCCGTCGCTGCTGGCCTGTATGGCCTATTTTGGATTCTTGTTCTTGGTTCCGCGGTGGTGGCTGCAAGCCGATCCGTTGCGGCGCAAGCGAGTAAGCGTGTGGTCGGTCGCCGCCGTGGTCGCTTGGGCGTTCATCCTCACCAATTTTTGGTCGTTCCCGAGTCCTTGGGGCTTATTCATCGCCGGGATTATCGGATTGTCGGTCCAACTGTCGAGCGTCTGGATTTCGCCGCGCCGCGCGGCCTGAATGAGGGGCGAATAGGAATTCTTCTCCGGTTCTTGTCATGGCTTTCTTAGCACTCATCGCCGTTGGCTTGATCATCTTCACGGCGGTCGTCGCCGCGCATCCGAAAGTCCGTGCGTGGGCATTTCTCGGTTTGGCCGTACTGACCGTCGGAGGGATGTTCGCGATGACGAGTACGCAAATCTGGCGCGTAAAATCGCTCGTTCCTGCCGCGCCGCCCGCCGATCACTCGGACGCCCACCCGCCCGCCTCAAACTTGACGCGCGGCGTCGGCTTGCCGGCGGAGCCGCCCGCGACGTTCGCCGCCGACCACGAGCGAGTCAATCTGCCGACGCAGGTTGGCCAAGTTTCGACCGTTTCGTGGCTGGCGCTGGCGGTCGGCGTTTTCTTCATGCTCCTTTTTATCGCCAAGTTCGGTTGGATCATCGGCCACGTTCCTCACGGGGGGTTTTTAGTCCTCGTGCTAGGGGGCTTGGCGGCCGTTCTGTCGATGTATGTCTTGGCGAGCCGCCAGCACAATCCCCTCCAAATAACGCATGCATCCTCGTCGCAAATCCCTGCGGCGAGCCCCCAAGTCTTGCTGGAAACTCCGCGCGAAGCGAGCTCGACGCATCCTGCCGCAGAAGCTCCGGAGGCTCCGGAGGCTCCAAAAATCCGTCGCTGGCTAAGTGATAAAACGCACGGTCAAAAACCAGTCGACGAGCGGCCAACCTGGCTGCAAGATCCGGCGCACGAGACGAATGGCACGTACGAAGCCGTGGTGCATGTCGGCTTGACCGCGTCGCCGGACGAAGAACGCCGGGCGGTCGACGAAAAACTGCTGGCGGCGGGGCGCGAGTTTCTCCGTAACTATTGGGGCGATGATGCGGCCACGCGATATCCGCTGAATGTGCCGCAGATGAAGGGGCTGATCTCGGCCGTCTATCAAGAAACTCAAAGCCGCGTCGTGGCTGCCGCGTCGGACCCGGTCCCGGTCTCCGAAAAGTGGATTCTGCTCGATATTCCCGCCAACGCCCAACACGAAATCGAAACGCATTGGCAGCAGTTTCTCATCCGCGATCAATTGGCTCGGGTCGCGGCCTGCTGCGCCGGCGTGCTCGCGCTGTTGGGCTTGGCGTTTGCGGCGCTCAAATTTCAAGTCTTGCAGCGAGCCGGCGGAAATAAGGGTTTGATCGCGGCGGGCGTGGCCCTCATAATAATGATCGCCATGGCCGGGCTGTTTTGCATCGCTTGAGCATTGATCGTTTCGTGCGGAGATGCAGGCTCAATTCGGCCGGGCCGCGGCAGATCCACCGCGGATTATTCACCCTTTCAGTCGGCTCCATCGTTCGCGGCGCCTTTCCCACCAGCACCCCATGCCCTCCGCCGACGAACTTCTGGTCTCTCGCATTCGCGCCGGCGACGACGAAGCCTGGGAAGAATTGATCGCTCGCTTCGAAGGGCGGTTGCTGGCGTTCGTCGAGGGCCGCTTGCGCAATCGTTCGGCGGGCGAAGACATCGTCCAAGAGACATTCATCGGGTTTTTGACGAGCTTGCCCAACTACGATCCGCGGCGCGCGCTGGAAGGATATCTGTTTTCGATCGCCGCGCACAAACTGACCGACTATCTCCGCCGCGAAGGGCGCCGCCCGACTTTGCCCTTGAGCGCCAGCTCGAGCCAAGCGAGCGAGTGGGATCTGCCTGGCCATGAGCGGCCCGCCAGTGCGCTGGTCCGCAGCGGCGAGCGCAAAGAATTGGAAACCGTGGCGGCCACCGAAGCCCTTCGCGACCAGATCGGCCGCTGGCAGGATCGGGCGGAGTGGCAAAAGCTGATGTGTCTCGAACTGCTCGTCGTCCGCGGTTGGTCGAATAAACAGGCCGCCGCTCAATTGCAAATCACGGAGCAAACCGTCGCCAATTGGAAGTACGAATTCATCGCCCGCATGAATGCTTCGATGCGGCGGCAAGGCTTGTCGGAAGACGTTTTTCCCGAGTTGAAATAACCCCTCGCGATATCTCTGCATGCCCCCTTTCA
>DASRSE010000231.1:0-9927 GCA_035656655.1 Pirellulales bacterium
GGCCGCGGCCGACGATCTGGTCGAACTCGTCGCGGTTGTAGACGATGTTCGAGCCGCTGCCCCCCATCGTAAAGCTGGGCCGCACGACGCACGGCAGGCCGATCTCTTTTTGAACGCGCCGCGCTTCTTCGAGCGTGTGCACCGTCTGGCCGCGGCAGACTTCGAGGCCGATTTTTTCCATTGCCTCTTTGAACAACTGGCGATCTTCCGCCTTGGCGATCACGTCGGGCCGCGCGCCGATCATTTCGACCGCGTACTTTTCCAGCACCCCATGCCGGCTCAATTCCATCGCCAGATTTAGCCCGGTTTGTCCGCCGAGAGTCGGCAAGAGCGCGTCGGGCCGCTCGACTTCGATCACCTTTTCGATCATCTGCCAGGTGAGGGGCTCAATGTAGGTCCGATCGGCCATCTCCGGATCAGTCATGATTGTGGCCGGATTCGAGTTCACCAGCACAACTTCATAGCCTTCTTCGCGGAGCGCCTTGCACGCTTGGGTGCCGGAATAGTCGAACTCGCAAGCCTGACCGATGATGATCGGGCCGGAGCCAATCAGCAGAATTTTATGGATGTCGGAGCGACGAGGCACGATGAATCCTTCAACGGCGCGCTGCGCCGAACGGTCCAGAAAATCGGGGAAAGGGCCAAGCCGCGGAAAGCCGCTCCCGCCCGGTCGGCGCGCGGAGCGAACCGGTTTGGCCGGCGATTGAAATCTCTCAAACTTAACACGCTCGGTGCCGTTTCTCAAGGGTCGAGAAATCGTGGCGCGGGCCCCTATCCTGATGGCGGCCGTATTGGAGGGCGCTTATTCGTCTCGCTGTTGATAACGGCGGCTGGCTTCCTCCAGCGTGCGGCGTTCTTCCGCGGTCAAGCTCTCTTCGCCGGTGCGGCTGATCTTGGCCAAGATTTCGTCGACTTTTGCCTGCAATTCGCGCTTCGAGATCCGCTCGCGCGGCGGCTCCGGCGGTCCGCGATGAACCTTTAGCGGCGGGCGCTGGGAGAATTTGCGTTGTACGCCCTTGGTCCACTGCTGCGGCCAAAGGCGAAATAGATTCCACCGCGTTACGTAGTACAAATAGCCGAACACCGCGCCCCCGATGTGGGCCGTGAAAGCGACGACGTGGTCCCGCGTAAACGGCGCATGCGGATTGCGGCCCTTAACCATCCCGTACACGTCATAGCCCACGAATAAAATTCCCATCACCCACGCAGGACAAGGAAAAACGAAGAACAGCAGAAACTCGTCGTGCGGAAAATGGAGAATGTAGATCAGCATGATCCCATAGATGCCGCCGGAAGCGCCGACCGCGGTATTCAGTCCTCTCGGATCGACGATGGTTTCGCACAGCGACCAGACCAATCCGGACAGCACAATCAACGACAGATAGGTCCGCACGAATTCTCGGCTCCCATACACGGCTTCGACTTTTCGGCCGAAGATGTACAAGGCGACCATGTTAAACAAGATATGGCTGATGTCATCTCGCAAATGCAAAAACCCCGACGTCAACAATTCGTAGCATTTCCACGGCTGGTGGAACCAGCCTTGTTGCAAAGTGCCAATCTCGCTCAACTTCCCTTCCGAGACGATGTCGATGATGTACACAATCACGTTGATCATGATCAACGTCGTTACGGCGCTCCGCGAGCCCGACCAGCCGGAGCGGGCGTCATCGCGGTAGTAGTCGCGGTCGTATAAACCCATGGGCGCGGATCGCGGTTTGGAAGCGCTCGAAAGTTCGGTGGCCCCGCCGCCAGAGAGCCAAAAGAGAGGGGCGGCCAGACCCGCCATCCTACCGGGCTAGCCGACCTGAATGCAACGGCCTCCAACGCAACGAGCCGTCGGCAGACCGACGGCTCGAATCAAGAGCTTGGGTTTAACTCGAGGCCAGACCGCTCCTAGCTGGCTTGCGGCCCGCCTCACGCGGCGATGGCGGAATGGGTTTCGCATCCGCGCCGCGGTTAGTTCGAGGTCGTCGCCGGGCTGGGCGAGGCCGCTCGTCCATTGGAGGTTGCATTGCCATTGGCGATCACCGCGGAGAGCTTCACGCCAGCGAGATGCTGGCGACACTGCTCGTTCACCTTGACTAGCGCTTCATGCAGCCGCGAGGACATCTCCGGCGGCAAGTTATCGCCGGGCACGTTTGCCGTCAGCGGGCCTTCGACTGCCTCAATCACTTCGAGGAGGGAAGTTTCCGCGGCCGGCTTGTCTAAGCAATATCCGCCATCCACGCCGCGCGTCGACCGCAAGACGCCGTGGGTGACCAGATTGCGGAGAATCTGTAGGAGGAAACGCTCAGGCATGCCGCCATTCGACGCCAATTTGCTACACGGGATGGGCTGGCCAGCAGGAGCCTGGGCCAACTGCAATGTTGCCTGCACTGCATATCCGGTTGTTCGTGAAATCTTCATAGCCACCTCGAGGTTGGAAAAAGGCGGCGGGCCAATCAGGTGGGTGTAACTTCAGCAGCCAGTTAGGTGGGATGGCTGCATTCTGGTCACCGGCGGCACACCGCGTAATCAAAAGTACAAGGGGGGCCGCCCGCGCGTGCATGGCTCTGGCGTCCGTCCCAGTTTTTGTGCGAACGCCAGGGGCGTCCGCGTCGTTCGCTAGGGGGCATAGAGCATAAACCGCGCCGCGACTTTGCTATTTCGGCGGTTGTCAGTTTTTTCCCTTGGCGCGATTCTAAAAGGAGCAGAATTGCCCCGCGAATCTCCGGTTTTCACAACTGCGGAGGGCGAACTTTGCTTGGCCGAAGTCACGCAATTATCTATACTTAGGAACAGCCCCGCGGAATCCGCCGACCACCAATTGAAGGGGTTTCTTCGATCGACCAGTCGAACTCTTGCATAAATCCCGCGCATAATGGTCATTCAGCGACCATGAATTCGCCCTGCTCCGCCGCGCTGTGGAGGGACGTGATGTCCCCTCGTTGTTTGAGGCCTCGAACTGCGGTCTTTCGCCTGCTGGCGGCAGCCTTCGCGCTGCTGTGGGTTCTCTTGCCTGCTTCCATGCGGGCGCAATCGGCGAAGTCGACGTTGGCCGATTTGTCGGCCGCGGTGACCCTCGACGAGCCGGACAGCGCCACTCGGGCAATTTTGGAGCGCGTCAAAGAGGCGATTCAAAACGCCCAAGCCGACGAGGCGGTGGAAAACCTGCGGCAAGTCATGGAGCAGGCGGGCGAAAAGGTCCTCCGCGCGTCGGACGACCGCGCGATCTCCGTCCGCGACTATTGCCAGCTTCAACTCGTCGCGTCCGCCGCGCATGCCCCCGAAATCCTCAAGCTTTATCGCAGCCGCGTCGATGCGGTCGCCAAAAAGGCCTACGACGACGGGCTTCAGCGGCGCGACAAGCGGGTCTTGCGACAGGTCGCGGAACACTATTTCGCCAGTCATTGGGGCGACGATGCGCTGTTCGCGCTCGGCGAGATCGCGCTCGAAGAAGGAGCCTTTACGGCGGCGCGGCACGATTGGGAAATGCTTGACCCGCAGTGGCAGTCGCCCGACGGCCGGCCCCTCTGGCTGAGCCTCCGCGAGCGCAGCCTGCAACGCGCCGGGCCCGACTCCGCGCCGGAGCCCGCGCCCGCAACCGCGGCGCATCTCGCGACCGTGGAACTCCGCTATCCCGACACCGACTTGGCCTTAGCCGACATTCGGGCCAGACTCGTGCTGGTCTCGATATTGGAAGGGAATTTTGAGCGGGCGCGGCTCGAACTCGCATACTTTCAAAAGCTGCACCCCGAGGCGATGGGACGGCTCGCTGGCAAGGAGGTGAACTACGCGGCGGGGCTCACCGCGCAACTGGCCCTGGCGGAGCAAAGCCCGCCGCCGGCCCGGTCCGCCGACTGGACCACGTTCGCGGGCGATTTCACGCGCAACCATGTATTGCCTAATCCCTTGCCGCTGGGTCCGGTCTGCTGGCCGGCGATCCACCTCGGCGAGCCGCAACAAGCCGACATTCATGCCGCGCAGTTTTTCATGCTGCCGCAACGGCGGCCGGGCGAAGATGTGCAAGAGCTGTTGAGCTATCATCCGATTGTCGCCGAGAACTTGCTCTTGTACTGCAACGAGGATCAGGTGTTCGCCTTCAGCCTAGCGACTGGCAAGCCAGCATGGCCGGGGGCAAAAGGCAAGCCGCTGGGCGAAATCTATAACGACCGCGACGACGCCACGCCGCGGCCGAGCCGCCAAATGCTCGGCGTGCCGCGGTTTACGCTGACGGCTCAAGCAGGCCGGCTGATTGCGCGGCTTGGCTCGGCCGTCACCATCGGCACGCTGGACGCCCCGCCGCGGAGCGGAAACAAGCTCGTGATCCTCGACTTGAAGCAGCAAGGGAAAAAACTGCGTGAAATCGTCGCCGCGGAAAAATGGGCCTTTGAAGGAACGCCGGTCGCCGACCATGCTCAGCTCTACGTCGCGATGCGCTATTCGGATGTCCGGCCGCAATGCTTCGTCGCCGCATACGACCTCGATTCCGGCAAGCTGCTCTGGCGCCGGCTGGTATGCGCCGCCGAAACGCTCAGCCAAGGGCAATTGGAAGAAGCGACGTACAATCTGCTCACCCTCGTTCACGACACGCTCTATCTCAACACGAATTCGGGCGTCGTCGCGGCCTTGAACAAACGCGATGGCCACGTCAACTGGCTGACGTTTTACCCGCGCGCGAAGCGCGGCGACCTGTCGAAAAACTCGGCCCACTATTATCGCGACTTGAACCCTTGCGTCTTCGCCCAGAGCAGCTTGTACGTCGCTCCCGCCGATTTTGAAGGGGTCTTGGCGCTCGATGCCGCCACGGGGACCATTCTCTGGGAAAGCCAACAAAACGTCGGCGAAGCCATGCATCTGCTCGGCGTCGCCGGCGGACACGTCATCGCCAGCGGCGAAAAACTGTGGTGGCTCCGGGCCGCCTCCGGGTTGGTCGTCCAAAACTTTCCCGAGGGGAACACACCGCCCAATGGCTTCGGCCGCGGGCTGTTGGCGGGCGAGACGATCTATTGGCCAACCCACTCGGCGATTGAGCGTTTTTCGGCGCGGTCGGGCGAGCGGCAAAAACCGATCCGGCTGGACGCGGAAACCCCGGCCATTCGTCCCGGCAACTTGATCGCCGCCGATTCGCGGTTGATCGTGGCCGGCGGGACGGAGTTGAACTGCATCGGCCCGGCGCGAGCGCCGGCCGCGCCGCCGGAATTGACCTTGCGGACGAGCAACGGGACCGCGCCATAGGGGCGACCGCCAGGCAGCGCGGTCCCAAACGCAATAGTTGCCGCCGCGCACCGCGATCTCTGCTTCGCCCGCGCCGGCAAGCTGCTAAAGACGAACTGGCCCCTCCGCGGCTATAATCGAGGGGGCGATTCAACCCTCTGGCTGGCTCGCCGGATTGACTGCGTCCTCACCCCTTTCTCGCGCGAGCTTTTTATGCCTGCTGACGACGATGTCCAAGCGGTCGAACGCCTGAACGAAGCGTATCGCACGATCACGCAAGAATTGAGCAAAGTGATCGTGGGCCAAAAGCAGGTGATCGAAGAGTTGCTGATTGCGCTGTTCGCCCGCGGACATTGTTTACTGGTCGGAGTGCCGGGGCTCGCCAAGACGCTGCTAATTCGCACCTTGGCCGAGTCGCTCTCGTTGCAGTTCAGCCGCGTGCAGTTCACCCCTGACCTGATGCCGTCGGACATCACCGGGACCGAGGTGATTCAAGAAGACAAGGTTTCCGGGAGCCGCGAGTTCAAGTTCTTGCCGGGCCCGATCTTCGCGAATGTGATCTTGGCGGACGAAATCAACCGGACCCCCCCGAAAACGCAAGCGGCGTTGCTCGAGGCGATGCAAGAGCACCAGATCACGATTGGCGGCAAGCGGTACGAGCTCCCCGCGCCGTTTTTTGTCTTGGCGACGCAAAACCCGATCGAGCAAGAAGGGACGTATCCGTTGCCGGAGGCCCAGTTGGACCGGTTCATGTTCAACGTATTCGTCGATTATCCGGACGAGGTCGAGGAGTTGGAGATCGTGAAGCGAACGACGACCGATGTTCCGCACCAGGTTTCCGCGACGCTCAACGCGGAGGCCATTATCCGCTTGGGGCAAATCGTCCGCCGCGTGCCGATCGCCGACCATGTCGCGCGCTATGCGTTGCAATTCACGCGGCTGACGCGCAAAGAAAAAGGGGACGTGCCGAAGTTTATCCGCGATTATGTCAGCTGGGGAGCCGGACCGCGCGCCAGCCAATATCTGGTCCTCGGCGCAAAAGCCCGCGCCGTCTTGCACGGCCGCTTTCATGCGACGTGCGAGGATGTCCGCGGGGTGGCGACGCCCGTGCTGCGGCACCGGATCATGACCAACTTCAATGCCGAAGCGGAAGGGATCAAGCCGGACGAAATCGTCCGCCGTCTGATCGAACACATTCCTGAAGAATCCGGAAGCGACGCCGATGGACGACTCCCCGAATTACTTAAATCCAAGCACGCTGGCTAGGCTGCACGGCCTGGAGTTGCGGGCGCGGCTGATCGTCGAGGGTTACGTGTCGGGCGTTCATCGCAGCCCGTTTCACGGCTTTTCGATCGAGTTTGCCGAGCATCGCGAGTACGTGCCCGGCGACGATCTGCGCTACGTCGACTGGAAAGTCTTTGGCAAGACGGACAAGATTTATTTGAAGCAGTACGAAGAAGAGACCAACCTGGTCAGTTATTTGTTGCTCGACACGAGCGAGAGCATGCGCTATCAGAGCGACGGGGCGCCGCTTTCCAAGCTGGAATACGCGCAGTGCGCCGCGGCGGCCCTCTCCTATCTGATCCTGCAACAACAAGACAGCGTGGGGCTGGTCACGTTCGATCGGGAGGTTCGCGCTTTGGTCCGCGCGAGCAGCAATCCGTCCCACTTGAAACAACTGCTGCACGTGATGGAGGAGTCGCGGCCGGAGCGGAAAACGTCCACCGGGCCGATCTTTCACGATTTGGCGGAGCGCCTGAAAAAGCGCGGTTTGGTGCTCATTTTCAGCGACCTGTTCGACGACGTGGCGGCCATGATGGCCGGCCTGAAGCACTTTCGTCATCGCCGCCATGAAGTCGTCATTTTTCATGTCCTCGATCCGGCCGAGCTCGAGTTCCCCTTCACGCGCCCGACGCGGTTTCAAGGAATGGAGCAAATGCCTGACGTGATGACCGATCCGCGCGCCCTGCGGAAAGCCTATCTGGCCGAGTTCGCCGGATTTTTGAACCGGGTGCAGACGGGCTGCCGCAATCAGCGGATCGATTATGTGCCCATGCGAACCGACCAACCGCTGGACGTGGTCTTGTCGACCTATCTGGCGTCGCGGATGACGCGAACTTGAGCCGCCGCGCGCTGTTGCAACCGAGTTGTCCGAACTTTCATGCCTCCCTCCACCCCTCTCTTTGGATTTGGTTTCGGCGCGGTGCCGATGCTGTGGTGGCTCGTGGCAGCCGGCGCGCCCTTGGTGATTTACTTGTGGACGAAGCGCCGGTATCGCGAGGTCCCTTGGGCGGCGATGGAATACTTGCTGGCGGCAATTCAAAAGAACGCGCGCCGCGTGCAACTCGAACAATGGCTCTTGCTCTTGATTCGCACCTTGATCGTCGTCTGCGTGGTCCTCGCGCTGGCCGAGCCCTACTGGCAAGATCTGGGCCTGAAACCGCACGTCGGCGAACGGGCGCACAAGGTCATCGTCATCGACGCCTCGTATTCCATGGCCTACAAGCCGACCGATGTCGATCGGTTCGAGCGAGCCAAAGAACTGGCCGCTCAAATCGTCGCCGAAAGCGCACCCGGCGATGGCTTCACGCTCTTGGAACTGGCCGATCCACCTCGGGTCGTCGTCGGCACGCCCTCCTTTGAACGGCAAGATCTCACCGCCGAAATCAAAAGCCTCAAGCTGCTTCAAGGAGGCGGCGATCTGCCAGGGACCATCGAAAAGGTCCAGGAGACGCTCGACCGCGCCCGGCGCGAGCAGCCCAAGCTTGCCCGGCAAGAGGTCTATTTTCTGACTGACTTGGGGCGCAACACCTGGGGGCCGAATGCCGCCGCTGCGCGCTCGGCGTCCGCGCTGCGCGAGCATCTCCAAGCCTTGAAGGCCGCGAACACGCCGCTGGTGGTCATCGATCTCGGTCAGCCCCATAGCGAGAATTTGGCGATCACGGACTTGCGTTGTCTCGACCCCTATTTCACAGTCGGCCGCGACTTGACCCTCGAAGCCACGGTCAAAAACTACGGCCGCCAAGTGCGAACCCAATTGCCGGTTGAATTTCTGATCGATGGCCGGCGCCAATCAGAACAACTCGTCGATCTGCGCTCCGACGGCGAAGCCACGGCCAGCATGACCTTCCGCTTCGACCGCGCCGGCCCGCACACTGCCGAAGCCAAAATCTCCGGCGACTTGCTCGATCTGGACAACCATCGTTGGTTGTCGCTGCCGGTCCAAGACGCGGTTCGGGTGCTCTTGGTCGACGGTTCGGTTGGAGAGGAATCGCAGAGCGCGAGCTACTATCTGCGGCTGGCGCTTGATCCTGACAATGGCGCGAATCCGCACGCGCAAATTCAGCCCGAGATCGCCAGCGAAGGGGGCTTGACCGATCTCGATCTGAAAAAGTTCGACTGCATTTATTTGTGCAATGTGGGGCAATTCACTGCCGGCGAAGCGAAAATCCTCGAGCGCTATCTCCAACAAGGGGGCGGGTTGGTCTTTTTTCTGGGCGATCGCGTGAATGCGGAGCGCTACAACCGCGAACTTGGCAACGCGCCAGGCGGCTTGAACCTCTTGCCTGGCAAACTCGATCAACCGGTCAAAGCGAAATCGCCCCCCTATGCGTTTAATCCGCTTGATTACAAAAACCCCATCGTGGTCCCCTTTCGCGGGCGCGAGGATGCGGGGCTGCTGACGACGCCGACCTTCCGATATTTTCGCGTCGAGCCGAGTCCCGACGCGGGGGTGCAGGTCGCGCTGGCGTTTGACTCCGGCGATCCGGCGATTTTGGAAAAGCCGGCCGGCCGCGGGCGAGTCGTGCTGGTGACGATTCCGGCGGCGGCGACGATCGACCCTGACACGAAATATCCGTGGACCATGTGGCCGCGGTGGCCGAGCTTTTTGCCGCTGGTGAAAGAAATTTTAGCGACCGCGGTGAATCGCCGCGGGCAAGAGTTCAACGTCTTGGTCGGGCGCGAAATTGGGGGTTTGTTTCCGGTTGCGGCGGGCGCTTCGCTGGCGCTGACGACGCCCGACGGCCGAACCGAAACGGTGCGGCCGAGCGCGGCCGGCGATCGCTGGACGTACCAGGACACTTATCGCAGCGGCTTGTACCAGGCGACCTATGCGTCGCTGCCGAATCAAACGCAAATTTTTTCCGTCAATCTCAACACGGCCGAAAGCGATCTCACCAAGCTCGACGCGAGCGAACTGCCGCCGGAGTTCATCGCTCGCTCGAATTGGCAAGATCTCGACGCGCGGCCCGCCCTCGAGATTGCCGCGCGCGAGTCGCTCCAACTCTGGTTCTTGTATCCGCTGTTAGCGTTGGTCTTGTTAGAAACATTCGTCGCTTGGCGAATCGGTCGCCGGGCGGGATAACCGCCTGATGGCTGAGATTGGCTTTGGCGGCCGCGAGCAACGGCTTACCCTTTATGAATGGCTCACTTCCAAACTGGCTGGCGCAACTGCTCGGGTTGACCGGCGCGGACCGCGGCGAAGGAATCGCCGGGCGGCTCGAAAGTTCGTGGAATTGGCCTGCTTGGCTGACCCTCGTCTTTTTGCTGGCGGCCGGCGGATTCATCTTTTTCGCCTATTGGTCCGAACGCGGGTGTGCGCGGCGGTGGCTGAAATTCGGCTTGGCCACGATTCGATTCGGTTTGGTCGGGTTGGTTCTCTTGATGCTCGCGCAATGGATGTTGACCCGCGAGCGGACCGGCCTCCCGTATCTGGTGGTGGCCGTG
>DASRSE010000232.1:0-24443 GCA_035656655.1 Pirellulales bacterium
GTGACGGCGATCGGCTTTCGCGGGCTGGGCACGGCCGAAACGGAATGACTACGACCGGGCGGCCCGCGCTCGGCTTGCGCCAACCGCCTGTCGAAAGACTCGACAGGCGGTTGGCGATCCGTTCGTGGCAGCCGCATCGCAATCGGGCGAGGGCCGAGCGTGTTGAAATCCTTCAACCGACTGCGTGGCGCGCGAGCACCAGTTCCTCGCCCGTTCTTACGGCGCGGACCGCGCCCGGAAACATCTTCGCCGCGGACGGTGGGCCATCGCCCGACCCGAGTAATTCCGCCAGCTCGGACCACTCGCGAAAGCCCATTGCCTGTTCGGGCCAACCTTGTCCGCGCCACACGGCGATTAACACTTCGCGCAGCAGAAACGGCGCGACTCCGCGCAGCTTGTGAAGATCGAACCGCACGACGTCCGGGGTGCAATGCACGGCCGCCATCCGCAACGCGTCGGCTTGCGCGGCGATTGCCGCTTGCGCTTCGTTCGCCAGTTCGCCCAACCGCACCAGTGCTGCGGTCGCGGCCGGATTGTAGTTCTGCTCGATCAGCGGCAGCAATTCGTGGCGGACCCGGTTACGTTGATAACGCAGGTCGGCGTTGGAGCCGTCTTCACGAAACGGCTGCGCCAGCCGCGTTAAGTAGTCGCGCAACTCCGCGCGGCGAACTTGCAACAGGGGCCGCAACAAGGCCACGTTCGGCCCCAGCGGACGCGCTCGCCGCATTCCCGCGAGGCCGCCCAGGCCGGTGCCGCGGACGATGCGCTGTAAGATTGTTTCGGCCTGATCTTCCGCCGTATGGGCCGTGACGAGATACCGCGCGGCCAGTCGTTCAGCCGTCTGCTGGAGAAACGCGTAGCGCAGCCGGCGCGCGTCTTCCTCAGCCGGCGCGAGGGTTTCCGCTCGGCCGAATTCGCACCGCAGCCGGAGCGCCTCCGCTAGTCTGCGAACGAACGCTTCGTCGGCGTCTGATTCGGCTCCGCGCAGCCGATGATTGAAGTGGGCGACCACGAGTTCGCCCCTTCCGGCTTGGCGAACCGCAGCCAAGCCCCGCAGCAAGGCCACGCTGTCGGCTCCGCCCGATACCGCCGCCACCACCGTCCGCTGGCTCCATTCGGAGGGGTCCCAAGCCGCTTGCAAACGAGATTCAAATGGGTCAAGCGGCATCATTTACCAAGCTGAACGAAGAAACCGAGCGGCCCGCATTAACGGCCCAAACCCATATCTGTTTCGCGCCGGCGACAAAAATTCCATGCTGAACGAAGTAACCGAGCGGCCGCCATGCGCTCGGTCGGTCGCCGTTTGCCGGGCGGGCCGAACGCGTCGGACGGCTCGCGTTGCCATTTTATTTTCGGGCATGTTACAATCGAGGAGCGCGAAAACGGCCAACATCGTCCGAGGCTCGCCGAAGTCGATTGACCCAGGTCGGCGGTCGAACGGCTTAGCCGGTCCGCGTGCGGCAACCCTTTTCCGTTTCGACTCCATTCAACCCATTCAACCCTTCGCTCGCGCCGCAGGCCGGCGCGCGAGCCGCCCGCGAATGAGCGACAACGTCTCCGATTCTGGTCCGATTTCGATGCCTGCGCCGGGGCTCTATCTCCGTTTGCAGAAATTGAGCGAGCACGGCGCCCGCAAGGCGGCCGCCGGCGACTTCGAGTACGCGATCGAAATGTTTCAGCAATGCGTGCAAGGCGACCCCAGCAATCTGGGATACTTGCAAAGCTACTTGGACGTCTTGCGCAAGAAGTATAACAACAACAAGCGAGGCGATAAAATGGCCGGCCTCAAAGGGTCCGGCCTCCGCAGCCAGGTTCGCAAAGCGCTCGCCAAAAAGGATTGGAACAGCGCTTTGACCACCGGCGCCGAGATGCTCAAGCTCAACCCGTGGGATCTGCCCACCTTGCAAGCGATGGCCGAAGCGTGCGAGCGGCTGGGCTATGACGAATGCCAACTCGCCTATTTGCGGAACGCCATTGACGCCAACCCCAAAGATGTCGAGTTGAATCGGCAGTGCGCCAAGGCACTGACGAAACGCGGCTTGTTCGATCAAGCCATTACGTGCTGGCACCGCGTCGAGCAGGCCAAACCGTATGACGAAGAGGCCGGCAAGGCGATCGGCGACCTCAGCATCGAGCGGACCGTGAATAAAGGGAATGCCGCCCAAGTCATCAAAAAAGACGCGAACGAACGGAAGACGGTCGAAGTGTCCCTCACGCCTGAGCAAACGCTGCAACAGGCGATTCTAAAGAACCCGGCCGATCTGGATAAATATCTGGAACTGGCGCGGCTCTATCAGGCGTCCGACAAGCTCGATCGCGCCGAAACGACTTTGGAAAAGGGGCTGGCCGCCTCCGGGGGCGATCTCCGCTTTCGCGAAGCGCTGGAAGAGATCCATCTGGCGTATGCGCAGCGCCGTGTCGCCGTGGCCGAGCGCCGTGCGAAGGAATCGCCGACTCCCGAGAATCGCGAGATTTATAAAAAGGTCAAGGCCGAATCCAATCTGAAAGAGCTCGACATCTATCGCGCCCGCGTCGAGCGCTATCCGCGGCAAGAACAGCCGAGATTTGCGATGGCAGTGCGGCTCAAAAAGGCCGGCAGCTATGCCGAAGCCAGCGCCGTTTTTCAGGAGCTCATGGCTCACAGCCAACATCCCGGCTTGGCCCAGATCGAGTTGGGCGAATGCCAGCAGCATTTAAAACAATATCAGCCGGCCTTGGAGAGTTTTTATCACGCTTCGAAGGCGCTGGCGGATTCGCATCCGGAGGGGTATAAATTCGCCCTCTATCGAGCCGGAACGCTGGCGCTGGGGATGAAAAACGTGGCCGTCGCGGAGAAAATCTTGCACCGGCTCGCCGAGCGCGACCCGCAGTATCGCGATTTGCCAGACCTACTGGACAAATTAGCCGCGCTACGTCATAAAGGGTGATTCGTTGCCGGGGTTCCGGCGGTCTGGCGCGTGGCACCACGCGGCCACGATCGCAGCCGACCTCGTTGCATTCCGCCGACCGTTTTGACCTTGTTCTGGCCTCGATACCCATGCCGAATACGAAGAGCGCGAAAAAAAGCTGGCGTAAGAATCTCGAAGCGCGTGAGAAGAATCGTTCTGTGAAGTCCGAGCTGCGCGGGCGGATGCGCAAAGTGCGGGAAGCGGCTGCTACCGGAAATCTGGAGCAAGGGGCGACCGAATTTCGCACCCTGACCAAGAAACTCGATCAGGCGGCCGCCAAAAACGTGATCCACAAGAACATGGCCTCGCGCATCAAAGGCCGCCTCTCGGCCACGCTAAAGCACGCGAAGACCCAGCCGGCCCCCGCGCCGGCCGCCCCCGCCAAAAAGAAATAAGGCACGCGGCATCTGGCTGCGAAGCGGCTGGAAGCCGCTTGTACGAAACACCGTACACGCGGCATCTTGCCGCGTAGATGCTCGGCTGCGGTGAGCGTTGGATAGCGGGTCGCATTGCTTGCCACAATCAATCAGGCTGAGCGTTGCGCGCTGCGAAGCGGCTGGAAGCCGCTTGTACGAAACACCGTACACGCGGCATCTTGCCGCGTAGGCGCTCGGCTGCGGTGAGCGTTGAATTGCGGGCCGCATTGTTTGGCACAATCAACCACGCTGAGCGTTCCTGGCTGCGAAGCGGCTGGAAGCCGCTTGTACGAAAGACCGTACACGCGGCATCTTGCCGCGTAGGCGCTCGGCTGCGGTGGGCATTGGATAGCGGTCGCATTGCTTGGCACAATCAATCAGGCTGAGCGTTCCCAGCTGCGAAGCGGCTGGAAGCCGCTTGTACGAAATTGGGAAAGCCGTCGGCACGCCCGACTCACCACGCACGCCCGACTCACCACGCACGCCCGACTCACCACCCACGCCCGACTCACCACGCGATCTGCGCCGCGTCGAAAACCGGACCTTCTACGCATGTCCGGCGATAGTCCCACTCTCCCGACGCGTCGCGGACCCGCGTGACGCAGCTAAAGCAAATGCCGATCCCGCAGGCCATGGGAGTTTCGAGCGAGACTTCGCACGCCACGCCGGCATCGCTGCAAATCTCGGCGACTGCCTCCAGCATTCGCTCCGGACCGCAGGCAACCACGCGGGTGCTGCCCAGGCTCGCGTCCACAAGCGTCCGCTGCAGCAAGTGCGTAACCAAGCCGTGATGGCCCGCCGAGCCATCGTCCGTGCTCAGGGCCACTTCGATCCCCAGCCGCTGAAAATCTTCGACTCCGGCGAGGTATTCTTTCTTCCGCGCGCCATAACACAAGGTAATGCGCTGCGCCGGCGCGACGCTCCGCTGCGCAAACTGCTGCCGGCCGGAGTATTCCTGCGCGAGCGCGAGGAAAGGGGTTTGGCCGATTCCTCCGGCGACCATGATTAAATGTTCCGCCGTCGTTGGGGCGAAGCCATTGCCCAGCGGCCCCCAGATCTGAATTTCTTGCCCCGGCAATGAGCGCGCCAACCGCGACGTGAGCTTTCCTACCACCAAGTACACGACATCCAGCCCGCTCGGTTCTCCGGCGGCATCCAACACGCGGTCATAAAACGCCAGCGGCCGGCCCAAGAGAGGATCGTCGCAGCCCGCCAGCTTTAACATGATAAACTGGCCCGGCACAATCGACCGCGCCAGTTCGGGACACGCGAAGCGAACGCGAAAGGTGTCGCGCGCAATCGCCACATTTTCCAGCACGCGAACCGTTTGCAGTCGCGCCCGATCGGCATAAAAACTCGCGCCCAGCGGAGGTGTCATGGGGCTACTCCTCGGGCAGTTCGCGGGCCGCGCGCGGAACCGGCTTGGGGCGCCGTTTCACTTTGGGACCGATCGCGGGCTTGGCCTTGCGCGCCTCGGCGCGGCGGCCGGCCGGTTCGGCCAGGGCGCGCTCTTGACCGCGGCCGCTACGGAAGGTCGGCTTGGCGGCGGGCTTCTTGCCGCCGCGCGGCGCGAGCCGCTTTTCGTATCCGGCGGCAGTTCGGTCTCCGCGGGCGATGCTGGGTCGGCGCGGACGCGGCACTTTTTTTGAACGCGGAGCAGGCGCCCCGGCGACGAGTTTTTGCAACTGTTCCACTTCCGCTGCGTTCAGCGGGCGATATTCGCCCGGCAACATTTCGCCGATCTTCAGCGGCCCAATCGAAATCCGTTTCAGCTTCAGCACTTTGTGGCCGAGTTTGGCCAAGAGCCGGCGGATTTCGCGATTGCGGCCTTCGTCCAGGACAATTTCCAAGAGCGTGCTCTGCGGACTTTTGGCGCGAATCAAAACTTGCTTCGCATGGGCAAAGCCTTCGGCCAGATGAACGCCGCGCCGCAGCTTTTCGAGCGTCTCATGGTCGGCCGCTCCGACCACCAGGGCTTGGTAGGTCTTTTCGACGCCATACCGCGGATGCGCCAAGCGATTCGTCAGGTCGCCATCATTGGTGACCAAGATCAAGCCTTCGCTGTACATGTCGAGCCGACCGATAGGAAAGAGCCGCTCGCCATCCGGCACCAAGTCGACCACCCGCGGTCGGCCCGCCGGATCGTAATTCGTGGTGACGACCCCGTTGGGCTTATAAACGGCGTAGTATTCCAGCTCGGAGTGCCGCAGCGGCTCGCCATCGACGAGCACTTTTTGCCGGTCGGGATCGACTTTCGTGCCGAGCTCGGTGACGACGGCGCCATCGATTTCCACACGTCCCTCGGAGATCAGCTCTTCGCATTTGCGGCGGCTGCCAAGTCCGGCGGCGGCCAGCACTTTTTGCAATCGTTCACGGGCGCCGCGGCCGACATCGGCCCGCGGCGGCGCGGCTTTCGGAGGGAGACCCGAGGGGAAACGCTGTTTTTTCATAATCGCTCGACGCGGACCGGAGAGACATGGCCATTCGCACGATCCATCATAACTTCACTTGCCGGGCGGCCCCAGGGGCGGCAGCCAGTTTTCTCCGTGCTGCACAGCAGCCTGCGATTGGCCGCACCGCCCTGGGGCGTGATAATCTCGTTTTGCGATTCAAGACGGAGGCGAAGACCGATTGTCCCCCAGCGTGGATAAGGCCGGGCGGCCGCGGCAAATTGCCGGCCGAACGAAGTAAATTCGGCTTTTGAGCGGGCGCGGCAATTGGGGGCGGGCGAGGCTGCTTGGCAGGCGCCGCGCCTTGGCGGACGCGGATGTTAAGTTGCACACCACGCGGCCTGCAATCACCACGCCGGGCGATTCTTGCATTCGACCGTGATAGAATTGAGAATAGGTTCTCTGTTCGCTTGCGACCGTCTCGCTTCTTTTCTTAAGGTTTCCGCGCCATGAGCGTTGGCGAGCACTATCCGGGGCGTCCGCACCGGGCCGGCCGTTCGCTCTCGTTTTTGGAGCGCCGGCGGGCTTGGTGGTATCGCAACGGCCCGGCCGTCGCCGTGCTGGCGATCGCGCTGGCGTTCACGCTCGGCGGCTGGTGGGCAACTTGGCAATATGTCCAACTGAAAGCGCGGCCGCAATTCGATCACGAAGTGCAGCGATTGCAATCGGCCATCTCGCACCGTTTGCAAGACAAGAGCATCGCCTTGCGCAGCGCGCAAGGTCTCTTTGCCGCGCACGAGCAAGTCGACCGGGCCGGCTGGAAGGCGTTTCTTGACAAGCTCGGACTGGAGAACGACCAAGCCAAGCCGGATCGCATCGCGTATGTCGCGCTCGTGCCGGGCGCCGACCGCGCCGCCTTCAACGCGCGCTTCCAATCGCGAAACGGCGAAAAAATTGCGATCGAGCCGCCTGGAGAGCGGGACTCGTATTTCGTGGTGAAGTATCTGGAGCCCGAGGCGGGTGCGGCTGCCGGGTTGCGCTTGGGTTTTGATCTAGGCAGCGTGCCCGACTGGCGCCGCGCCGCGCTCGAAGCCGCGCATCGCAATGCCGCGGTGGCGACATTGAAGTTCGCCTTGCCGGAGCAAGAACATTCGATCAATGGTTTGCTGCTGTTCGCGCCCATTTTTGAACCGAACGGCGGCCTGAGCGGCTGGATCGCCTCGCAGATCTCATTGCCGGAATTATTGCGGCCGGTCGACGCGGAACTGTCGCAGGTCATCGACATGCAGGTCTACGATCAGGCCGACGGGTCCGATCCGCTCTACGATAGCGAGACGGTGCGAGCCGAAAAGAGTGCTAAAAAGCCGCTGTTTCGCTCGCATCAGATGCTGACCTTCGCCGACCGCATCTGGCGGCTGGATTTTGCTTCGCGGCCGGCGTTTGACCGGTCCAGCGTGGATCACCTCACCCCTTGGCTCGTCCTGCTCGGCGGCGGCGCGGTCAGCTTGCTGCTGTTCGGCGTCGTCTGGTCGATGAGCCGCAAGCGGACGCGGGCTCTCGCGCTGGCCGAAGAAATGACCGCCTCGTTGCAGGCCAGCGAACGCAAGCTCCACTCCATCCTCGACAACACTTCGGCCATTGTTTACATCAAGGATATCAATGGCCGCTATGTGCTGATCAACCGCTCGTTCGAGCGATTCTTCGGGGTGACGCAGTTTCAATGCGTCGGCATGATCGACCAGGAGATCTTTCCGCAATCGGTCGCCGAGGCCTTTCGCGAAAATGATCGCGAGGTTTTGGCGCGCGGCAAAGCGATCCAGATCGAAGAGATTGTGTCCCACGCCGACGGCCCGCACACGTACATTTCCAACAAGTTTCCCCTGTATGACGCGTTGGGGCTTCCCTATGCGGTCGGCGGAGTGTCCACCGACATCACGCCGCTGAAGCGGGCGGAGGAGGCCCTGCACGATTCCGAGGTGCGCTATGGCTCGCTCGTGGAAAGCTTGCCGCTGGCGACCTGGAGCAAAGACCTCAACGGCAAGTTCACGTTCCTCAATCAGCGGATGCTCGAAAGCCTGAATAAGTCGTTGCGGCAAGTGATCGGAACGACCGACTACGACCATTTTGCTCCCGAGTTGGCCGACAAATATCGGCACGACGACCAAAAGATCATCCAGACGCGGTCGATCTTCGAGGACATCGAAGAATTCGAGAAACCCAACGGCGAACGGATTTTCGTGCAAGTCTTCAAGGCGCCCATCTGTGACGCCAAAGGAAACGTCATCGGCACGCAAGGCATGTGCTGGGATGTGACGGCGCGGAAACAAGCCGAGGCGGTCATCTGCCAGGCCCGCGACGCGGCTGAAGCGGCCAATCGCGCGAAAAGCGCGTTCTTGGCAAACATCAGCCACGAAATCCGCACGCCGATGAATGGCATCATCGGCATGACCGAGTTGGTGCTGGACACGAAACTGACCGCCGAACAGCGCGAGTATCTGGAACTCGCCAAGGACTCGGCTGATGCCCTGCTCAAAGTGATCAACGACGTCCTCGATTTTTCCAAAGTGGAGGCCGGCAAGCTCGAACTCGATCCGCACGCCTTCTGTTTGCGCGAATGCTTGGGCGACGCGCTCAAATCGCTCGCGCTGCGGACCCATCAAAAAGGCTTGGAGCTGGCTTGCCGCGTGCAGCCGGCCGTCCCGGACACGTTGATTGGCGACGCCGGACGGCTGCGGCAGATCGTCTTGAATCTGGTTGGCAACGCGATCAAATTCACTGATCGAGGCGAAATCGTCGTCGAGGTCGATTGGGACGCCGATCCTTCGGCTGCGGCGGCCCCGGCTCTCCTGGATCATCGAACCAGCGAAATCAGCGCGCCGGACGAGCAGGCCGCCGGCGGCGCGCCGTCTCCGACCGAGATTCCGACCGAGTTTGCTCGTTCCGAGGGAGCGAAAGTCGCGCGGCTGCATTTTCGCGTTTCCGACACCGGCATCGGCATTCCTCACGAGAAGCAGCGCACCATCTTCGAGGCTTTCGAGCAGGCCGACACATCGACGACGCGCCGCTACGGCGGCACCGGGCTCGGGCTTTCCATCTCCGCGCGGCTGGTCGAGTTGATGGGCGGGCGGATTTGGGTCGAAAGCCGGGCGAGCCGCGGCAGCGTGTTCCATTTCACCGCGCAGTTGGAGATCGCCGCGGAGCCGCTCGATCATGCCGCGCTCCCCTTGGCCGATTTGGAAGGGCTGCCGGTTTTGATCGTGGACGACAACCACACCAACCGGCTGATTCTACACGAAATGGTGACGCACTGGCGGATGCAGCCGACCGCGGTCGAGAGCGCCGCTGAGGCTTGGAATGCCCTGCACGCCGCCATCGCTCAGGATCGCCCTTTCGCAATCGTGCTGACCGACGCCCACATGCCGGACACCGACGGATTTGAATTGTGTCTAAAAATCAAACAGGATCCGGCGCTCTCGTCAACGGCGGTGATCATGCTGACTTCGGGCGACCGCCCGGGCGATGCCGTGCGGAGCCGTCAGTTCGGCGTGTCGGCCTATTTGATCAAGCCGGCCAAGCAATCGGAGTTGCTTGACGCGATGCTCGCGGCGCTAAACCCATTCGGCGCGCCGGCTGAAACCATCTCGCCGACGAGCAAACCGCTGCCGCAGCCCGCGCGGCCGCTGCGCGTGCTCGTCGCCGAAGACAGTCCAGTCAATCAGAAGCTGGCGAAAACGCTATTGCACAAATGGGGGCACGCGTGCGAACTCGTCAGCAACGGCCGCCAGGCGCTGGAGGCGATTCAAGCCCGCAAATTCGACCTCGTGCTGATGGATGTGCAGATGCCGGAAATGGACGGCTTCGAGGCGACGAAGGGAATTCGTCAAACCGAGCAAACGACCGGCCACCACATTCCGATCATCGCCACCACCGCCCACGCGCTCCGCGGGGATCGCGAGCGCTGTCTGTTGGCAGGCATGGACGGATACTTGAGCAAGCCCATTCGTTCGCGCGAGCTGTTTGACGTCTTGGAGGAGTTCGGCAAGGATTCCGCCGAAATGGAAAGCGAACCGCGCGCTCCGGCAACGCGGTCCGCCGCCGACCCAGCAGCCACTGCGCTGCCGGCGGCGCGTGCGGAGAGCGCGGCAAACCGCCGCTCCGAAGCTCGCGCCGGCGCGTCGTCCATCTGGAACCGCGAGCAGGCGCTGGCAGGGCTCGAGGGAGACGCCGCGCTGCTGGCTGATCTGGCGCAGGCCTTTCTGGAAGAATGCCCCGGCTGGCTCGCGCGGATCGGCGCGGCCGTGTCGAGCCGCGACGCCGCCAATCTGAAGTTGGCCGCCCACGCATTAAAAGGGGCCGCTAGCCATTTTGCTGCCGCCGGGGTAGTCCGCCGCGCGCTGGAACTGGAGACCCTGGGCCGCACCGCCAATCTTGCCGAGGCGGAGGACCCGTGGCACGCCTTGCAGGCCGAGGTGGAACGCTTCGTGCCGGAGTTGCAATCATTTGTCGCAGACGCCGCGCCGCCCGCGGTCGAGCCCGCCCATCAGCCGTAGGGCGGCTAAATAATTCCGCCAGCGGCTCGAGGCCGCTTGTACGGTGCGCCAAGGCTCGCTCGCAGCGGTGGGTCTCACGACCGCGGAAGTGCGGTTTTTTCCTACAGAGCCGACTATTTTCACTCCGCGATTGAAAGCTAGTTGTTTTTCCCGGCGGCGCGGCGCA
The DNA here is from genome assembly GCA_035656655.1 of Pirellulales bacterium. GTDB lineage: Bacteria > Planctomycetota > Planctomycetia > Pirellulales > DASRSE01 > DASRSE01. Next base: position 10,471 of record DASRSE010000232.1, read on the forward strand.
TGATAAACGGCGCAAGCAAACTTCGCATCACGGCGGCCGTTTTTTACGCGCGCCGGTTTTTCGACCTTGGAGAGCATCCTTCATGGCCCTCGTCTTAGTCGTCGACGATTCTGGCGTAGATCGCCGGTTAGCCGGCGGAATCTTGGAGAAGCACGGCGGCCTGATCGTGGAGTATGCTTCGAACGGCGCCGAAGCGCTCGAGCGCATCGAGAATCATGTTCCCGAGGTCGTCCTGACTGACTTGCAAATGCCGGAAATGGACGGCCTCGAGTTGGTTGGCCGGATTCGCGCGAAATATCCGTTGGTCCCGGTGATCTTGATGACCGCGCATGGCAGCGAGGAGATCGCCGTTCAAGCCTTGCAGCGCGGCGCCGCGAGCTATGTCAACAAGGGAAAACTAGCGCAAGAGCTTTTAGAAACGCTCGACGCGGTAATGGCGGTCGCCAAGGCCGATCGGCACAATGATCGCTTGATCGATTGCCTGACGCATAGCGAAACCGTCTTCACGTTGCGGAACGACTCCGAGTTGGTTTACCCGCTGGTCGATCACTTGCAGCAGATGGTGACGCGGATGCGGTTCTGCGACGATACGGGGCGGATCCGCATCGGGATCGCATTGGAAGAGGCGCTTCTAAACGCCCTTTATCACGGCAATTTGGAATTGAATTCCGAAATGATCCGCGAGGCGCGCTCGCAAATTGTCAGCTCGGGCGCTCCGAATGTGATCGATCAACGGCGCGTGCAAGCGCCCTATCGCGATCGGCGCATTCACGTCCAAGTCAGCCTCAACCCGAGCGAGGCGCGGTTCGTCGTCCGCGACGAGGGCCCTGGCTTTCGCCCGGAGGATGTCCCCGATCCGACCGATCCGGCCAATCTCGAACGCGAAAGCGGGCGTGGGCTGCTGCTGATGCGCTCATTCATGGATGACGTCACCTATAACGCCCAAGGAAACGAGGTCACGCTCATCAAGCGGCGCGACCCAGGCCATTAAGCAGCGGCCGCAGCGCACTTCGTCTTCAGGCCCCTCGCCCGTTGCGAAAAGTACGCGCTCGGCGAAATCCGCGCTGCGCCGCTTCAACCGTCCAGAATCGCCTCAATCTGAATCCGCGCGCCCGTCGCCGCCTCTCCGCGCCGGACCAGCAGATAGTCGGCCGGCTCGCCGGGGGTGAAGGTCGGACACGCTAAGCCGAGCAGCCGAGCTGGATGAAGACTGGCCATCGCAATCGCACTTTGAAAATCGACGGCGGCAAAGCGCATCACGTTTTCGATGCCGACCGACAGCGGTTGCGAAGCGCCGGCCAGCAGTTGGTCTTGGCCTGCCAAGACCAGGCGGCCGTCGGCAAGCAAATCGAGCTCACACAAATCCGTTTGATAGTGACCCGGCGGAAGACCGGCCATCCCCGACAGATCACTGACCAGGATGCACCGTTCGATCCCTTTCGCGCGAACGAAGGTCTGGACCACCTCGGGAGGGAGATGGTGGCCATCGGCGATGAAACTGGCCGCCAGGCGGTCCGCGGCCAATTGATCCCAGAGGTAATTTGGATGGCGCCGCAACACTCCGTGCGACCCGTTGCCGAGATGGGTGCTGAGCGCGGCGCCTGCGTCGACGGCCGCTTGAATCTGATCGCCCGTGGCTTGCGTATGGCCGATCGAGACGACCACGCCCGCCTGTTTCGCGCGGCGGATGAATTCGATGGACTCGGCGTATTCGGGCGAAAGGGTCACCAAGCGAATTCGATTGCCGGAGGCCTGCTGAAATTGCTCAAACTCGCTCCAATCCGGCGGCCGGCAAAACTCGCGGCGGTGGGCGCCGCGCGGCCCGTCGGCAGCCGAGATGTAAGGCCCTTCGAGGTGGATGCCCACCGCGTGCCGAGCGATGAACGAATCGGTGTCGCAGGCCGTGGCAATGGTTCGCAGCGCCGCAAGAATCACTTCCGCCGCCTGAGTGGTCACTGTCGGCAAGAACCGGACTGCTCCTTGCGCGCGCATCTGCGTGACGACGGCTCGCACTTTCTCCACGGTCAAGTCGGGAGAGCTAAACTCGACGCCGCCGTAGCCGTTCACCTGGAGATCGACCCAGCCCGGCGTCAGCCAAGGGAGCGTCGCGGCGGCATCGGCCTCTCGGAGCGGCTCGCAGCGCAGCAACCGCCCTTGGGCGATTTCAAACGCCACCGGCGTGGAAGTGTCATAGCGGCGAGCAAAGAGGGGCATGGCCAAGGCGCGCGGGGTAAGGCGGTGTTCCCGCGGCAATTATGCCTGAGCGCCCGTTGAAAAGAAACGCGCGGGTCCGCTGAAGGGGACGTTCGTTGCCAGCCGCGCAGCCGAAGGCATCCAGCGGTTAGCGGTTCCAGTAGTAGCGCGGATAAACATTCGGCACGATGATTGTCGTGTTCGATCCGTCGGTTCCGCTCCATTGATTGGGCATGTAGCCATTGGAAGTCCAGCCGGCCGAATAGTCGCCCAGCACAGGAATCGGATCGACGTTGGGCCGCGCATTGGAATATCCAAACCAGCGCATGGCCGTCAGTCTCGCTTGGCGCTGCGAGGCATCGTACTCGGCGTTCCGCCGCACCGCGACGCGCGGATCGTCGTTGCGTTGCCGTTCTTGGGCGTAAAACCACATTTCCGGGGTCGCCGGCACGTCGCCGAGAATGATCGTGTCGCGGCGCGTGTCCCCGCGGGCAGGGACCGGCTGTTGGGCGCTGGCGACTCCGGCCAAAATCAACTGTCCACAGCAGATCGCGGCAACAAGACGTTTCATCGGAGTCTCCGGCGAGATGGTTTCACGAGGGAAACCGGCGGTCAACACGCGTCCCTGCGTGGCGACTCGACCAGCTCTACTTCTCGATTCGGCATGCGGAGAGAGCCAGATTAAGCGGATTCTGCGACGTGTAACGGAAATACGCGGGGATCGTGTTAAGCTGTAGCAGTCGGCAAAACTTTGCACGCGGTTGGCCTCGTTTGGGCCGACTTTTTTCCATCGCCAGCAGTGGCGAAGAGCCGTCGCGCGGCGCGTTTTGAGTCCGTTTTTGGAAAACTTGGGGTTTTTATGGACTATCCCCCCTTGCAACCGTGCTAATAGATTGGAAACTATTGGCTAAGGTGCTAGCTAATACGAATCTCCGCCCGGACCAGCGAAGGGCTATTAGTTTCAAACTTACTTCTTAGGAGCTGTCTGAAATGAAGAAATTCTCATTGTGGTTGATGGTGTTGAGCGTCGGCTTGTTCTCCGTCGGTTGCACGAAGAGCAACGAAGACAAAGCCCGCGACGAAATCAAGCAAAAGGCGGAGGAGGCCAAGGCCGCCGCCGACAAGGCCAAAGACGCCGCGGAAAAGGCGATGAAGGAAGGGATCAAGAGCGGCTCGGAAGCCGCCGCGGCCGCCGCGGATAAAGCCAAGGAAGAACTCGACAAAGCGAAGAACTCTTTGGACAACGCGGCTGAAAAAGCGAAAGAAGCCACGAAGGACGCCATCGACAAGTCCAAGGATGCCACCAAGGACGCTACCAAGGACTTGTTCCCTGGCAAGTAAATCACCCGGTTCAACCCGCCGCTCGCTGCGAGGTCCGGCGGCTTGGATCGACGAGCTTTAAACAGCGGTTGCTGCCGCTTGGGAGCGATTGCCCGTTTAGGATTGCCAAAAAATGCCTGCGAGATGTACTCGCCGGCTGGCAGGTTTGAATGTTTTCCGAAGGAAAGGAAATGCAATGAAGAAGTTGTTTGCTCTGCTGGCCATGGTCAGCTTGCTGGTTCCGATGGCGGGTTGCAATAAGCCGGCTGACAAGCCCGTGGACAAGCCCGCCGTAAATGGCGACAAGCCGACGACCCCTCCCGCCATGCCGGATAAAGACAAGCCGGTCACTCCGACGAAGTAAGTGGTTTTTGAAGCCGTGAACATTCAATTGGGGAAGAGCGCCTGTCGGTGTTCTTCCCCAATTTTTTTGCGCGGTCCGTTTTGGGCTCGCTCCGCGTGCGCTGGTCTTTTTCGACCGCGTTTGCAGTCCTGCCGCGCCGCTGCGATACGATCCGCAACGGGCGAGCAGCATCGGGAAGTTGTCCGCACTAAGGACCTGCGCATAGGCCCTGCGGGGGCCATCTCTTATAATCAAACGGGGCGGCAAGGGCTCAGTCGCCGCCGCCGCACGGTTCGTCCGGCTCCAGGACAGATTGGCTTTTTGCCGTGGCGCACCAAACGAGCAGATTCGCTACCGAGGGCCTGACGTCCGTCTCGTCTGTTCGTGCTTTACAATGAGAAAGTCGAACCATGGTTGCCGATCTTGGCTTTTTGAAAGTCCCCATTCAGCGAACCGAAGGGGAACGGCACGAGGCGGTGGCCGATCAGTTGGCGATCGAAGAGCCGCTCGAAATCCGGCTCGGCTATGGATCAGCGAAGCTGCGCCAACAGCGCAGTGTCGCCGTGACAATGCGCACGCCGGGTCACGACGCCGAATTGGCCGCTGGATTCTTGCTGAGCGAGGCAATCGTTCGCTGCGCGGAGGATATCGTCTTCATCCGGCCCTGCGGGCCGGCGCACGGTGCGCAGCAGACGCCGAATGTGATTCGCGTCGAACTGCGCGACGATCTGGAGTTTGACCTGGGGCGGCTAGAACGCCACTTTTACACGACCTCCAGTTGCGGCGTCTGTGGCAAGACTTCGCTCGCCGCCCTGGAGACAGGCCATGCCCCGCCCCTGTCGCACGATGCTCCTAAAGTGACTGCCGACGCGATTCACCGCTTGCCAGGACAGCTGCGCGCGGCTCAGGAGGTGTTTGACCAGACCGGCGGATTGCACGCCGCCGGATTGTTTGACGCCGAGGGCCGGATTCACTCTGTGCGCGAGGACGTCGGCCGCCACAACGCCGTCGACAAGCTCATCGGAGCCCAGTTGATTGCTGGCCAGACTCCCCTGGTGAATCGTGGAATCATCGTCAGCGGTCGAGCGAGTTTCGAGTTGCTGCAGAAAGCCTTGATGGGAGGGATTGCGTTCCTCGTCGCCGTCGGCGCGCCGTCGACGCTCGCGGTTCAATTGGCCGAGAAATTTGACATGACGCTGGTCGGCTTTGCGCGCGAAGGGAAATTCAACACGTATTGCGGCGCTTGGCGAATCGGCTAGGCGCGCTTCCCTGGGAGTTTGCCATGAGTCCTGCCGATAAGGCTTCTCATTCTGCTCATGACGCGGCGAGCTCCTTGCCCGCTACGGAGCCCTCTGCGCCGGAGGAGTCGCATGGCCACGGCGTGCTGGCCGAACCGCCGGAGGCCTTGACCGGTTTGCGAGTCACGAAGCCCAAGGAGTGGGCGGCGGGCCTGCCGGGCGTGGCCGCCGCGATGAAGCACGTGTGGTCCGAAATGGGCGTGTTTCGCGGCGGGCGCGGGCTGCTGGCTTTGAACCAAAAGGATGGGATCGACTGTCCGAGCTGCGCTTGGGCAGACCCGGACGGTCCGCGGCACACGTTCGAGTTTTGTGAAAATGGCGCAAAAGCGCTCGCTTGGGAAGGGGACACGCGCCGCGTGACGCGCGCGTTTTTTCAAGCCCACTCGGTCGCTGAGCTTTCGCAGCGCTCCGACTATTGGCTGGGGCAACAAGGCCGGTTGACCGAACCGATGGTTTTGCGTGCGGGCGCAACCCACTACGAGCCGATCGCCTGGGACGCCGCGTTTCAACTTGTGGCCGACGAGCTGAATGCCTTGCCGACGCCCGATGACGCGATTTTCTACACCTCAGGCAGGACGAGCAATGAAGCGGCCTTTTTATATCAACTGTTCGTCCGGCAATTCGGCACCAATAATCTGCCTGACTGTTCAAATATGTGCCACGAATCGAGCGGCTCGGCGCTCACCCCGACGATTGGCATTGGCAAGGGAACGGTCACCCTCGAAGATTTTGATCAGGCTCAGGTCATCGTGCTGATCGGCCAAAACCCAGGCACGAATCATCCGCGGATGCTGACCGCGTTGGAAAGCGCCAAGCAGCACGGAGCGAAGATCATCGCCGTCAATCCGCTGCCGGAGGCGGGACTTCTCCGTTTCAAAAATCCGCAGACGGCCCGCGGACTGCTCTTCTCGGGGACTCCGCTCGCCGATCTGTTTTTGCAAGTCCGGATCAACGGCGACTCGGCCTTGCTCCAAGGGCTGATGAAAACGATGCTCGAAGCAGAAGATCGGCGGCCGGGCGAAGTCTTCGATCACGCATTTATTCAAGAGAAAACCACCGGTTTTGCCGCCCTGGTCGCTCACTTGCGGGCCGCCGGCTGGGAACCGCTGCTCGCCCAGGCGGGCTTGAGCCGCGCGCAATTCGATGCAGCCGCGCGGCTCTTGATCGACGCCGAACGGATCATTGTCTGTTGGGCGATGGGGCTCACGCAACACCAGAACGCCGTGGCCACGATACAGGATGTCGTCAACCTGCTGTTGCTGCGCGGCAGTCTTGGCAAGCCTGGCGCCGGCGTCTGTCCGGTCCGCGGCCATAGCAATGTGCAAGGGGACCGCACGATGGGCATCTGGGAACGCCCGCGGCCCGAGTTTCTTGACAAGCTGCAAGAAGTCTTTCATTTCGATCCGCCACGCGCGCCAGGTCTCGATGTTGTCGAGGCCATCAAGGCGCTGCATACGGGCAGCGCAAAAATCTTGTTCGCGCTGGGGGGCAATTTTGTCTCGGCGACGCCCGACACCGACTTCACCGCCGCCGGACTGCGCCGCTGCCGCTTGACCGCGCAGGTTTCCACGAAATTGAATCGAGCCCATCTCGTCGCGGGGCGGCAAGCGTTGATTTTGCCGTGTCTGGGCCGCTCCGAAATCGATCAGCAACGCGGCGGACCGCAGTTTTTCAGTTGCGAGAATTCGATGGGGGTCGTGCAAACGTCGCGCGGCACTTTGTCGCCGGCGTCCGAACAATTGCTGAGCGAACCGGCGATCGTCGCGCGACTGGCGCGCGCCACGCTCGGCGCCCGCAGCGCGGTAGATTGGGAACGGCTCGAGACGAACTACGACCACATTCGCGATCTGATCGCGCAGGTTATTGCGGGTTGCGATGACTACAACCAGAAAGTGCGCCAACCCGGCGGATTCTATCTGCCCAATGGTCCGCGCGAGGGCCGTTTTAACACACCCGCCGAAAAGGCCGTTTTCACGGTGCATCCGTTGCCACAGCATGCGCTGGCGGCCGGGCAACTCCTGATGACGACCATCCGCACCCACGATCAATTCAATACCACTATCTATGGCTTGCACGATCGTTATCGAGGAATCCACAACGAGCGCCGGGTTGTGTTCATGAACGCCGAGGACCTGCGCGCGCAGAATCTGCAAGCCGGACAAGTCGTCGATTTGAAAAGCCATTTTCGTGGCGTCGAACGGCTCGCGCGGTCGTTTGTCATCGTGGCGTACGATATTCCGCGCGGCTGCGCGGCGACCTACTTTCCAGAGACGAATGTGCTGGTGCCGATCGACAGCGTCGCCGACCACAGCAACACGCCGACATCGAAATCGGTCGTTATCACGGTTCATCCGGCCGCCCAGCCCGCTCCGCCGGACGCGAATTCCGCCGTCTGAGCGCGGGGGATTGCAAAGCTGGCGGCCGCTGGGCGGAACCGCTCAAGTTCACCCGCGGCCAACATACGCTTGGCGATGAGGCAAGACGATCGCTTCCAGCATTTCGACGTGCGGCGGCAGTTCGGCCATCCATTGCGCGACTTCGGCCAACTCGTCCGCGGTCATCATCGGTTCCGCGTCCTCCGCGAGATCGGTCTGCCGCCGTTCGACCGCCACGTTGCCTGGGTGCAAACAGCCGCAGGTGATATTGAACGCGCGCCCCTCGAGCGCCGTGACCTGCGTCAAACCCCACAGGCCGTGCTTCGAGGCGGAATAAGCCGCCGACTCCGGACGCACGCGCTGCGCTGAAATCGATCCGATGTTGATGATTCGGCCGCCCTGTTGCGGTTTCATCATCCGAAACGCGGCGCGCGTGCAAAGAAACGGCGCCCGCAGGTTAACGGCCAGCACGTGGTCCCAAGCGGCGGTCGAAAGAGCCTCGAGCGGGCCGCCTTCGAACGCCCCGGCATTGTTGACCAACAGATCGAGCCGGCCATAGCGAGTCTGGATTTCCGCGAACAGCCGCTCGATCTGCGCCTCTTGCGTGAGATCGCAGGCCAGGCCGACGGCCAAGCCGCCGGCGAGCGAATTTGCCGCCGCGCTCAATTTCGATTCATTTCGCGCCGTCAGGATGACCTCCGCGCCAGACTCGGCCAGCCGCCGCGCGATCGCCAGCCCAATCCCTTGCGAGGCTCCAGTCACGAGCGCGATTTTGCCGGCCAAACGGTTAGACATGAACTGGATTCCTGGGGGGGGCAATGGTCCTGAATCAGGGGCTGCTCGCCGCGCCAACGCCGATTTCGCGGCTCGCGACCCTGGCTTCGCGAAGATTTCCCAAGTAAATTAGCAGTTTCCGCGAAAAACTGGAACCAGCCCCAAAACTCGCTCCGCAAGGATTGGCTCGCTCGTTACCCGGTCACCTGATTCGGCCAACCGGCGCCGAGCCGCGCGCTCGACGGCGAGCCACGCTCGCCCGGGTCTTGGCCCCGCCTGAACTTTGGAGATTTCCGTGATCCGCACTTTGACAACTGCATTCCTGTTGCTCGTAATGCTCACCGCGAGGCGGGCGCGCGCGGCCGAACCATTTGAACTGAAAGATGGCGAGCGAATCGTTCTGCTGGGCAATACGCTCATCGAACGCGATCAAGAATACGGCTATCTCGAAACGGCGCTCGTCTCGCGCTGGCCCGATCGCAATCTCACGTTTCGCAATCTCGGCTGGAGTGGAGATACTGTGTGGGGCGACGCGCGGGCCTCGTTCGACACGGCGGCGCAAGGTTTCCAACGCTTGAAAGATCTGGTGTTGGCGAACAAGCCGACCACGATTTTTGTCAGTTACGGCACGAACGAAGCCTTCGCCGGCGAGAAGGGCTTGCCCGAGTTTCAAAAAGGGCTCGATCGGCTCCTCGACGCAATTGCCGAAAGCAAAGCGCGGATCATTCTGATCTCGCCGCTGAAGCAAGAAGATTTGGGGCGGCCGCTACCCGATCCGACGGTCGAAAACGGGCGGCTCAAGCTCTATTGCGAGCGCATCCGCGCTACTGCCGAAAAACGAGGACTCCTCTATCTCGACCTGTTTGATTCACTGGAACAGCCGACCAAAACCGAACCGAATGTCCACCTGACCGACGATGGCCAGCATCTTTCTCCGTATGGATATTGGCGGTTCGCTCGAGCAGTGGAGCGCGCGTTGCATCTGGCGGCCAGTCGCTGGGATGTTTCGATCGCGGCGGATGGACATGCCGAGGCATCGAGCGCCAGCCACACGAAAATCACCGAGTTGAAAAAAGTCGAACCCGCCGGCTGGCAGTTTTCCGCCCACGACCAAGAGTTGCCTCTGTGTCCACCGCCGGCGTATCCCGACTCGAATCGCGTGCTGCGCGTGGCCGGTCTGCCGGCGGGACAATACACCCTTTCGATCAACGGCCAAGCCGCGCAAAGCGGCAGCGCCGCCGACTGGAGCGCGGGAGTCCGGTTGTTGAAGGGGCCGGAATTTGCCCAGGTGGAAGCGCTTCGCGCGGCGATCAACGCGAAAAACCAATTGTACTTTTATCGTTGGCGGCCGCAAAACGAAACCTACTTGCTCGGCTTCCGCAAGCACGAACAAGGGCGCAACGCCGTCGAGATCGTGCAATTCGATCCGCTCATCGCGGACCAAGAGGCGCAGATTGCCAAACTTCGCCAGCCGGCGCCGCTCGAATTTCGTCTGGCGAAAGACGCCGATAAAAGCCCGCCAAAATAAGCCGATCGGACGATCGTTCGGCAATCGGGGCGAACGGCCTTGGTTCGCTTCGGCGATTGTCTCTTTCGGTTCCCCTGAATATCTTTCTCTTCCCCCCGTCGGAATCGTTATGAAGTTTTCTCGCTGCTGCTATGTTGGGCTGTTTGTGCTCTGTCTCGCGCCGGCGCAGCGACTGTTTGCCCAGGCGAACGCCAAAACGCCCGATCCGGAAGAAGAGCGCAAGTCGTTCCAGGTCGCCGACGGGTTTGAAGTGACCCTCTTCGCGGCCGACCCACTGTTGGCGAAGCCGATTCAGATGAATTTCGATCCGCAAGGCCGGTTGTGGATCGCCAGCAGCGAAGTCTATCCGCAGATCGCGCCGGGCCAAAAGGCGGACGATAAAATCCTGATTCTGGAAGACACCAAGGGAGTTGGCGTCGCCGATAAAACGACCGTCTTCACCGGGGGCTTGCTGATTCCCACTGGCGTCGAGCCGGGCGATGGGGGCGCCTATGTCGCCAACAGCACCGAACTCTTGTTTTTTAAGGACGGCGGCGATGGCCACGCCGCCAGCCGGCGCATTCTCCTGTCCGGCTTTGGCACCGAAGACACCCATCATATCTTGCACACCCTGCGCTGGGGCTACGATGGAATGCTTTACTTCAACCAATCGATTTACATCCATAGCCACATTGAAACCCCGTGGGGAGTCCGCCGCTTGAATGGCGGCGGCATCTGGCAATTTCGTCCCGAGTCAATGCAGTTGGAGATCTTTTCAAAAGGCTGGGTGAACCCGTGGGGCCATCACTTCAACCGCTTTGGGGCCGACTTTGTGACCGATGGCGCCGGCGGCGAAGGGATCAACTACACCTTTCCCGGCGGCGTCTTCACCTCGTCGCCGAACGCGCCGCGGATTCTGGCCGGCCTGAATCCGGGTAGTCCCAAGGAGTGCGGCTTGGAAATCCTGAGCGGGCGCCATCTGCCTGACGCTTGGCAAGGAAACTTGATCACGAACGATTTTCGCGCGCATCGCGTTTGCCGCTATATTGTCACCGAAGAAGGGTCGGGGTTTGTGTCGCGCGAGCAACCCGAACTGATCAAGACGAACTACGAGGCCTTTCGCCCGATCGACGTGAAGATGGGCCCGGACGGGGCGATCTACATCGCCGATTGGTACAACCCGATCATCAACCATGGCGAAGTTGATTTTCGCGATCCGCGCCGCGACCACACGCATGGACGGATCTGGCGGGTGACGGCCAAGGGGCGCCCGCTCGTCGCCAAACCGAAATTGGTCGGTGCGCCGGTTGTCGATCTGCTGAACCATCTAAAAGACCCGGAAAACTATACCCGCATTCAAGCCAAGCGCGTGCTCAAGGAGCGCGGCGCGAGCGAAGTCTTGCCGGTCTTGGCCGATTGGGTTCAAAAGCTCGATCCGAATGATCCGGAATACGATCATCAGCGGCTCGAGGCCTTGTGGACGTATCAATCTCTGGATCGACCAAATGGCGAATTGCTCGCCTCGTTGGCGCGATCCGCCGACTACAACATCAAAGCCGCGGTTGCCCGCGTGGCGGGCGCGTGGCAAGCGCGCCTGCCCGATGCGCTGGGTCTGCTTGCTTCGCTCGTGAATGACGAGCATCCGCGCGTCCGGCTGGAGGCGGTCCGCGCGCTGGCCGGCTCCGCGTCGCCGCATGCGGCGGAATTGGTCATGCAAGCGCTCGACCGGCCCGTGGATAAGTTCTTAGACTTCGCGATCTGGGAAGCCGCCCGCGATTTGCAACCGCTTTGGTTGCCGGCTTTGCAAGCCGGTGAGATTGACTTCGGCGGCAATGTTCGGCACTTGACGTTCGCCTTGCAAGCGACCGGTTCGCGCGACGCGGTTCCGGCGCTGGTGAAATTGCTCCAATCGGGCAAGCTCTCTCCGGATCGCGCGGACGGCCTGCTCGTGTTGCTGGCCGGCGTCGGCGGACCGCATGAATTGAGCACGGTCTTTAAGGAAGCTTTGAAACAGGAAACTCCCGCGTCGCGCCGCGTGGCCTTGTTGAACGCCTTGGCCCAAGCGGCCCGCGAGCGGAAGGTTTTTCCCGCAGGCGATCGCGTCCAATTAGAAGGCCTATTGTCCGATTCCGACGAGGCAGTGCAGCGGGCGGGGATACCATTGGTCGGCCTGTGGAAGGTCGAGCCGCTGCGCTCGCGGTTGGTCGATTGGGCGAGCAAAAGCGATACCAGCGAAGCCTTGCGGAGCGCGGCATTCGCGGGACTTGCCACGCTTGGCGGCGGCGAGAGTGTCAGCGTGCTGAGCGCCGCCAGCGAAGCGAAGTTTTCGCCTGCCATGCGCCGCGCCGCCGTGGCGGCGCTCGCGGAATTGGATCTGGGGGCCGCGGCCTCGCGGGCGGTCACCGTCCTGCGCGAGACGCCGGCGGATGACGGCACGGTCGAGCTGGTTACGGCCTTCCTTTCGCGGAAAGGAGCGCCGGCCGCCTTGGCCGCCGCGCTCCAAGATCAAAAACTGCCGGCCGATGTCGCCCGGCTCGGCGTTCGCGCCGTGCGAACTGCCGCGCGCGAGGAGCCGGTACTGCTGGCGGCCCTTAATCGGGCGGGCGAACTCAAGCCCGGCCCGCGACTTTTGAACGCGGAAGAGTTGAAACAACTCTACGCGGAGGTGGCCGCGCACGGTAACCCCGCCCGCGGCGAGCTGATCTTCCGCCGCGCGAATATACTCTGCATGAAGTGTCATTCGATTGGCGGCGCCGGGGGGCAAGTCGGACCCGACCTGATGAGCATCGGCGCCAGCACTCAAGTCGATTATCTCGTCGAGAGCATTCTCGAACCAAACAAGAAAATCAAGGAAGGCTTTCACGCCGCCACGGTGCTGACCAATGACGGCCGAGTGATCACCGGCATCAAATTGCGCCAGACCGACAAGGATCTCCTGCTCCGCGACGCCGAAGATCATGAAGTGGCGATTCCGCTGGAGTCTATCGAAGCCCAAAAGGACGCTGGTTCCTTGATGCCGGCCGGACTGGCAGATAATTTGACGCAAGCGGAACTCGCCGACCTGGTGCGGTTTTTGACGGAGTTGGGCCGGATTGGCCCCTTCGCGATTAGCAAGGCGCCGCTCGCGCGGCGGTGGCAGACGCTGACCAACACACCGGCCAATGTGGCCCGCGATCCGCTGAGCCGCAATGGCCTTGCCGCGCTGCTGTCGAATGATCCCGCTTGGCAGTGGCAATCAATCTATAGCAAAGTTTCCGGCGACCTGCCGCTGCGGGATGCATTCGCCTTTTCGCACGGAAACACGGAGCAAGTTGCCGTGGTGCGAGCCGCCCTCGAGGTGACGACGCCGGGCAAGCTCACGGTTCAGGTGAATTCGACCGCCGGGCTGAAGCTCTTCGTGGACGGCCAGCCAACGCCGCTGCGCGAGCGAACCGACCTCGAACTGGGACCAGGCATGCATCAATTCCTGTTTGTTTGCAGCCCGCGCGAACGGACCGATCCGCTCCGGTTGGAGTTGGTCGACGTTGCCGGTTCGGCAGCCAAAGCTCGTTGGCTGAATGGGAAGTAGCGCGCCGACATGAATCGTCCTGCCGAGTTTTTGTTCGCCACTTGCCAGATTGGCGCTGAGCGCGCGCTAAAAAGCGAGCTTGCCCGGGCGTGGCCCGATTTTCGTTTCGCCTACTCGCGGCACGGCTTCCTTACATTTAAGCTGCCGCCGGAGCACGGACTCGCCGACGATTTCGCGCTCGATTCGGTCTTTGCACGGACGCATGGTTTTTCCTTGGGCCAAGCGGAAGGCTTGGACCCATACACGTTGGCCGAGCAAGTCTGGAAGCTGGTCGGGGTGCGGCGATTTGATCGGCTGCACGTCTGGCAGCGTGATCTGCTGCCGGCTGGAGATCACGGCTATGAGCCGGGCCCGACCGAAGCCGCCAAGCTGGCGCGCGATGCGATCTTGGCGCCGCGGCTGGGCCCTGCGGACGAAGCGGGCAGGGCCGCCACGGTCGGTTGGCTGGGGCCAACCGAGCCCGGCGATCGTGTGCTCGATTGCATCGTCTGCGAGGCCAACGAGTGGTGGGTGGGGACGCATCGCGCCGCTTCGCAAGCCTCGTGTTGGCCAGGCGGATTTTGCCCAATCAGCCTCCCTGTCGATGCCGTCTCGC
>DASRSE010000233.1:0-7502 GCA_035656655.1 Pirellulales bacterium
CGGATCAGCACGCAACGGCTAATCGTAGCGGCCAATCGTAGGGGCCAGTCGCGCCCCCAATCGTAGGGGCCAATCGTAGGGGCCAGTCGCGGTATTGCAGGGCAGCGGCATTTGCCGGATGTAGGGTGGGACCAATTCGCGCAGCGAATGCAGGCCCACCAACGAACGACGTCGCCGATAAACACGGTCGGAACAGCCCGCGCCAACCGCGCTGGCAAATCCAGCGCAACGGCAATTCCAGCATCCGGACGAATCCAGCACGCTCCGTCAAACGCTGGTGGGCCTGCACACGGCTGCGCCGCGTTTGTCCCACCCTACATTCGCGAACCAGCACGCAACGCGCAATCGCAGCGCTGCGGAGCAGCGGCATGTGCCGGACGTAGGGTGGGACCAATTCGCGCAGCGAATGCAGGCCCACCAACGAACGACGTCGCCAATAAACACGGTCGGAACAGCCCGCGCCAACCGCGCCGGACGAATCGAGCGCAACCGCAAATCCAGCGTGCCCGGAAATTGCCGCGTCCCCGCAAATCGAGCGTGCCCGCCAATCCAGCGGGTCCGGAAATGCCGGCGTGCGGGACGAATCCAGCACGCTCGCTCAAACGCTGGTGGGCCTGCACACGGCTGCGCCGTGTTTGTCCCACCCTACTTTTGCGAATCAGCACGCAGCGGCCAATCGCAGAGCGGGACGGACGGGACGTAGGGTGGGACCAATTCGCGCAGCGAATGCAGGCCCACCAACGAACGACCTCGCCAATAAACACGGTCGAAACAGCCCGCGCCAACCGCGCCGGACGAATCGAGCGCAACCGCAAATCCAGCGTTTCGTCGAATGCCGCGTGCCCGCAAATCCAGCACGCCGGACGAATCCAGCACGCTCCGTCAAACGCTGGTGGGCCTGCACACGGCTGCGCCGCGTTTGTCCCACCCTACGATTCGCGAATGCGCGGCGGGCAAAGGCCGCGCATCAGCGCCTCGTAGTTTTTGCGACTAATACCGTGCGGCCAGCCCGAAAACGGCGACGACGAGCAGTACGGCAATCTGGCCAGCATACCACCAGCGTGGGAAGGGCGCAATTGCCAGCCAGACAGCGCAGAGCATCGCGGCCAACAGCGCAACCTCAGCGCCCATCTGCATAATACGTGCAGCTATTTGTTTTTCAACTCCCCAATCCGAACACTCTGGCCAGTATTTTTCCGCCCACCCCTCCATGCAGATGGCTGCGACGCTCAAGGTAAAAATCGTCGCTCTGAAAACCTGGTCTCGTACGCGAAGCATGGTGGTTTGTTCGCCGCAGGGCCGTACCGCAAAACTACCGCGCATTATCGCACACAGGAATGGCGCGTCCAGTCCAGCCAAAATGCGGGACGCCGCCCGACGCTTTCTCTCCATCGCGAGGCAGGCTAGAATAAAGAAACTGCAAAGCGACGGCCCGTGCTTGAGCGTTTTGCAGCGGAAGGTTCCGGTCGTCGCGGCATCGCTTCCGCCTGCTCGATCCTCGCTCGGCTGCCCGCGGGGATAGCCGCCGGACCGAATCGCCCAAGATTGGTCCGCGCAGCCCGCCCCCGTCCCCTATTCCACGCCCCGAAACGCAATCCGCCCCTCGCCGGCGGTCCGATGCTATGCCGGAAACTTCGGGACCGATGACCGCAACCGCTGCGTGGCTCGAGTTGCTCCGGGCTGGAGACCCGGCAGCGGCTGCTCGTTTGCTGGAACATTCGTGCGAGCGATTGCGGGCGCTGGCCAGCCGCATGCTTCGCCGCTTTCCGCAGGTGCGGCGCTGGGAAGAAACCGACGACATCTTTTGCGAGGCGGTCGCCAAGCTCCAACGGTCGCTCGAAACGGTGCGGCCGGAGACCGCGCGCCATTATTACAATCTGGCCGCGATGCAGTTGCGGCGCGTGCTCGTCGATTTTGCGCGGCGGTATTATGGCGCAGAAGGGCTCGGTCGCCATCACGAGACCGTTCATGAGAACTCCGACCAAGCGGCGCCGAAATACGAAGGGGCCGACGCGGGAGGCGAGCCCGGCTCGCTTGTCGAATGGACCGAATTTCATGAATGGATCGATCGTTTGCCCGACGCGGAGCGCGAGGTCTTCGACCTGCTCTGGTATCAGCAGTTAACGCAGGAGGAGGCGGCCGAGATTCTCGGCGTAACGACGCGGACCATTCGCCGCCGCTGGCAAGACGCGCGCTATGCGCTGTGCAAGGCGCGGCTGGGTGAAGCCTTGCCTGAATAAGGAGCGACCGAAAAACAAGTTCGCCCCTTTTTCGACGCGGGCCGAATTCTGCCCGCGCGGTTAAAGGTTTGCAGCCAAATCTAACTTCGGGTCAGCCTAAAAGCTATGCCCAACCCAATCGCCGCCCGCGAGGCGGTTCTCCCGCCCGAGGGGACCTCACCATGACCATGCATGCCGATCCCTTTCGCGATTTGCTCGATCGCTGGGAGGAATTGCACCAAGCCGGCGCCGAGCCGGACATCGTCGAACTCTGCCGCGATTGTCCGGAATATGCCGAGCGGCTCCGCGATTGGGCGCGGACGCTGAAGCTGACCGACTGGCTCAATCAGCCGGCCGCCGAAGCCGCCTCGGATACGCTCGGCGATCTCCCGTCCGCGCGCCGCGCGGCGCTGATCCCGCCTCCCCAAGTCGGCGAATACGAGCTTCATGAAGAACTAGGCAGCGGCGGGATGGGCCGCGTCTATCGAGCGGTGCATCGCAAATTGCTCCGCCCGGTCGCCGTCAAAATCTTGTCGCCCGCTGACAAGCCGTCGGCAGAGTCGATCGAACGTTTTCAGCGCGAGGCCAAGGTCTTGGCCAAGCTCTCGCACCCGAACATTGTCACCATCCACGACGCGGGAATTGCCGCTGGCACGCATTACTTCGTCATGGAGTTGGTGGACGGCAAGGATCTGGCCAGCGTCGTGAAGGCCGATGGGCCGTTGCCCGTCGATTGTGCGCTCGACTGCATTCGGCAAGTCGCCGAGGGGTTGCGGTATGCACACGCCGCAGGCATCGTCCACCGCGATATCAAGCCGTCGAACCTGATGCTCGATGCCGAGGGGAAAGTTCAGATTCTCGATCTGGGAATCGCCCGTGCCGAAGCGATCGATGGGCCCGCCTCGGAATTAACGCGGACCGGCGCGATTCTCGGAACGGTTGACTACATGCCGCCGGAGCAGGCATTGAACACGCGGAAGGCCGATCAGCGAGCCGATGTCTATTCGCTGGGCTGCACGCTCTATTTTCTTCTGACCGGCCAGCCCTTGTACGAGGGCGAAACCGTGATGGAGCGGCTGGTGGCCCACCGAGAGCAGCCAATTCCGTCGCTGCGCAAAGCGTGCCCGAGCGTGCCGGGCTGGTTGGAACAGGTCTTTCCAAGATTGGTCGCGAAGCGACCGGCCGACCGATTGGCCACCATGGACGACGTGCTGGCGGCGCTCCGTTTACACGCCGCGCCGCCACGGCCCGTCCGGCGGCGCGCGGCGCTCGTGGCCGGGGTAGTGTTGCTGGCCCTGCTTCCACTCGGATTCTGGCTGCAGCATCTGCTGTTTGTCGCGACGGACCACGCGGCTTGGCGGCAGGTCGGCAAGATCCCGGTCATTGCGGGCGTGTGGAAACAATGGGACGGAATTTTTCTCACCATCACGCAACAAGGCGAAAACTTTCAGGCAGATTGCGAATTTGGCCAGCCTGGCGTGCAAGTTCGCTGGCGCGCGGCAGGCAAGATCACGCCGGACGGCCGAATGGAAGCCGCCTTGATCCACACCGAGCCGCCGCGCCCGGAACCTGCCAAACCGCAAATCTGCACGGCGATCTTGCAACCCGACGGCACGACGATCCGCGGTCATGCCGCTTGGACGACTGGCGGGGGAGACTTTACGTGGCGATTGAACGAGCCTCGGCCGCCTACGCCGCCGGCGCCATGAGACAGGCGAATTGGTCCCTTCACGGTCGCCCTAGGAACCTTATCCGGGGTGTTGAGAGAATGCCGGGGCTGAGATCACGCGCGACTGCGGAGGGCGCTAGTTGGATTGACCTCGTTGCATCAACTTGGTCGCCTTTTGCGGATCGAACTTTTCCGAATTGAATTGGTTTCCCAGCCATTCTCGGTACATTGCATGGTCGGGATGACGGCGGTCCTGGTAAGCCGTCAAGAGATCCCTATAGCCCCAAACTCCGCCGCAATCTTCCGGCGGACAGGCGCGTTCTCCCTCCAAGCACCGAGGATACTTCGCTTTCGGATCGAGCGGAGGAGAGGCTTCTACTTGGATTTCGTGCTCCCAACTGTCGCCGAAATCATAGGTGTAAATAAACTTGGTTTGCTGGCCGGCAATCAACCGGAGGTCGCTGAGGCGCGTGGTCAAGGAATTGATCACGGTCGGATCATCCTCGGAAAATTCCGGCTCTCCATACCGCTTGCCGCGGATCAAGAATTCGTCCAGATGCGAATTCGTCCACCCCATCGCGAATTGGATCTGCCAGTGCAGCGCGTCGAGAGTGCCATCGAGCATTTGGATCCGCCGCCAGATCGGCGGCTGGCTATTGAGCAGCGTTATCTTGAATTGATACACGCGGCTGGACTCGGGTTTCGCGATCGATTGGGCTTTCGTCGTCCGGCGCGGCTTGGCTGGGGGCGCGGCGAGCGCGTTGACTTTCGCCCGCGGCGGCCTCCGCGCAGGCGCTTCTTCGCCCACAACCGACAAAGGAGGATTGCCCGATCGGGCAATTTTTCGGCGCGGCATTGTGAGACGACTCCTCGGACTAAAAAAGGCCAGTTCAGAGATCCTGACGAAGCGGTTCGAGCAGGCTAGAATTGGAACCAATCTCCGAATCGAGTCCCGCTTGCCGCATTCTAGCGGCCGGCTGCCGCAGAAAAAAGATTTGATTCTCGCTCTCGGAGCGATCGGTTGGGCGCAGATTTGCCCTGGGCGGTATAATGGATTCGAGGGGAATGGGGCGATTTCTTCGTTTGGAAGTGCGACCACGATGCCGAGCCCAAAAACAAAACTGCCTTGGGGGACGATTCCGCTCGTCGTCGCCGGCGCGGCCGTCGCCTTTTACTTCTATTGGCCTCATCTGGACAATCCACCGCGAGATAAGAACATGACCTTCGCCGTCAACAAATCGGATGAAGAATGGCGCCAACAACTGACTCCAGAACAATTCAACGTGACGCGGCAGCGCGGCACCGAACGCCCGTTTAGCGGCGCCTATTGGGATTCGACCGGCGAGGGAACCTATCGCTGCATTTGCTGCGGAGAGCCGCTGTTCACCTCCGATCAAAAATTTCAATCGGGTTGCGGTTGGCCAAGTTTTTCCGCCCCGATCGAAGGAAACGTCGCCGAAGCCGACGACCACAGCCACTTCATGCATCGCACCGAGGTGATCTGCAAAAAGTGCGGAGCCCACTTGGGCCATGTCTTTGATGACGGGCCGGGGCCGACTGGGCTGCGCTATTGCATCAACAGCGCATCGCTCACGTTCGACAAGCCGGCTGCCGGCAAGCCCGCCCAGGCGGAGCGAACGAGTGGAAAATAAGCCTTCCGCAATTCGATGGGCCGCGAAACTCCGGCCGCACGTCAGCACAAGAATTCCACTTGGCTGGACGCTGGCCGCATGTTGCCTGGCGAGCATGGCCGGTTGCAATTCGAAGCCGCCGCCCGGCGGCGCGAATCCGCCGGGAGGCCAGCAAACAGCGAACGACCCCCCCGCCGCGTGGCCGCGCATGTCGGCGCATCCAGCCCCGCCTGACCCGCGGAAACTGGGGGCTCTGCCGGCGGCTGGAAAGGACGCGAAACGCTCGGCGATTGAAGTTGATGTGACTCTCGCGCCGCCCAGCGGCTGGCAGTCCATTACGCCCCGCCCGCCCGCGCGGCTCCAATACTATCTCGCGGCCGACGAATGTTTGCCGCCGAACGTGAGCGTGGTCGTTGGGGCCGACGATGGCACGCCGCTCGAGAAAGTCCCGGCGATCTATAACGAAACGATGCCCAAAGCGTTTCCCGGCTGGAAAGCGGTCGAAATCAGCGACGAAACGATCGATGGGCAGAAGTTTTGCCGGATCGCCGGGAGCTGCACGGTGAACCACGAAAAGTTGTTCGGCGTGTGGTATGTCGCTCGCTGGCGGAACGCCCAGGTGGTCACGGTCACCTATACCTTTCCGGAATCGCGCTACGCTGAGCTTAAGGCCGCGATTGACCGTTCGATCCAGACGATTCGGCTGTGGGAGGCGGGCGTGCCGACGGCGCTGCCCGTTCCGCAAACGCTGCCGGCTAAAAAATCGCTGCCGCCTGCAAAATCTGAGTGATTCAAGGCCCCTGCCGCGGTGGCCAAAAGCGGCTATAATCGGAGCAGTGCATCGGCCCCATGCGCTGCTTGCGCGGAGAACGCAAGTCGTTGTTTGCGGACCGTGGCAAAGAAAGCCTGGGCTAACGACGACTTCGAGTTGGCGGTCAGCCTAACAGGCGGTCAGCGAAAAGAGCGGACAGCGTACAAGGCGGTCAGCGAAAAAAGCGGACAGCCAAAAGCCATCTCAAAAAAGCGGTCAGCGCAAAAAAATAGAGGGTTCTTGTTCGCCGGGACAAGAACCCTCTTGTTTGGCTGTCCGAGACTTGGACCAGCAGCCCAAGCGCCGGAGACCCACAGCCGTTTATTGCATATCGGTGAGCGGCCGAGCGGACTTTAGACGTTACGGCCGTTCCGCGCCTAAGCAACGAACTTGAAAAATTACGCTCCGCACGACGCGGATAATCGATACACGCGAACCCCCCACTCTGTTTCTTCCCCTTGCTCACGATCATGCAAAAGCCTGCCAAGCTAGCGCTCGAAGACGGCACGGTTTACACGGGCCTTTCGTTTGGCGCGGAAGGCGAGGTCGCTGGTGAAGTCTGCTTCAACACCTCGATGACCGGCTATCAAGAAATCTTGACCGATCCCAGCTATCGCGGTCAGATTGTCGCGATGACCTATCCGGAAATTGGCAATTACGGGGTGAATCTCGAAGATTTGGAAAGCGCCAAGCCCCATCTCGACGGCTTTGTGGTGCGTCAAAACAGTCCGCGCGCCAGCAACTTTCGCGCGAGCGGCACGCTCGAAGATTATCTCGTCCAGCACCAGATTCCAGCCTTGGAAGGGATTGATACTCGGGCCCTCGTCCGCCGTTTGCGCACCGCCGGCGCGATGAAAGGAATTCTTTCGACGGTCGATCTGGACGACGGGCGGCTGGTTCGCAAGGCGCAAGAAAGCCCGGGTCTGGTCGGCCGTGACTTGGTTCGCGAGGTGATGCCGAGCCAACCGCGCGACTGGCAAGAGAAGCTCCATAGCCTCGTCCGGCTCTCCGGCGCGTCGGCAAGCGACTTGCCGAACCATGCGCCGCATATCGTGGCAGTCGATTACGGAATGAAGTGGAATATCGCCCGCCACCTGTTCGACATGGGTTGCCGCGTGACAATCGTGCCAGGCACGGCATTCGCCCAGGAGATTTTGGCCCAGCGGCCCGAC
>DASRSE010000234.1:0-4743 GCA_035656655.1 Pirellulales bacterium
AGCTCACGCGCGTCCGGAGCGAGGGTTTTTCAAACAGCAGCGCCATCACGCGCCCGTTCAAGATCGGCTCGCGCACGCCCGCCTCGAACTTCGTCTTGAGGTCCGCCGTAAGCTGGAAGATTTGCGCGATGTCCTCGGCAGACAGTTCGGCGACCGTGATCAGGTGACGCATGGCGGAAACTCGGGTTCTAGTGGAGCAAAGCGGCGCGGAGGAGGGTTCAGGGCTGGTTCATCTGCTGTTTCAGGACTTCGGACAGCAGGTCGCAGCCCTCATGCGCTTGCGCCGCGGAGAGATTCATCGCCGGCAAGAGGCGGAGCACGGTGTTATGCGTGCAATTGATCAACAACTTGCGCTCGAGGCAGGCTTGGACCATCGGCGCCCCTTCGATCGACAATTCAATGCCGATCATCACGCCGACGACGCGCACATCGCGAATCAAATCGCACTCTTGCTTAAGCGCGAGGAGCCGCGTGCGGAAAATCTCGGCCAGCGCCTTGGTGTGCTCGAGCAGGTTGTCGCGTTCGATCGTTTCCAGCATCGCGATGCCGGCCCGCGCGGCAATGGGATTGCCTCCGAACGTGGCGGCGTGCATGCCGGGCCGCAAGCTCGGCGCGATTTCCGCCTTGCACAGCAGAGCGCCGCCGGCGACGCCGCCGCACAGGGCCTTGGCCAACGTCATCAGGTCCGGCGTCACGCCAAAATGCTGATAGCCGAACCACTCGCCTGTCCGGCCGCACCCGGTTTGCACTTCATCAAAGACGAGCAGCAAGCCATGCTGGTCGCACAAGCGGCGTAGTCCGGCGAGAAAGCCCGCGGGCGGAATCACGACTCCCCCTTCGCCTTGGATCGGCTCGATCAGAATGCCGGCCGTTTCGTCGTCGATGAGTTTGGCCACTGCCTCCAAGTCGCCATACGGAGCGTAGACAAAGCCGGCCATTAACGGGCCGAGCCCTTCGTGATATTTCGGTTGGGCCGTGGCCGACAGCGCCCCCATCGTGCGGCCGTGAAAGCCGCCTTGAAACGTGATGATCTTGTATTTTTCTTTCGGTGCATGGAGCCGCACGAGCTTGATTGCAGCCTCGTTTGCCTCCGCTCCGCTATTGCAGAAGAACGCCTTGCCGCCGAAGCTCCGCTCGGCGAGCAATTGGGCCCAGTGCCCCTGGGCTTCGGTGTACCAGGTGTTCGGGACATGAATCAGCGTCGCGACTTGCTCTTGCACCGCTTCCACCACGGCCGGCGGACAATGTCCCAGCAGATTGCAGCCCCAGCCGTTGAACAGGTCGAGATAGCGATTGCCTTCAACATCCCAGACATGCGAACCTTCGCCCCGCGCCAATACGACCGGATAGCGGTTGTAGTTGGGAATCACGGACTGCTGAAAGAGATCGATGATTTCCGCGGTGCGGGTCGTGTCGGCAGTCGCCATGGGAGCCTCCGGCGGGGTCAAGGAGCAAGGGGGCGAAACAACGGTTTTCAATGTCGGGCAGCGGAGGGCGCTCGCGGCGGTCTCCGCGCAGGGGGTTGAATGCTGGTTTATTGGTCGCGCAGGATTTCCGTTCCCACGCCGCGATTGGTGTAGGTCTCCAACAAGAGCGAATGCCGCAGCCGGCCGTCGATGATGTGGACTTTGCGGACGCCTTGGTCGAGCGTCTCCAAACAGGCTTCGACCTTGGGAATCATGCCGCTTTCGATGGCCCCGGAGCGGATCAGCTCGCGGGCCTGGCTGGCGGTGAGCGAGTTCAGCAAGGTGTTCGGGTCGTCCTTCTTCAGCCGGACGCCGTTAACGTCGCTCAGGTAGACCAGCTTTTCGGCGCCGAGCGCCTGGGCCACGGCGGTGGCCGCGGTATCGGCGTTGACGTTCAGCTTCTGGCCATCGGCGGCCAAACACATCGACGGAATCACCGGCACTTGGCCGGCATAGCATAGGTTTTCGAGCGTGGTCCGATCGACCCGCGTCACCCGGCCGACGTGCCCGAGGTCGAGTTCGCCGCCGTCCTGGTCGGTGAGCGTGATCCGTTCGCCGAACAAGACATTGTGGGTGCGAAAGTTGAGGGGCATGGCGCGGCCCTCGAATTCTTCGATTCGCTTGGCGATGTATTCGTTCGTTTCGTAGGCCAGCACTTCTTCGACGATTTTGAGCGTCGCGTCATCGGTGTAGCGGCGCCCTTGGATGAAGCGCGGAACGATCCCGGCCGCGTCCATGGCGCGGCTGATCGCCGCGCCGCCTCCATGCACGACGACGACGCGCATTCCGACCGTTTCTAGAAAGACGATATCGATCAGCAGATGGCGCAGGGCGTTTTGATCTTCCATGACGCTGCCGCCGAGCTTGATGACCGTGACCTTGCCGCGGAAGCGGCGGATCCAGCCCATCGCTTCGATCAGGACATCGGCTTTGCCGATGGCGACTTCTTGCTGAAGATCAGTCAAGGCAGCACTCCGCGAACAAAGAAGAACCTGTCAAAATAGTTTGGCCGAGCCGCCCCGCCACGCGGTCGACCACCGGCGGCCGCCTGGGCGTCTGCGCGTTTGGCGGCAAGGCCCGTTCCGGGCGCAGACGCATTTCCAATCGAAATTTGCGGACGGAAAATAGCCTCCCGGCGGCGACGCGTCAGCAAAAAACGCGGCCGGCAAGGCTGTTTCTGGGAAAACGACTCATTGTAAGTGAGAGAAATCGAGTGTCAACGGCTGGGCACGGGGAGCGCCGGACGGCGCGGAGCGCCCGGATTTGCCCCCTATTCGGCCCGCGCGTTCCGTGAGAAGATAAGAGGCTCGTTCGAGCCGCCGGTTCACCCTGGCTGAACTTTTCCGCGGCGATGGCTGCCAAGCGGCCGTGTCGACCGCCTTGCTTCGCCGCTCAACCGCTCCGCGCCCTGTCGTATGCCTGAGTCTCCCCTCGCAATTGTCTTGGCTGCCGGCAAAGGCACTCGGATGAAGTCCGACCTGCCGAAGGTGCTGGTGCCGGTCCTCGGACGACCGATGATCGAGTACGCGCTGGCGGCGCTGGGGGCGGCGGGGGTGGCTCGCGTCGCCGTCGTCGTCGGCTATCGGGCGGACCTGGTGCGGCAGACGCTCGCCGGCCGACCCGAAATCGCCTTCATCGACCAGCGCGAGCAGCGCGGGACAGGCCATGCCGTGATGGTGTGCCGCGAGCTCTTGGCCGATCAGACCGGCCCGGTGCTGATCGTCGCCGGCGATTCGCCCCTGATGCAAAGCCGGTCGCTGGCGACCTTGCTCCGCGATTTTGACACGCGCCGCGCCGCCTGTTTGCTGGGCACCGGCTATAAACCCAATCCGGCCGGACTGGGGCGGATTGTCCGCGACGCGGCCGGCCAGTTCCAGTCGATCGTCGAGGAAAAAGACGCCACGGCCGCGCAGCGACAAATCACCGAGGTCAATTTGAGTTGTTATGTCTTCGCGGGGCCCGATCTGCTCTTCGCGCTCGATCGGCTCGATAATCGCAATGCCCAAGGCGAATACTATCTGACCGATTGCCCAGGCATCTTGCTGGAGGCGGGGCGGCCGGTCCGCGCGCTGGCGGTGTTGCAGCCTTGCGAATCGCTGAGCATCAATACCATGGAAGAATTGGCCGTGGTCGAGCGCGAAATGCAAAAACTGGCATTGCCGCCCTGACTTCAAGTAAAATCGTACTGTCCGTTCCCAGCGGCGCGACGGCGCCGAATCGACATCCCGCTTGGTCTCGTTTTGTTTCGTCCTGATCGGCCTGACTTTCCATGAATCATCTCAAGCTATTCAGCGGTCGGGCCAATCCTGACTTGGCGAAGAAAATCTGCGAGTATCTCGGGCTGGAGCCTGGCCGGATCACGATCGGCAACTTTCCCGACGGTGAGATTTCGTGCAAAGTCGATGAAGACGTGCGCGGCCGCGACGTCTTTTTAATCCAGTCGACCTGTCCGCCGGTCAACGACCATCTGATGGAGCTCTTGATCATGGTCGATAGCTGCAAGCGCGCCAGCGCCGAGCGCGTGACCGTGGTCATGCCTTACTTTGGCTACGCGCGGCAAGATCGCAAGGACTCGGGCCGGGTGCCGATCACCGCTAAGCTGGTGGCCAATATCATCACCCGGTCGGGCGCGGACCGAGTGCTGGCGATGGATTTGCACACGCCGCAAATTCAAGGCTTTTTTGACGTTCCGGTCGATCATCTGTATGCGTCGCCCGTGCTGACCGATTATTGCAAATCGCTCGGCTATCGCGACGAGGAGATGGTCGTCGTGAGCCCGGACGAAGGCAGCATTAAACGCGCCTTGGGACACGCCAAACGGCTCGGCGGCGCGCTGGCGATTGTCGATAAGCGCCGCTCGAGCGCCGACGTGACGAAACAAGAGAATCTGATCGGCGCGCCGGTGAACGGCAAAGTGGTGATGATGTTCGATGACATGATCAGCACCGCTAGCTCGATCTGCGGCGCCGCTCAAGCCGTTCGCCAGGCCGGCGCGAAAGCGATCTACGTCGCCGCGACGCACGCCATTCTCTGCGGACCGGCGATCGAGCGCTTGCAAGAGGCGCCCATCACGGGACTCGTGTTGACCGATACGATTCCGATCAAGCCGGAAAAAATGTTGGCCAAGATGAAGCTGATCTCGGTCGCGCCGCTGCTGGGCGAAGCGATCAAGCGCATCCACCGCAACGAATCGGTCAGCCAACTCTTCAAATGAGCCGCGGCCGAAAGCGGAAGACGACCTTCCCTTTCGTCCCATGCTTGAACTTCAAACCGCCCG
>DASRSE010000235.1:0-11588 GCA_035656655.1 Pirellulales bacterium
GCTCGGCGGCCGCGATGGCCATTCGCTGGTGGGGCATTACCTCGTGCGGTCGCTCGCCTTGGCCGTGCTGATTGTCGCCGCGATCTCGTTTTTCCACGATCATGATTTTGCCCGCGTCGATGTTTCGAGCGAACGGCTCAGTTCGCTGTCGCCGGAGACCGTCAAGCTGATCCAAAATCTCGATGCCAAACGGCCGGTCCGCGTCGATGCGTATGTCAGCACGGCGGACGAAGTGCCCGAATCGTATATCACCACGCGGCTGAACCTGCTCAACGCGCTCAAGGAATTTGAATCGATCGGCGGCAACAAGCTCTCGATCAACGTCCACGATGTCAACCGGTTTTCGGACGATGTCGGCCGTGCCGAGCGCCAATTCGGCATCAAGCCCGAGACGGTCGAATCGCACAATCGAGGGCTCCGCGATCCCGACGCGAAAGTCATGCTCGGTTTGGCCTTCACTTGCGGCACCGATCCGGCGGTGATTGTGCCGTTCGTCGGCAAGTCGCTGCCGGTGGAATATGAAATTGCTCGCTCGATCGCCACCGTCAGCCAGACCAAGCGCAAGCAGGTCGGCGTCCTCACGACCGACGTTCGCTTATTCGGCACGCCGGACATGATGACCGGGGCGAGCCAGAACCAGATGCTGATCGACGAGTTGAAAAAACAATATGACGTGGTGCAGGTTGACCCGGCCAAGCCGATCACGGAGCGGTATGACGTGCTGCTCGCGGCGCAGCCCTCTTCGCTCAGCCCCGAGGCCATGCACAACTTCATCGAGGCGGTGAAGCGCGGCCAGCCGACCGCGATTTTTGAAGATCCCTTTCCCGTCTTCTTCAACGGTGTCCCGGGCACGAACCAGCCGAAGCAGCCGCCGGGAGGAATGATGGGCATGCAGCAGCCGCCGGCGCCCAAGGGCAACATCCAGCCCTTGTGGGATCTGCTAGAGGTCGACTTCAACGGCGGCAACGTAATCTGCCAAGACTATTTTCCGTCGCCCAAATGGGCCAGCCTGATTCGCTCGACTCAGTTCGGCAATGTCGAATGGGTCTTCGCCAGCCCCGGCGAAGGCAATCCGGACGCCTTCAATCCCAACGAGCCGATCACGTCAGGCTTGAGCATGGTCCTGTTTCCGTTTGCCGGCTCGATCCAGCATCGCAACAAAGCCGAGCGGACGAAATTCACGCCGCTGGTGGCGACCGGCGACAAGACGGGCATTGTCGACCAGACCAAGATCCTGATGCCCTCCAATCCATTCATGATGAGCGGTCCGCAAATCAACCCGAACCTCCTCAACCAGGTGAAGCCGCAGAACCTGCGTTATCAGTTGGCGGCCAAGCTCACCGGGACCGCGGACATGACTCCGCCACTCAATCCGAAAATGTCGGACAAGGACTTCCAGGACGCGGCGTCGCCCGCGACCGTCCCCACCGCCGCGCCGAGAAATGGCGCCGGCGCGGCCCCCGCCAACGCGGATGAGAAAGCTAGCGACGAGAAGAAGGCGGACGAGAAAAAAACGGACGAGAAAACCGCGAACGGCGACAAAGCCGCCAGCGAGAAGGCGGCCGCGAGCAAAGAAGCTGCCACCGACAATCAGGCAACGCCGAATAAAGAGCCGGCCCCCAAGGCCGGCAGTGATCAGGGCAGCGAAAAAGCGGGCGGTGAAAAAGCGGGCAGCGATAAGGGTGGTGAAAAAGCCGGCAGTGAAAAAGCCGGCAGTGAAAAAGAAAAAACTCCGGACCACGGCGTGACGGATAAAACGGCTTCCGGAAAATCGAAGAGCGGCGCCGCGGCGCCGGACAAGGAAGCTTCCAAGCCGCCGGTCAGCACGGATTTGAACGTGGTCGTCGTGGCCGATGTCGATGTCTTGGCGAGCGCCTTTTTTGGCTTGCGGCTGCGCGGCGAAGAGTTCATGGACGACGTGAAACCGGACGCCGACAACGTCATTTTCGTCCTCAACACGATTGACGAGTTGGCCGCCGAAACGCGGTTCTTGGACATCCGCAAGCGGCGAAAAGTCTACCGCACGCTCCAAAAAATCGACACGCTGGTCAGCGACAGCGAACAGCAGTTGGCCAAAAAACGCGAAGAAGACCTGAATAAGGTCGAGGACGCCGTCAAGCAATACAACAAGGCCATGCGAGCCAAAGTCGAGGAACTGCAAAAACAAAGCAATGTGAGCGATCGCGAGTTGAACGACCAAATTCGCCAATACGAAAAGGTCGAGCAGGATCGCATCGCCGTCAAGCTCGAAAAGGCGAAAAAGGAAAGCGAGCAGAAGTTGGACGAAATCCGCAAGTCGCAAGCGAACGACATTCGCCGCGTCCAAATGGGCTATAAGTTCTGGTCGATCATTCTGCCCCCCTTGTTGCCGCTCTGTCTCGCGGCGATCGTCTTTTTCCGCCGCCGCTCCGAAGAGCGCGAAGGAGTTTCGCGGGCCCGTCTGAAATAGCCACGCTCCCGTAGCGGAGCCGTGCCGATTTGCGCAGCCAATTTCCTCCGAATTTTCGAGGTCTATCTTATGAGTGATGCCGCCAAAACCCTGTCGCTGGTCGCCGTCGCCGCCGTGCTCGTGGCCGTGGCTTTTGCCACGCATCCGCGCCCGATCGAGGAAACGACTCAAGCGGACGTGGGCAAGCCGCTCTATCCGCAACTCGACGGCACCGACCCCTTGAACGTAAAGGGGCTCGAAATCCTCAAGTTCAACGAGGACACGGCGGAGTTGACCCCCTTCACCGTTAAGCAAGTCGATAATCGCTGGGTGATCTCCTCGAATCAGAATTATCCGGCTGACGCCAAGAGCCACATGGCCGATGCGGCGGCCGCCGTGATGGATCTGAAAATCGAAGATCGGATCAGCAAGGACAAAGGGGACCAGGCCAAGTACGGCGTCGTCGAGCCCGACCCGAATAGCTTGCAGGTCGAATCGACCGGAGTGGGCGAGCGGATCAAGGTGACCGACGGCAAGGGGCACGATCTGGCGACCTTCATCATCGGCAAGCCCTTCAAAGAAGGAAGCGATCTGCACTACGTCCGCCGGGCGGGCGACAACAACATCTTTCTGGTTTCAATCCATGCCGACAAGTTTTCGTCGCGGTTCGGCGAATGGATCGAAAAAAATCTGCTCGGCCTGAACCCTGCGAACATCGCCCAGGTCGAGATTCGCGATTACGTGTCCGAAGCGGGAGTCGACTTGCAAGGCATGCTCCGCTCGCGCCAAATTCCGCGAGCGACCTTGGAGCTGGGCTTCGACAATGCGAAATCCGCTTGGTCGCTCTTGAAAGCGGTGGAATTCAATGCCAAGAAGGAGCCGACCGAATTCAAGCTGACCGCGGACGAAGAGCTGAACGTGACCAAGCTGAACGACATGAAAAACGCCTTTGACGATCTGAAGATCGTCGATGTCGAGCGCAAACCGGCCGGCCTCGAAGGCGATTTGATGGAGTTTTTGAAGACGAACGAGGATGCGGCTCAATCGCTCTTCCGCCGCGGCTTTTATCCGGCCGTCTCCGCCGATGGCAAGGCCTTTATCCGCTCGAGCGATGGCGAAGTGGTGTGTCGCCTCAACGACGGGGTCGAATATGTCCTCCGCTTTGGCAAAATCGCCGGTCAGACCGAAGAGTCGAACGACAAAGACGCCAAAAAAGAGGCCAAAGCCGCGAAGAAAGACAAAACCCAGGTCAGCCGCTACATCTTTGTGATGGCCCAACTGAACGAGTCGATGATCCCGAAACCAATGCTCGAAATCGTGCCGGGCGAAGCGGCTCCGGAAGCGAACAAGCCGGACGAAAAGAAGCCGGACGAAAAGAAGCCGGCTGAAACAAAGCCCGACGCCAGCCAGCCAGAAGCCGGCAAAGCGGACGAAAAGAAGCCGGACGCCAGCCAACCGGACGCGGGCAAATCAAACGACAAGAAGCCGAACGAAAAAAGTGCCGCCGCCGCCGGCCGCGCGACGGTCTACACCGCCGCGGACGCCGACGACAAGGGACCCGCCGCAAAACCGGATGCCGGCGACAAGCACGACACCGACTTGAAAGCTGGCGACAAGCCTGCGGCCGACCATGCGGAAACCAAAAAAGACGAAACCAAAAAAGACGATACGAAGAAGGACCAAACCAAGCAGGATGACACCAAAAAAGACGATCAGAAGGGCGCGGCCCAGGCAGCCGAACGCGAACGGATCATCGCCGACAACAAGCGCAAGCAGAGCGTATACGACGACCAGGTTAAAAAGGCCGAGGCCCGCGTGAAGGACCTGAACAAGCGCTTCGGCCAGTGGTACTACGTCGTCGGCGACGACGAGTACAAAAAGATCCATCTCAGCCAAGCCGACGTGATCAAGCAGAAGGAAAAACCGAAGGGACAAGGAAACAATCCCGAGGATTTCCACGAACTTGAAAAAGGACTGAAAGGCTTGCCGCCCGTTCCTAACAAGTAACGGCCCAGGAAACGCCCCTGCCGCCCGAGAAGCCTCCATTGGAAGAAACCGCCGGAAAAACCGGCGCCGAAGCCATCGATCCGATCGACTCCGCGCGCCCGGGTGCCGGCCGCGCGGCCGCTTACCGCGGTTTTCCTAGCTCGCGCAAGAACTCGAGCGTGAAAATGCCCGTGTCGTGGCCGTCGCTAAAATCGATCCCGTACGCATAATTGCCGACCGGCTTCATTCCGCGAATCGTCAGCGGCTGCGTCTCCGCGGCCGACAGGACGCGCAGCAAGTTGGCGGCCGGCGCGGGGGCTGCTCGTTTTTCGCGGCAAGTCGCGCAAGGGCAAGCGTCGCGCAGCGCGCGGACCGTGTACTCGCGCTCTTGGCCGTCGCTCCACGCAATCAAGAGCCGATCGTCGCCAAGTTTTTGTAAACGGACAGGCTGAACGGACATGCGCGCTCTCGACTGGTGATGGTTTAAAATCGGATGGCTCGGACGATCGCGCCGCGGCCCCCGCGAGCGGAAATCTGCGCCGTCGAAAGCGCTCTGGCCTCAAGCCAGCGCTTTGGCCTCAAGCCAGCGGTCTGGCCGGAGCCGGCGGTCTGGCCGGAGCCGGCGATTTCGGCGGCGGTTTGCGGACCGTCGCGCTGCATCATGAACGAGCGATCGAAAATGACTTCGCGGCTTCGTCGCTTATTCCCACTCCGCCAGCGCCTCGAGCAGCCGGTCGACTTCGCCTTCCGTGTTGTAATGCAAGAGGCCGATGCGCACCATCCCTTCGGGCTCGAGCCCCAGAGCCTCCGTCAGCGGCAACGCGTAAAAGTTGCCATGCCAGACGAAAATGCCGCGCTCGGCCAAGCGCTCGGCCAACTCGCGCGGCGCGAATTGGCGATGGGTGATCGAAACGGTCGGAACCCGCTCGGCAATCCGCGCCGGGTCGGTGATTCCCCACACTTTCACGCTTTTCAATTCGGCTAAACCGGCCAAGAGCCGCAGACAAAGTTGCCGCTCATAAGCGGTGATCGCCGGCATCGCGGTGCGAAGCGAACCTCGCTGATCCACCGCCTCCGGCCCGAGCAAATTGCCAACGTCCGCCAGATATTGGACTGCCGCCAGCGCGCCGGCGATCGCCTCGTGGTTCTGCGTGCCGGTCATCCACTTGCCGGGCAAGTCGTCTGGAGCCGGCCGGACTTTGTACGCGGAGAGGCTTTCGAGCAGGGCACGCCGTCCCCAGAGCACGCCGACATGCGGCCCGAAAAATTTGTACGCCGAGCACGCTAGAAAATCGCACCCCCAGCGGTCGGCCTCCAGCAGCGCGTGCGGCGCCAGATGGACCGCGTCGAGAAACACGAGGCCGCCGACGGCGTGAACCCATTCCGTGATTTCGGCGACCGGATTGAGCGTTCCAACGGCGTTCGACGCGCAGCCGATCGCCGCGAACTTCGTGCGTGGAGAAAGCTTCGCGCGCAAGTCGTTCAGATCGAGCGTGCAATCGTCGCGCCGAATATCGACGTGGAGCACGGTCGCGCCGGCATCGCGCGCGGCGAGCGCCCACGGACTCACGTTCGCGTCGTGGTCGAGACGGGTGACCAAAATCTCGTCGTGCGGACCCCAAGTGCGAGCCAGCGCTCGCGACAAGGCAAAGGCCAGAGTCGTCATATTCGCGCCAAACACGATTTCGGCCGGATCGGCCGCCCCGACCAGGTCGGCCAGCGCCGCGTGCGCTTCGTCGAGCATCTGGTCGCTTTCGACGCTCGTGGCAAACCGGCCGCCGTGGTTGGCATTGCAACTCGACAGATAATTCGCCACGCCGTCGATTACGCGCTGTGGCGTCTGGCTGCCGGCCGGGCCGTCAAAAAAGACCGCCGACCGGCCGTGGACCTCGCGGGTCAAGGCCGGAAACTGCGCGCGGAGCGCCGCGGCCGGAAAGGGCCGCTCTTCCAAGTCCATCACAGGAACACTTTCCGCAAAAAACCAGAACGGGTGGGGCGCTGGCCGCTCGCGCGCGAAGGACAACGAGCGCCGGTACGAATGACCGCCATCGTACCGCAGAACGGCTGGCGGGACCACTGGCCGCGCCGCCGCTCGGGAGCTGCATTTCTCGGTTCACCCTGGCGGACGACCGGCGCGGCAAACCGGAACGGTTTCTGTTATAGTTTGGTCGCCGCCGGCGCGTCGGGCGACGATCGACGGCCCGGCGACGCGTGGAATCCGCGCGATTCCGCCGCCTGCCTCGTGGTGGCGATCCGGACCGCTCTTTTTCCTTTTCCGCCGCACCCCTTTTCCGGCGTACCGCGCGATGCATGATGGCCCAGATCGTTCGAGCCGCTGGGGATTGCTGGAGGTGCATGCGGCGGTCGCGCTGTTTGGGCTAACGGCCTTGTTTGGCAAGTTTCTGCTCTTGGCCCCGTTCACGATCGTGCTGGGGCGAACGGCCACGGCGGCCGTGGCGCTTGGCGCGTATCTGCTGCTTTGGCGACGGCGCGAGCTGGGCTGGCGGTGGCGCGCGGTTCCGTTGCTGCTCGTGTCGGGCCTGCTGCTCGGTCTCCACTGGGC
Source organism: Pirellulales bacterium (assembly GCA_035656655.1). Lineage (GTDB taxonomy): Bacteria > Planctomycetota > Planctomycetia > Pirellulales > DASRSE01 > DASRSE01. The sequence continues at coordinate 6,978 of DASRSE010000235.1, forward strand.
GACGTTCTTTCAAGCCGTGCAAGTTTCAACCGTGGCGATCGCGCTGCTCACCTATTCCAGTTTTCCGCTGTTTGTCGCCCTCCTCGAACCGCTCCTCTACCGCGAGCGATTTCGCGCGTTCGACCTGGCGACCGCGCTGCTCGTGCTCGGCGGTTTGGCCCTGATCGTGCCGCGCTTTGACACCGCCAATTCGGTTACGCAAGGCGCTGGCTGGGGCGTGCTGTCGGGCCTCTTGTTTGCCGCCTTGTCGCTGCTGAACCGAACCTTGATCCAAACGCATGCCGCCGCGCTGCTGTCGTTCGTTCAAATCACGGTCGCGGCGGTCGTCTGTCTGCCGCTGGGAATTTGGTTTGCCGGCGAGACTTTCCCGTCGGCGCGCGACTGCGGCCTGCTGGTCGTGCTGGGAGTCGTCTGCACCGCCTTGCCGCACACGCTCTTCAACATGGCGCTGGCCCACATTCGAGCCGGCACGGCCGCCGTCATTGTCACGCTCGAGTCGGTTTATGGAATTGTGTTCGCCTACGCCCTCTTGCAAGAGCGGCCGGCGCCTCGAACCTTGCTAGGCGGAGCGGTGCTCTTGTTCGCGGTGCTGCTCGCGACTCTGTTTCGGGCGGCGCCGCTGCGAGCCAAGCCGAGCGCGCCCCTATTTCACGAAGAAGTTTGAGCGGCGGCGCTTCGCCGCGCTCGGCGAAAGTTGGGGGGCAAAACCGCCGGCCAAGATTTGCTCGCATCCGCCGGCCGGGCGAATTATACTGGGGCGAACCTGCCTCCGCCGCGGTCCGCATGACCGCGGCGAAAATTTCCCACCTGTTGGAGAATCGAAGATGTCCACAAGCTTTTCGCGCCGGCTGCTGCTCGCAGTTGGTCTCACGGGGATTTTCGTGGTCGCAACCGGCGTTCGCGCTGCCGAGCCGAAACCGGTCGACGTGTCGCATTACAAGGACCCGATCAAGCTCGCATGCGTCGGCGACAGCATCACCGAAGGGGCTGGCGCGAGCGACCCGAAGCGCGGACCGTATCCTAAGCAATTGGCCAAATTGCTCGGCGACAAATGGGATGTGAAGAACTTTGGCGTCGGCGGCGCGACCATGTTGAAGTCGGGCGACAAGCCGTACGACAAGCAAGGCAAGTATAAAGCCGCGCTCGAATTCAAGCCTGACGTGGTCGTACTGAAACTCGGCACAAACGACACGAAGCCGCAAAACTGGTCGCACAAAGACGAATTCGTCGCCAGCGCGAAAGAAATCATCGACGCTTTTAAGAAAGCGAATCCGCACGTCGTCATCTACGTCTGCTATCCGGTTCCGGCCTTTCCTAGCAATTATGGAATTCGCGATGAGATCATCAAGAACGAAGTCTTGCCGTTGCTGAAGGAAGTCGCCGCGGATGAAAAGACCGAGGTGATCGACCTGTACTCCGCCATGGCCGAGCATGGCAAGCTGTTTCCGGACAAGGTTCATCCCAACGATGAAGGCTATGGGCTCATTGCCGCGGCAGTGCAAAAAGCGCTGCTGGGCAAATAGTCCTCATGGCGGCCGCGCCTGCTGCTCCCGTTCTTCTTCCTGCCGAGATTGACCTGCCATGAAATCGAGCCGTTGCGCTTCCGCGGTGATTCCACTATGCGGATTGGTACTCTTGGTTTCCATCGCGGAGCGCGACGTCGCGAAAGAGATCATCGTCGATTGCGCGCAGCCGACGCACACGATCCGTCCGTTGCACGGCGTGAATGGCGGCCCCAGCAACGCGGGCGAGACAATCGACTTGACGAATTATTGGAAGGAACTCGCGATTCCCATTACGCGGCTCCACGATTGCGATTGGCCCAATCCGGCGGTCGTCGATATGCACGTGGTCTTTCCGTCGCCGACAGCCGATCCGGAAGCCGCCGCGAGCTATCAGTTCTCACGCACCGACGATTATCTGGCTGCAATCGAAAAAAGCGGCGCGGCGGTCGTGTATCGCTTGGGCGAGAGCATCGAGCACTCGCGGAAAAAGTATTATGTTCACCCGCCCGCCGATTTCGCCCGCTGGGCCGACGCCTGTCTGGGGATCATTCGCCATGAGAACGAAGGCTGGGCGGACGGCGCCCATCGCCACATCCGGTATTGGGAAATCTGGAACGAACCGGAGAATCGGCCCGCCATGTGGAGCGGGAGCGACGACGATTACGATCGTCTGTATGTGACCGCCGCCAAGCGGATCAAGGAAAAATTCCCGGACCTGCTGGTCGGCGGCCCGGCCGTGGGCGCGGCGGGAGAAATCGTGGAAGGCAAGTGGCGCTCGACTCCCTTTCTCGATGGTTTTCTCGAGCACTGCACGCAAGAGCACGCGCCGCTCGACTTCTTCTCGTGGCACACTTACACCGACGAACCGCAGGCGTACGGGATCAAGGCCCGCGGAATCCGCGCGTGGCTCGATGAGCATGGCTTCACGAAGACCGAAATTCATTTGAACGAGTGGAATCTATTGCCGAAAAAGGATTGGGGCCCGCTCTCGCCCGGCGGACAAGGCCCGGCGCGTGAAAAAAGCTTCGCCGAAATTGGCGGCATCAGCGGCGCGGCGTTTCTTGAATATGTGCTGCTCGATTTGCAAACCAGCCCGGTCGACGTGGCGAACTATTACGCGGGCGACACTGGCGCCTGGGGCTTGTTCACGCGGCATGGCGTGCCGACGAAAACTTTCTATGCCTTTCTCGCGTTTCGCAAGTTGCTGGAGACCCCCGACGGCGTGGCGACGCACGGCCACGTGACGGGCGAAATCGCCCATTGCGCCGGCTTCAATGCCGACAAGACGCAACTAAACCTCTTGCTCAGCAAGTATCGCGGCGGCGAGAACGATTTTGATTTCACGTTCAAAAGCATTCCTTGGACCGGCGGCTCGATCGCCGAGTTCTATTTGCTCGACGCTCAGCACAATCTGGATAAAATCCAGACGGTCCGGCTCGGCGAAACGGCCAGCAAGCTCCGCTGCACGCTCGCCACGCCGGGGATTCTGCTGGTGCGGCTCAGTCCGGCCCATCCGGCTGGCTCTTGAGCCGATGAACCAGCCGCGTGGCGGCGGTTTTTCGCGCGGATTTGCCGCTGCCGGTCGCGGATTGCGGCCTGAAATCTACTCCGGAGCCGAATTCTGACCGCGCCGCGCTATTTTATTGGGCTGCGGACGGAGGCTGCGGACATTATCATGATGTTCATGATCAAAAGGCAGTTTGGGCGGATTGCGGACCAGGCTCGGCCCGATCTTCCCCGCCTGGCAACGCCCGCCCCCGCCTAACGGCATTTGTCGCGGTTTGTGACATCCGCCGGCCCCTCCTTCCGTCTCGCCATGACCTGACCCGGCCGCAGCCGCCTGAGGCCCTCCTGCTGATGCGTATGAATTGGCAAATTCTGCTCGTGGCCGTGCTGCTGACGGGGGGAGCGGTGCGCCGTGGGCGAGCGAAGGACCTTGCGCCGCAGCCGCCCGATCCGGCGAAGATCGAATTCTTCGAGCAGAAAATTCGCCCCTTGCTGGCCGAGCATTGTTTGAAATGTCATGGCGAGAAAGATCAGGAGGCGGGTCTGCGGCTCGATCTGCGGGCGGGGTGGGTCAAAGGGGGCGAGTCCGGCACGGCCATCAAGCCGGGCAAGCCCAAAGAAAGCCTGCTGATCCGGATGGTTAGCGGCCATCCGGCCAAGATGCCGCCGGAAAATGTCTTGCCACCGCCGCTGATTGCCGACCTGATTCATTGGGTGGAGATCGGCGCGCCCGATCCGCGCGAGGGAGATCTTGTCGCGGCCAAGAAAAGCGGCATCGATCTGGCGGCGGGCCGAAAGTTCTGGTCATTTCAACCGGTCGCGCAGGTCGAACCGCCGGCCGCGATTGATCCGCACAATTCGCAGCCAATCGACCGTTTTATCGCGGCCAAGTGGGCCACGGCGCATGTCCAGCCGAACGGCCGTGCCGATCGAGCGACGTTGCTCCGCCGCCTCAGCTACACGCTGACAGGGCTCCCGCCGACATGGTCCGAAGTTCAGGCTTTCGTCCAGGACAAACGCGCCGACGCGTACGACCAGGCGATCGAGCGGCTGCTGGCGTCTCCCCAATATGGCGAACACCAAGCGCGGCTCTGGCTCGATCTGGCTCGTTACGGCGAAGATCAATTTTCGAACGATGACAAGCCGGAGGCGAATCCTTGGCGGTATCGCGATTGGGTCATTCAAGCCTTCAACGCCGATCTTCCTTACGATCGCTTTTTGAAATTGCAAATCGCCGCCGATCTCTATGAGCAGCCGGGCGACAACTCAAAAGATCGCGCGGCGCTCGGATTCTTTGCGCTCGGGTTGGGCAATGCCTTCGTCAACGACAACGATCGTTCCAATGCGGAGCAATGGGCCGAGCGAATCGACGTGATGTCGCGCTCGATGCTCGGCCTGACGGTGGCCTGTGCCCGTTGCCACGATCACAAATACGATCCGATTCCGACCGAGGACTATTACTCGCTGGCCGGCGTTTTTGCGAGCTGCCGCAATACGATTGTGCCGCTCGGTTCGGTGCAAGAATTGGCCGCCTACGACGCCGCCAAGAAAATCGAAACCGCGGCCGAAGATCAGGCGCGGGAGTTTCTTCAGGCCGAGG